>NZ_CAXBOD010000026.1:0-58935 GCF_963977235.1 uncultured Albimonas sp.
GGGGGCGGGGGGGGGGCGGGGGGGGGGCCGGCGTATCCGGCCCCGCCGCTCAGGGATCGGGGATCAGTCAACCACGTCCGCGGCCACGCCCTCAAGCAGGGGGACGAAGCGAACGGGCGAAAGCTCGGAATATTGAAGACCCTCGGCGGTCTTTTCGACCCGCAGCAGCTGCTGCACATCGTCGGTCTGGCCTACGGGCAGCACCATCACCCCGCCCTCGCGCAGCTGCTCGAGCAGGATGGCGGGCACGTCTTCGGCCGCGGCGGTGACCATGATGCGGTCGAAGGGCGCCTGGTCGGGCAGCCCCAGCGCCCCGTCCGCGGTCATGATCGAGACGTTGGACAGGTGCAGCCGACGCTCGATCACCTCGCGGGCCTGGCGGGCGAGCGGGCGGTGCCGCTCGACCGAATAGACCCGGCGGGCGAGCCGGGCGAGGATCGCGGCCTGGTAGCCCGAGCCGGTTCCGACCTCGAGCACCTTGCACCGGGCCGTCGCCCCCAGCGCCTGGGTCATCTGCCCGACCACCGAGGGTTGGGAGATGGTCTGCCCGCAGGCGATGGGCAGGGGGATGTCCTCCCACGCGCGGTCCTTGAACGAACGGTCGAGGAAGGCCGCGCGCGGCGTCTTCTCGATCGCGTCCAGCACGCGCTTGTCGGTCACGCCTTTCGAGCGCAGCGCGAAGATCAGCTGCATCACCTCTTCGGCCGTCCCGTCGCGTTCGCCCGCCGTCATGGGTCCCCCGTTCCGTTCAGGCCGTGCGCCGCGCGGCGTCGCCCGCAAGCGCCGCCTCGACGTCGGCGAGCCGGTCGTGGGCGGTCAGGTCGCAGCGCAGCGGCGTGACCGTGATCCAGCCCTCGGCGGTGCCGCGGGCGTCGGTGCCCTCGGGGCTCAGCTCGTTTCCGCGCGCGTGGGCGAGCCAGAAGTAGGCGCGCCCGTTGGGGGCCAGCGTCTCCTCGACCTTGAAGGCGCCGCCGGGGCGGCGGCCCTGGTTGGCGGCCCGGATCCCCTGGATCCTGTCGCCGGGCACGGGCGGGAAATTGACGTTGTAGAACAGGCCGTAATCGGCCGTCGGCTCCCACGGCATCTCAAGCACGCGGCGCACCGCGTCGGGGCCGGCGCGGCGCGCGCCCTCGAACATGTCGTCAAGCTCGAGGTTGTCGGGGCCGTAGCCCTGGCTGAGCGCGATGGAGGGCACGCGCGCCAGCGTCCCCTCGATCGCGCCGCCCACGGTGCCGGAATAGACCACGTCCTCGGCCACGTTGTGCCCGCGGTTGACGCCCGACAGGATCAGGTCCGGCGGGCAGTCGGCCATGATGTGGCTCAGCGCCACGATCACGCAGTCGGCCGGCGAGCCGTCGACCGCAAACCGGCGCGGGCCCAGCGGATTGATCCGCATCGGCTTGGTGTAGGAGATGCAATGGGCGACGCCCGACTGCTCGGATTCGGGCGCGACCGTCCAGACCTCGCCCTTGGGGCCCGCCAGGGCCAGGGCGATGTCCTCGGCCGCGCGCAGTCCGGGCGCGGTGATGCCGTCGTCGTTGGTGATCAGAATTCGCATGGAGCCCCCGCTGCTCCGCCCCCCGTCGATGCCGCGAAGGGTCCGGAGCGTTGACGCATGGACCGAGGATTACCCGCGCCCGGGGTCGAGGTCCAGCCGGGCGCGGGCCGCAGAGGCGATCCTTTCGGGGGTGCGACGAGGCGGCGACGCCTCGTCTGGCCGCAGGCGGGCGCTATTCCGCCGCCAGCGCCGCGACGCGGTGGCGCGAGGGCTGCATGTGCAGCTCGCCGAAGGTGAACTCGCGATAATCGCAGGTCAGCTCCTCGCCCGCGGGAATGTCGCGCAGCGCGATGCCGAAGTCCGCGCCCCGGAAGTCCGTGTTGGGCTGGTCGGCGTGGTTCATGAACCGGCCCTCGTCCGCGTCCAGGAACAGGTGGTCGGGGTGGTCGAGGTGGTCGTAGCCATAGCGCTCGAGGAACTCGCGCATCACCGGGTCGGCGGACTCGACCAGGCTGCGGGGCAGGCGCTGGTCGAAGCGGTCGTCGAAGCGCCAGACCGTGTCGCCCTTGCGGATCGGCTCATGGCAGAACACCCCGAGGCCCTCGATGGACGAGGGGGCGAGATAGCAGCGGACCGTCATCATGGCCGCGATATTCCGTAAGGCCGGGCCGCCCGTCCGGACGTTGTTGCAAGAGAGGTTTCATGAGGGACCGCAGCGGGTTGCAGGGCTTTCCTGCAACCCGCTGCGCCCCCCCGCGCGGGGCGGCGCGCGGAATCGTCAATACGCCGATTCCGGGCCCGATCAAGCGATATTCGCGAGCGCCGGCCTCAGGCGAGCGAGCCGTCCGCGGCGATGGTCGACTTGCCCCCCATCCAGGGCCGCAGGACCTTGGGGATGTCGATGCCGCCGTCGGCGCGCTGCCAGGTCTCGATCACCGCGATCAGCGCGCGCCCGACGGCGAGACCGGAGCCGTTGAGCGTGTGCACGAACTCGGGTTTCGCTTCTGGCTGAGGGCGATAGCGGGCGTTCATGCGACGGGCCTGGAAGTCGCCGCAGAGCGAGCACGAGGAGATCTCGCGATAGGCGCCCTGGCCCGGCAGCCAGACCTCGATGTCATGGGTGCGGCGGGCGCCAAAGCCCATGTCGCCGGTGCACAGAACCATGGTGCGGAAAGGAATCTCCAGCGCCTTCAGGATGTTCTCGGCGCATTCTGTCATGCGATCGAGCTCGGCCGGACCCTCTTCGGGGGTCACGACCGAGACCATCTCCACCTTCTCGAACTGGTGCTGGCGCAGCATGCCGCGGGTGTCCTTGCCCGCCGAGCCCGCCTCCGAGCGGAAGCACTGGCTCAGCGCGGTGTAGCGCTGCGGCAGGGCGGCGGCCTCGAGGATCTCGCCGGCCGCGAGGTTGGTCAGCGTCACTTCCGCCGTCGGGATCAGCCACCAACCGTTCTCGGTGCGGTAGGAGTCCTCGGCGAACTTGGGGAGCTGGCCGGTGCCCAGCATCGCCTCGTCGCGCACCAGGACCGGGGTCCAGACCTCTGTCAGGCCATGCTTTTCGACATGGGTGTCGAGCATGAACTGGCCCAGAGCCCGGTGCAGCCGGATCAGCGCCCCCTTGAGCACCACGAACCGCGCGCCCGAGAGCTTCGCGGCAGCGGCGAAATCCATCAGGCCCATGGCCTCGGCGATCTCGAAATGCTCCTTGGGATCAAAGGCATACTCGCGGGGGCTGCTCCAGCGACGCAGCTCGACATTGTCGGCTTCGTCGTTGCCGTCGGGGATCTCGTCCAGCGGGAGATTCGGCAGCGAAAGGAGGGCGTTGCGGAGTGTTTCCTCTTCCGCCTTGGCAACCGCCTCCAAGCGCGAAATTTGCGCCTTCTGGACTGCCACCAAGGCGCGCAGCCGCTCGAACTCGGCTTCGTTGCCGATCGCCTTTGCCTTGCCGACAAGCTTGGAGGTTGCATTTCGCTCGGCCAGCGCTGCCTCGGCCGCGGCAATATTGGACCTGCGGTGGCGATCAATCTCAAGCAAATACGTGGAAGCATTCTGTACACCCCGACGGGAGAGCGCCGCATCGAACGCGGCGGGGTTCTCGCGGATCTGGCGGATGTCGTGCATGGAAGCCTCCGGTGGGCCTAGAGTCGGTCTTGGCGCGGGGGTTATGCGTCAGCGGGCGGCGCAGGGGAAGGCCCTCGGCGCAGGTCGCCCGGGCCTCACCAGAACCAGACCAGCACCGCAAGCATCGCCAGCGCCAGCGCCACGCCCCAGACCCGGACGTCCCAGAGGGCGGAGGTCGCGTCGTCCGCGCGCCCGGCCAGCGCGTCGGAGGGGCGCCAGATCAGCGCGGGATCGGGCTCGGCGCCGGGCCGGCTGAGCACATGGAGGACGGCAAAGGACAACAGGGTCATGACCGTCACCGTCTCGGTGAAATGCAGCGGCCAGACGCCGAACTGGGAGAGCGCAAACAGGACCAGCCCCAGCCCGTGCATGGTCAGCAGCGTCGTCAGCGCCGCGGGGCCTGTGGGGCGGCGGGAGAAGGCGCCGTAGACAAACAGCGCCACCACCGGCGGCACGATGATCGAGAACGCCTGCTGCAGGTAGTCCCAGATGCCGCCGGCGAACTGGATCAGCGGCGCCCAGATCACCGCGATTACCATCAGGGTCAGAGTGCAGAGCGTGCCCCAGCGACGGGCCTTGCGCGCCTCGAGCTTGCGCTCGGGCGGCGTGGCGAAGTCGTTGACGATCAGCGCCGAGGCCGCATTCAGCGTCGAATCCACCGTCGACATGATCGCCGCGATCAGCCCCGCGAGCACCAGGCCCGTCAGCCCGGCGGGCAGCACGGTGGTGATCATCACCGGGAACACCTGGTCGGGCTCGGGGATGTCGGGCAGCAGGGGCGCGGCCATGGCGCCGGGCAGCACCATCAGGAACAGCGGCAGGATCTTCAGCAGGCCCCCCAGCAGCGCGCCGCGCTGCGCGTCCGGCGTCGAGCGGGCGCCCAGCACGCGTTGCACGATGTACTGGTTGGTCACCCAGTACCAGAACCCCAGCAGCCAGATGCCCGCGACAAGGCCGGTCCAGGGCAGGTCCTCGTCCCCGATCGGACGGACCATCGAGAGGTGGCCCTCGGGCAGCGCCTCGGTGACCCGGGACCAGGAATAGTCGAGCTCGCCGAACAGGATCAGCGCGGTGACCCCGCAGCCCGCAATCAGCACGACGGCCTGCAGGACGTCGGTGTAGACCACGGCCTTGAGCCCTCCGGCGGCGGCGTAGCCCCCCGCGAACAGGCCGATGACGGCGCAGGCGAGCCAGAGCGGGACCTCGGGGAAGAAGGTGGTCATCACCACGCCCCCGGCATAGAGGCCGCCGGCGGTGTCGACGATGACGGTGAACAGGATCGTCAGACCCGAGAAATAGAGGCGAACCGGGCGCGAATAGCGCAGGTCCAGCCACTCGGGCGTGGTGGTGATGCGGGCCTTGAGGAACAGGGGCGCAAACACGAAGGCCAGCAGCAACAGGGGGATGCCGGCCATCCACTCGAACGCCGAGGTGGCGATGCCCGAGCTGTAGGCCGCCCCGGTCAGCCCCATCAGCGTGGTGGTGGAGATGTTGGAGGCGAACAGGCTGAGCCCGATCGCCCCCCAGGCCAGAGAGCGGCCGGCGAGAAACAGGTCCTCGCCCGTCGAGGTGCGCCGCGCGACCCAGATGCCGATGGCCAGCACGATCGCGAGGTAGACGGCGATGACTGCGAGATCGATTGTTGCGATGTGGGACTGAACCCGGTCCATGGCGCCGCTCCTCTCCGCAAGCGGTGGAGAGGCTGGCCGGGGAATTCGGCGGCGATGGGGAGGGTTTGCAACGCCGAGGCGCCAGGATGGCGCCGGTCGGATGGCAGGGGGCTCGGGAGCGGGCGGCCGCGACCGCTCCCGGGGTCGGGAGGCGGCGCGGATCCGAGCCCGCCGCGAACGGGGCCGGCCGACGTGTCTGGACGCTCTTGAATGCTCACCGGATCAGGGCGGACAATCGACCGGTGAGCAGCCGCGCGGCGTCGACGGCCCGACTCAGGCCTCGTTGGTGGACAGCGCGCCGCCGGCGTCGACCAGCAGCGTCCCGCCGCCGGGGGGCAGGGCGGTGAGGGGCCAGCGGGCGGCGAGGAAACGGTCGCGGCCCACGCGCACGGTGTTGACCGCGTCGCTCTGGTTGCCGCCGAGGATCAGGTAGGCGCCCGCATCCTCGCCCGCGTAGAAGCCGACGTGGCCCTTGCCCGAGGCGAGGCTCGAACGCCAGAACACCATCACCGCGCCGACCTGGGGCTCGCACGGCTGGCCGAAGGTCTCCCAGGCCCGCGCGCGCAGGACGACGGCGGGCAGGCCCTCGTCCGGCAGGGCGGCCGCGATGCAGTGGCCCACGAAGAGGCCGCACCACGGGACGTCGTCGCCCGAATAGTCGATGTCGAGCGCCTCGGCCATCGCCATGATCGTGGGGGTGCTGGCGGGGCCGGGGGTCTCGGTCACGCCGACCAGGCGCTGCGCCTCCTCGAACCAGGGCATGGCGTCGATCGAGGCGGGGGGCGGGGCGGACTGCCCCTCGAACAGGGCCGCGAGGGTGATCGGGCCGGCGATGCCGTCGGCCACCAGCCCGCGCGAGCGCTGGAATCGGCGCACGGCGGTCAGCGTCAGGCGCCCGCGCAGGCCGTCGATGGGCCCGGGGTTGAAGCCGAGCTTGTGCAGCCGCGCCTGCACGCGGGTCCATTCCTGGCGGGTCATCGGCGGCATCCCCCAAAACCTGCGAAGCAACGAAATGACGTTGCGTCATGCGCCATGAAGCGGAGGTGAAAGCCGGCGCGCGCCGGCGTCCGCCCCTCCCGGCCGGGGTTCGGCGTCCTGTCGATCCCGGGCGGTCGGGAGGCTCAGCCGCGGCCGGGGGGCGGTCCGCCGAGGCGGGCGCGGCGGGGGCCGAACAGCAGACGCGAGAGGGCGCGCAGGACGCCCGCGATCAGCAGGCCGAAAAGGACCCCCAGCCCCAGCCACATCGCGCCGGCGAGCGTCACCGGCAGGGCGGGCTGGAACGCCTCCCAGGTCCCCGTCTGCACGTCGCGGTGGCCGAAGCGGTTGAGGCGCGGGATCAGCGACTGCGGGCGCCAGTCGAGGTCGGAGAGGCTGGCGAGGTCCGCCCGCATCCGCCTCAGGCGCTCGGCCTGACCGAGGATCACGGCCTTGGTGTCCTCGACCTGGGCGTTGCCTTGCAGGCTGTCGACGAACTCGGTCAGGGTCATGTTCTGGCGGGCGGCCAGCGCCTGGTATTCGGCGACCGAACGCTCGAGCTCGCTCACCGCGCCGCCCAGGCGCTGGGTGTATTGCTGGGCGTAGGTCGGGACCTGGCTGAAGGCGACGGCGCAGGGCAGCACGATGCAGATCAGGATCAGGTCGCGGAACATGGCGGGTCGTCCTGTGGACTCGGGGGGCGGGCCAGGCGGCCGAACGCGCAAGGGGCCCCGGCGTCGCGCGCCGGAGCCCCCCGATCTTTCACCGCGTCGACGCGCTCAGCGCGAGAACTTCTTGTACTTGATGCGCTTGGGTTCGACCGAATCCGGGCCGAGGCGCCGGATCTTGTCCTTCTCGTAGTCCTCGAAGTTGCCCTCGAACCACTCGACGTGGCTGTCGCCCTCGAAGGCCAGCATGTGGGTGCAGATGCGGTCGAGGAACCAGCGGTCGTGCGAGATGACCACGGCGCAGCCGGCGAATTCCAGCAGGGCGTCCTCCAGCGCGCGCAGCGTCTCGACGTCGAGATCGTTGGTCGGCTCGTCGAGGAGCAGCACGTTGCCGCCCGAGCGCAGCAGTTTCGCCATATGCACGCGGTTGCGCTCGCCGCCCGAGAGCAGCGACATCTTCTTCTGCTGGTCGGAGCCCTTGAAGTTGAAGGCGCCCACGTAGTTGCGCGAGGGAACCTCGGCCTGGCCCAGCTTGATGATGTCGAGCCCGTCGGAGATCTCTTCCCAGACGTTCTTGTTGGGATCGAGCGAGTCGCGCGACTGGTCCACGTAGCTCAGCTTCACCGTGTCGCCGAACTCGACCTTGCCGTCGTCGGGCTGGTCCTGACCCGTCAGCATCCGGAACAGCGTGGATTTGCCCGCGCCGTTGGGCCCGATTACGCCCACGATGCCGCCTGGCGGCAGCGAGAACGACAGCCCGTCGATCAGCAGGTTGTCGCCAAAGCCCTTCTTGAGGTTCTCGACCTCGATCACCTTGCCGCCCAGGCGGGGGCCGTTGGGGATGATGATCTGGGCCTTGCCGACCAGTTCCTTCTCGGAGCGCTCGGCCATCTCGTTGTAGCGGTTGAGACGGGCCTTGGACTTGGCCTGACGGGCCTTGGGGTTGGAGCGGACCCACTCCAGCTCCTTGGACAGTTCGCGCTGGCGGGACTTGTCCTCGCGCGCTTCCTGCGCGAGGCGCTTGGCCTTCTGCTCGAGCCAGGAGGAATAGTTGCCCTCGTAGGGGATGCCGCGGCCGCGCTCGAGCTCGAGGATCCACGAGGTGATGTCGTCGAGGAAATAGCGGTCGTGGGTCACGATCAGGATCGTGCCCTTGTATTCGATCAGGTGCTTCTGCAGCCAGGCGATGGTCTCGGCGTCGAGGTGGTTGGTCGGCTCGTCGAGCAGCAGCATGTCGGGCGCTTCGAGCAGCAGCTTGCACAGCGCCACGCGGCGCTTCTCGCCGCCCGAAAGGCTGGCCACGTCGGCGTCGTCCGGCGGGCAGCGCAGCGCCTCGAGGGCGACGTCGACCTGGCTGTCGATGTCCCACAGGTTCTGGGCGTCGATCTGGTCCTGGAGCTCGGTCATCTTCTCCATGAGCTCGTCGGTGTAGTCTTCCGCGATCTTCATGGCGATGGCGTTGTATTCCTCGACGAGCGCGGTCTTTTCGGCCACGCCCTCCATCACGTTCTCACGAACGGTCTTGGATTCGTCGAGCTTGGGCTCCTGGGGCAGATAGCCGACCTTGGCGCCCTTGGCGGCCCAGGCCTCGCCCTGGAAATCCTTGTCCTCGCCGGACATGATCCGCATCAGCGTGGACTTGCCCGAGCCGTTCACGCCCACGACGCCGATCTTCACGCCGGGCAGGAAGTTCAGGCGGATGTTCTCGAAGCACTTCTTGCCGCCCGGATAGGTCTTGGAGACGCCGTCCATGTGGTAGACGTACTGGTAGGAGGCCATGCGGGGGTCCTTGCCTGGGTAATCGGGGTTGGCGGCGTTCTATCGGGGGCGGCGCGTGGAGGCAATGCGGGGGGCGCCGCAGCGGCGAACCGGGGGCTGAAAAGCAAGGAGGCGACGCCCCGGGAGGGACGCCGCCTCGAGACCGCCGGCGACAGGGCGCGCGGCGGGGATTGCAGGTCAGGGGGTCAGGCGGTCCGGCGACGCTGCGCCCGCAGGCCGACCAGCCCGGCCAGCGCCGTGCCGAGGAGGGGCAGGGCGGCGGGAACGGGAACCTCGGCGCCGCCCTCGACGACCGGGGTCAGCAGGAAGGCCTGATCGTAGCCCTCTGGGCTGGCTCCGTAGCCGACGATCTGGCCGGAGTCGTTGATCCCGTTGGCCTCGCGGAGCGTCCAGCCCATCCCGTCGACGATGACGTCGTTGAGGTTGATGAGCGCTCCGTCATCCCACAGAAGCGCAGCGCGCTGATTGGTGCTCCGGTTTTGGGCGTAGCCTACGATCTGGCCCGCGTCGTTGATGGCGAGGGCCCTGGAGAGATCGTTCGTTCCCGGCAGGGTGCCTAGATCGGTCATCACCCCGTTCTCCCAAAGGAAAGCGTGTTGCCCGGCCGTGGCGACGCTGACTCCCACCACCTGGCCCGACGCGTTGATCCCGTAGGCCTGGCTGTAGTCGCCGCCCCCCGGCAGGTCGCCGAGGTTGGTCATCACGCCGTTGTCCCAAAGGAAAGCGCGGTCCCCTGTCGCGGCGTTGCTGAAGCCCACCACCTGGCCGGCGTCGTTGATGCCGTGGGCGCGGCTGAAGTTGTTCCCCCCTGGCAGGTCGCCGAGGTTGGTCATCACGCCGTTCGCCCACAGGAAAGCGCGGTCCCCGGTCGCGGCGTTGCTGTAGCCTGCCACCTGGCCCGATGCGTTGACCCCGAAGGCGTAGCTGATGTCGTCTCCCCCCGCCAGATCGCCGAGGTCGGTCATCGTGCCGTTGTCCCAAAGGAACCCGTGGACGCCGATCGGGGTGGCGTAGCTGCGGCCCACGACAAGGCCCGGGTCGCTGATTGCAAAGGCGTAGCTGGAATCGCTCCCGCCGGGCAGGTCGCCGAGGTTGGTCATCACCCCGTTGTCCCAAAGAAAGGCACGCTGCCCGGTTGTGGCGCCGCTCATGCCCACCACCTGCCCCGAAGCGTTGACCGCGGCGGCGTAGCTGTAGGCGCTTCCCCCGGGCAGGTCCCCAAGGCCCTGGATCGTGTAGCTCGGCACAGCCAGCGCCGGGGCGGCGGCGAGGACGAGCGTGGCCGCGAAAACGGCGGCGGGCATCTTACGCAAGGAACAGTTCGTCGAATTGAGCATGACGCGTCCCAGGTCTGCGTCCCGCGCCGGCGAGTCGGCCGGGATCGTGTTCATCTGGGTGAATCCTCTGACGCAAAGTCAATCGCACCACGTGCCTCTCAATCCATGACGTAACGGCAGTTCGTGGTTCTGGCCCCTGTTTTGGAGGCGGTTTCCGCAGTGTGGCGATCAAGGGGCGCCGGGACCGAGGCGCTTTTCGAAGAACAGCTCCGCATAGGGATCGTCGTTGAAGCGCTCGATCTCGGTCCAGCCCAGACGACGGTAGAGGGAGGCCGCCTCGGGCAGGGCGCGGTTGGTGTCCAAGCGCAGCAGGCCGACGCCCAGGCTCCGGGCCTGCGCCTCGACCGCCGCCATCAGGCGCGAGGCGAGGCCGAGGCCCCGCGCGGCGGGCGCGACCCACACCCGCTTGACCTCGGCGAACCCCTCGGCCCCCTTCAGACCCGCGCAGGCGAGCGGCAGCTCGTCGAGCGTCGCCACCAGGAAGGCCCCGCGCGGGGCGCGCATGTCGCCGGCCTGGGGATCGCGCGAGAGGGAGACCTCGAACCCCTTCGGAAAACGGTGGGCCAACTCGTCGTAGTAGCGCTCGAGGCAGGCGCGGGCGGGGTCCGAGGCGGGATCGACGGGCGCGATGACGATGCGGTCGGCGCCCAGCGCGCAGGAGACCCGATCCATCGCCTCGAGCAGGGCGAGCGCGCCGCGGCGCCCCTGCCGATCGATCAGGGCGCGGGCGCGGCGGTCCGAGAGGCGGTCGTAGGCGGCGTTCTCGGCCCGGCCTGCGGCGGTCAGGCGGGCGACGCGCCGCCGTCCGTCCTGGGCGTGGCGGCGGACCTCGGCCAGCCCCTGCGCCTCGAGCGAGCGCAGCAGCCGCGAGGCGAGGCCCGAATCCAGCCGCAGCTCGTCGCGGATGTCGGCGACCTCGCGCCCCGCCTCCGGGTCGCCGCGGCCGATGGCGTGGATCATCCGCGCCTCGCCCATCGGCCGGCCGCGGCCGAGGAACGAGGCGTCGAGCGCCCCGATCTCGGCGGTCACGGCGCGGTTGAAGCGGCGGATGCGGGGCAGGGCGTCGGCGCGGTCGGAATCGACGGTCATGGAACGGCTCGGGAGGTCGCGAGGAAGGGGCCCGCGGGACGGCGCGGAACTGTCTCTGACCTAGGTCAGCTATGTCGGGGGCGCAAGACCCTCCGCGCGCCTTCGCCTGGCGCCCTCCGCGCGCGTTGACTTGGCGGGCCCGGACCCGGAAACAGGCGGGGAAGCCGGCGAGGCGACCGGCGGCCGCGGACGAGGGACGGAGCGCGCGTGCAGGGATTTCCGAGGGCCGAGCCGGGATTGCGGGTGGGGCTGCTGGGCGGCTCGTTCGATCCGCCCCACGAGGGGCACGCCCATATCACCCGCTGGGCGCTGCGCCGGCTGGGGCTGGACCGGGTGTGGTGGCTGGTCTCGCCGGGCAACCCGCTGAAGGCCAGGGGGCCGGCCTCGCTGGAGCTGCGGATGGCGGCCTGCCGGCGGCTGATGCGTCACCCCCGCGTCGAGATCACCGATGTCGAGGCGAGGCTCGGCGCGCGCTACACCGCCGACACGCTCAGGCGGCTGCGGGCGCGCTATCCGCAGGTGCGTTTCGTGTGGCTGATGGGGGCCGACAACCTCGCGCAGTTCCACCGCTGGGACCGCTGGCAGGAGATCGCCATGACCACGCCGATCGCGGTGCTGGCGCGGCCGGGCTCGCAATTGCGCGCGGGGCTCTCGCCGGCCGCGCAGCGGTTCGCCTTCGCCCGGGTGGGCGCGGGGGCGGCGCGGGGGCTGGCGCGGGCGCGCCCGCCGGCCTGGACGCTGCTGACCGGCGCGATGTCGGACCTGTCCTCGACCCGCATCCGCGAGGCGGGCGACTGGCCCGCCCCGCGGCGCGACGCCCCGCCGCCCTCACGGGACGGTTGAGCGCAGCGCCCGGCTGCGGCAGACTCCGCGCCGAGCAGACCGGCGAACGACGACGAAGATCGCGCCGACCGGATCGGGACGAGACAGGACACAATATGCACATGGCGGCGCCAGTCCGCGAAGACAGCCTCGGGCGGCCGGGCGGCCGGCCCGCGCGCACAGGCATGGGACGACGGCTCGGGGTTGCGGCGGCCCTGGGCCTGCTGCTGGCCGGCGCCCTGGGCGCGGCCCCCGCGCAGGCCGCGGCGCCCGCGCGCGCCGAGCTGCCCCCGCCGCGCCCCGCCGCCCACGCCGCCGGCGCCAAGCCCCTGCCGGGCCAGCGGGTGGACGAGCCGCGCGCCAAGGCCCTGGCCGCGCCCATCGCCGAGACGATCCGCCTCTCTGGTCGGGTCGGCTATGCGCTGATGGACCTCGACTCGGGCGAGATCCTCGAGGGCGGCCTCGCCGACGAGATGTTCCCCCCGGCCTCGGTCGCCAAGGTGTTCACCGCGCTCTACGCGCTCGAGACGCTGGGCGCCGAGCATCGCTTCGAGACCCGCCTGACCGCCTCCTCCGCGCCCGGGCCCGACGGGCGGGTGACGGGCGACGTGGCGCTGGTGGGGGGCGGGGATCCCGAGCTCGACACCGACGCGCTCGACGAGCTGGCGGCCCAGGCGACGGCCCGGGGGTTCCGCGGCGCGACAGGGCGCTTCGTGGTTGACGCCTCGGCGCTGCCGCCGACGGCGCGGATCGACCCGCTGCAGCCCGAGGACGTGACCTACAACCCCTCGGTCGGGGCGCTGAACCTCGACTTCAACCGGGTGCTGTTCAAGTGGGAGCGCACCGGCGCCGACCTCGGCCTCACGCTCGAGGCCCACGGCGCGCGCGCCCGCGCCGCCCCGCGGGGCGTGGCGATCGTCGCCGGGCCGACCTCGGACGGGATCTTCGAGCGGCGCGACGACGGCCCGCTGGAGCGCTGGACGGTGCTCGAGCGGGCGCTGAACCGCAAGGGCCAGCGCTGGCTGCCGGTGCGCCGGCCCGCGGCCTATGCCGCCGACGTGTTCCGCAGCCTGGCCGCCGCGCGCGGCGCAACGCTGCCGCAGGCGGAGCTGGGGCGCGCGCCCTCGCCCTCGGTCACGCTGGCCTTCCGGCGCAGCGCGCCGCTGAACGAGATCCTCTACGGGATGCTCAAGTATTCCACGAACCTCACCGCGGAAGCCGTTGGTATGGCCGCGTCTTCGGAGCGCGGCGCGATCCCCGGGGACCTGGAGGCGAGCGCTCGGCGAATGGACGCGTGGGCCAACGCGCGCGCGCTCGGCGGAGCCGGGATTTCGGCCCCGCCGCCGCAGAGCCCGCCGGCCCCCACCGCCTCGGCCGCCGCCTTCGCCACCCCGAGCGGCGGGCGGGAGACCGCGCCCGAAGCCGGTCGCCCGGCGCTTTCGGCGGGGATCGCGGCGACGATGCTCGCGAGCCGCGGGGCCGCCCGGCCCGGCGCCTGGGCGCCTGCGCCCAGCCCGGCCGCGGCGACCAGCGTTGCGAGCGTCTCGGGCGAGGCGGGGCCGATCGCGCTGATGAACCACTCGGGCCTGTCGGAGGACAGCCGCGTCACTCCCGCCGCCATGGTCGCCTTCCTGCGCGCCGCCGACCGCGACCCCGCCGGCCGGGTGCGGGCGGGCGAGCTCGAGCCGCTGCTCAAGGAGGTGAACATCGGCCCCGGCAAGGGCGAGGCGCGGCTGCCTGCGGGCGTCCGCGCCTCGGCCAAGACCGGGACGATGTATTTCGTGCGGGGGCTGGCGGGCTACATCACCGCGGCCTCGGGGCGCCGGCTCGCCTTCGCGATCTTCTCCGAGGACCTGGAGCGGCGCGAAACGCTGGCCGACACCGGCGACGGAGCCAAGTCCCGCGGCTGGCTGGGCCGGGCGCGGGAGCTCGAGCGGCGCATGGTCCGCGCCTGGGCCGGGGGCTACTGACAGCCCGAAGGCGCGCCCGGTCCGGGCGCGCCTTCCGTTTCGGGTCCGGCGATCGGCCCGGGGCCGCGCGTCCGCCTATTCGGCGGCTTCTTCGAGCGTGTCGGGGATGCGCACGTGGCGGGCGCGGGAGCCGCGCTCGATGGCCGCGGCGGCCAGACGCCCGACGCCCAGCTCGTGGCGCAGCATCTCCAGCCAGCGCAGCTCGGTCAGGCGGACCGAGCCGTCGGAGGCCGCCACGTCGCAGGCCAGCGCGTAGGCGGTCTCGTTGAACTGCAGGGGCAGCGCCTCGCGCACGAGGCCGATGATCGCGTCGAGCCCGTCCTCCTCGGACAGCATGTCAAGCACGGTGCGCGTCACCCAGGCCAGCCGGTCGGGATCGTAGCCGGCGAAGGCGGGCAGGGCGCGCACGATGGTGTCGATGGAGAGCAGCTCGTTCGAGCTCATCCGGGCGTCGGCGGCGGAGGTGGTGACCATGGTGGCCACCAGCGCGTCCTGGGGCGTGAAGAGCGACATGCGGGGCCTTTCCGGCAGCGTGCTGGGAACCCGGCGGGCCGGCCGGGCGCATCGCTGGGAACATAGGGCGGGGGCGCCGGCCCCGACAAGGGCGCGAGATCGACGCGCGGACCGCAGGCCGGCCGGGCCGGAGCGGGCTGGGCTCGAAAAGAGGTCGGGCCGGCAGCGGGCGGCGGCGGCCGGCGCCGCGAGGCCGCCCGTCGTTTCAGGCGCGCCGCCGGCGGCAGACCAGGCCCATAAGGCCGAGGCCGCCGGCCAGCAGATGCAGGGCGGCGGGAACCGGGACGGCGGAGGCGAGGGACTCGGTCATCGTCACCGAGTCGAAGGCGATCCCGACGTCCAGGTCTACCGTCGAGAACCAGGCGTAGCGGTTGCCGCCGACCGCGAACGGGATCTGGTCTTCGGGATCGGGGCCGCGCGTCTCGGTGAACAGCGCCGTGTTCAGGTCGCCCTCGCCGAACAGGTTCATCTCCACGCTCAGCAGGCCCGCCACGTCGCGGAACACATGCTCGAAGACATACCAGCCGGAGGTCGTGACCTCGAGGCTCGCCGGCCCGGTCTGGGTGTCGAGGTTGGCCGGCGCGCCGACGCCGTCGCCGGTGCTGTTGTTCGAGGCGTTGACCAGCACCGTGCCCGTGTCCGCGTCGCGGGCGACGTTGAACACGAAGTCGCGCTGGTGCGCGCCGTCGGACCCGTTCGCGGCGACCGAATATTCGAACCCCGTGCCGGGCGCCCAGGCGGTGTTGAGATAGATCGCCGTCTGCACGGCCCAGTCGCCGGTCCAGACGCTCTGCGCGCCGCCCATCATCGAGAAGGGGCCGTTGAGGCTGGTCTCGCCGCCTCTGGCCAGGGCCAGCCAGCCGCCCTGATGGGCGAGCGGGGTCGCGATGCGCTCGACCGTGCCGCCGGAAAAGTCGGTCCAGCCGTCCAGGCCGGTCTCGAACCCGGTCGAATATTTCGTGTGGGCGAAGGTGGTGAGCGCGCAGGCCGGCGCCGCGGTCATCAGCGCTGCGACCGAGGCGGCAAGGATTCGGGCTGTCATGGTGCGTTTCCCAGAAACTCTTGTTTCCGGTCCCGCCCGGCGTCCCGCAACGCGGCCGGTCGGCGCCGATTTCCTGAAACGCAACATTCACCTGGGCGGAAACTGTTTCATCGACCGGACGCGGCGTCAAGCCATCTTCGCGACGCCCGGGCGCCGCTGCGTCGAGGGCAGGCGCGCGATGCCATTCGCGCGAGCGGGCTTGCGATTCCCGGTCCCACCCGCGAGGGTCTGGCCATGGCCGCTTCGCTCACCCGCTCCGCGCCCCCGGCGCTCGCCGTCGAGGATGGACCCGACCGCGCCGTCGCCCGGTTCGGCGGCCGCCTGGTCGTGGCCGGGCTCGTGGCGCTCGAGAAGATGGCCGCCGATCTGCGCCCTCCCGCGGGCAAGCCGGTGACGCTGGATCTGAGCGAGGTCGAGGCGCTGGACACCGCCGGCGCCTGGCTGATCCTGCAGCTCAAGGCCCGGCTGGAGCGCGAGGGCGCGGATGTCGAGATCGCCCCCGGAGAGCCCGCCCGCGCCGCCCTGATCGAGACCGTCGCCCGCGCCCTGCCGGACGCCGAGGACGCGGCCCCCGGCCGGCGCGGCTTCGTGGCCTGGGTCGAGGGCATCGGCGCCTCGGTCGTGGGGATCAAGGACACGGCGGTGTCGCTGCTGGGGTTCCTGGGCCTGACGCTGGCGCGGCTGACCGCGGGCATCCTGCGCCCCTGGACCCTGCGCCGCGCGGCGCTGTTCCATCACATGCAGGAGGCGGGCTTCAACGCCTTCCCGATCGTGGCGCTGATGAGCTTCCTGATCGGCATCGTGCTGGGCTTTCAGGGCGCGAGCCAGCTTCAGCAGTTCGGGGCGGAAGTCTTCGTGGTCAACCTGATCGCCATCTCGCTCCTGCGCGAGCTGGGGATCCTGCTCACCTCGATCATCGTGGCGGGCCGCTCGGGCTCGGCCTTCGCGGCCTCGATCGGGTCGATGAAGATCCGCGAGGAGATCGACGCCATGCGCACGCTGGGGCTCGACCCCATCGACGTGCTGGTGGTGCCGCGCACGCTGGCGCTGCTGATCATGCTCCCCGTGCTCGGCTTCATTTCCAACATCGCGGGCCTTCTGGGCGGCGGGCTGATGGCCTGGGTGGATCTGGGCGTGTCGCCCGGCATGTTCGTCACCCGCCTTTATGAGACCACAGGCGTCTGGCACCTGATCGTGGGCATGGTGAAGGCGCCGTTCTTCGCGATCGTCATCGCGGTGGTCGGCTGCTGGCAGGGCATGCTGGTGGGCGGCTCGGCCGAAAGCGTCGGCCAGCGCACCACCCAGGCGGTCGTCACGGCGATCTTCCTGGTGATCGTGATCGACGCAGTGTTCTCGATCTTCTTCTCGGAGATGGGCGTTTGATGGACGGCTCCCCCGACGCGCTGCACGCGACCCCGCCGACCGAGCGGGAGGCGGTGATCCGCGTGCGCGGCCTGGTCAACCAGTTCGGCCCCCAGGTGGTGCACGAGAACCTCGACCTCGACGTGATGCGCGGCGAGGTGCTGGGCATCGTCGGCGGCTCGGGCACCGGCAAGTCGGTGCTGCTGCGGACCATCGTCGGGCTCAACCGGCCCAAGTCGGGCTCCATCGAGGTGTTCGGCCAGGACGTGCTGTCGATCTCGGACAAGGACCGGCGCGAGGTCGAGAAACGCTGGGGGGTGCTGTTCCAGGACGGCGCGCTGTTCTCCTCGCTGACGGTGCTCGAGAACATCGAGGCGCCGATGCGCGAGCATCTCAAGCTCTCGCCCGCGCTGATGCGGGCGCTGGGGAACCTGAAGGTTCGTCTGGTGGGGCTGCCGGGCTTTGCGGGGACCAAGTTTCCCTCCGAGCTTTCGGGCGGCATGCGCAAGCGCGCAGGGCTCGCGCGGGCGCTGGCGCTGGAGCCCGAGATCGTCTTCCTCGACGAGCCGACCGCCGGCCTCGATCCGATCGGGGCGGCGGCCTTCGACGACCTCATCAAGCAGCTTCAGGAGAGCCTGGGGCTGACGGTGTTCATGGTGACCCACGACCTCGACAGCCTGCACGCGATCTGCGACCGGATCGCGGTGCTGGCCGAGAAGAAGGTGCTGGTGACCGGCAGCATGAAGGACATGCTGAGCGTCGATCACCCCTGGGTTCACGAGTATTTCCACGGCCCCCGCGCGCGCGCCGCGCAGGGCCAGGACTAGGAGACACGCGCATGGAGACGCGGGCGAACTACGTCCTGATCGGCGCCTTCGCGCTGGCGGGCCTGATCGGGGCGCTGGGGTTCCTGCTGTGGCTCGCCAAGGTGCAGGTCGACCGCAGCTACGCCTATTACGATGTGCTGTTCGACAGCGTCTCGGGGCTGAACGAGGCCGGGGGCGTGCGCTTCAACGGCCTGCCGGTGGGGCAGGTGGTCAGCCTCGGCCTCGACCAAGACGACCCTTCGAAGGTGCGAGTGACGCTGGAGGTCGACGCCGACGTGCCGGTGAAGACCGACACCGAGGCGACGCTGGAATCGCAGGGCGTCACCGGGGTCAGCTATGTGTCCCTGTCGGGCGGCACGTCCGGCGCGGCGCTGCTGAGCGAGCAGTCGGGCCGCCAGGTGATCCCCTCCAAGCCCTCCGCCTTCCAGTCGCTGTTCGAGGGCGCGCCGGAGCTGCTCAACCAGGCGATCAGCCTGCTCGAGGACGTCAAGGGCTTCGTCAACGACGAGAACCAGCAGGCGGTCAACGACATTCTGGCCAACGTCGCGGACGCGTCGGGCAAGCTCAACGCCACCCTGACCACCGTCGACACGCTGTCGACCGACGTGGGCGCGGCGGCCAAGAAGCTGACCGATTTCACCGACCGGCTGGACGCGCTGGCCGACACCGCCGACGAGACGCTGCGCACCGCGACCGACGCGATCGACAAGTCCAAGGCCACCATCGACGCGGCCACCACCACCATCGACACCGCCGGCCAGGCCTTCGCCTCGGCCGACCTGCTGATGAAGGACCGCATCCCCGGCCTGCTGACCCAGGGCGAGACCACGCTGAAGGCCGCCGAGGAGGCGGTCCGCGGCGTGCAGGAGCAGGTCGGGCGCACCATCGAGACCGCCGACGCCCTGATGCAGACCCGCGTGCCCGAAGCCGTCGACCGCGTCTCGGAGGCCGCGCTGGCCCTGCAGACCACCACCACCGCGCTCGGCGGACGCGCCGCCGAGACGCTCGACCGCTTCGCCGAGGCCGGCGCCCAGGCCGCCCTGCGCCTGCAGGAGGCCGAGCAGACGCTCGCCGACCTCAAGACGTCCATGGCCAACGCCGACCGGCTGATGGCCTCGCTCCAGCAGACCTCGGACACGGTCAACGCGCTCGCCCAGGGCGAGGGGCAGGCCCTGATCGGCGAGGCGCGCACCGCGCTCGCCTCGGCCGACACGCTGATGAACGACCGGCTGGGCCCGCTGGCCGACGCGGCGCGCGAGACCACGATCAACCTCGACCAGCGCATCGCCACTCTCTCGGACGACGCCAGCCGGCTGATCGAGACGACGCAGGCGCGCCTCGACGCCACCCAGGAGGTGATGGCCAAGGCCTCGACCGCCATCGACCAGGCGACCGCGACCATGGCCTCGATCCAGCAGACCTCGGACGGGATCGACACGCTCGCCCGCGGCGACGGCGCGGCGCTGGTGGCCGAGGCCCGGCTCGCGGCCACGGAGGCGCGCGAGGCGATCGCGAGCATCAACCTCGTCGTGCAGACCGACGTGCCGAGCCTGGTCGCCGAGGTGCGCGCGGCCGCGACCACCGCCAACCAGGCGATCCAGACCGTCAGCGCCGACATCTCGCGCTTCTCGGGCAAGCTCGAGCCGCTGACGCTCGAGGCCGAGCAGGCGTTGGCCACGGCCTCGGCCACCTTCGCCAACGCCAACGGCACGCTCGCTGCGATCACCGAGGCGATGGGCAAGGCCGACGGGGCGCTGACCGCGGCCCAGGCCACCTTCGACAACGTCAACGGCCTGGTCGAGGGCGACATCGCCGCCACCATCGCCGACGTGCGCCAGGCGGTCGGCTCGCTGGAAGGGACCGTCGAACAGATGTCGGCCGACTTCGAGGCGATCACCGGCGACGTGAAGGGGGCCGCGGGCTCGGCCAACCAGCTGATCGGCAACCTCAACCAGACGCTGGACCGCAACCAGTACCAGGTCGACGACTTCCTGCGCACGGGCCTGCCCCAGTTCGTCCGCTTCGTGGAGGAGGGCCGGCGCCTGATCTCCAACCTCGAGCGCATTTCCAACCGGGTCGAGCGCGATCCGGCGCGTTTCATCCTCGGCACCCAGTCCTCGGAGATCTCTCGATGAGCTCGACCGTCTTCCGCCGCGCGTTCCTGGCCCTGAGCGTGGCCGCGGCCCTGTCAGGCTGCGCCGAGCTGGCCCGGCTCGGGGGCGTGGCCACGGCGCCGGACCTCTACGCCCTGTCGCCCAAGAGCACGTTCGACACCGACCTCCCCCAGGTCGACGCGCAGATCGTGATCGAGGAGCCCTCGGCCGACGCCTCGGTCAACACCGACCGCATCGCGATCAAGCCCAACCCGCTGCAGGTGAAGTATTTCGCCGGCGCCCGCTGGGTGGACCGCGCGCCCCTGGTGGTGCAGCGGCTGCTGGTCGAGAGCTTCGAGAACACCGGCCGGGTCGGCGCCGTCAGCCAGAGTTCGGTGGGTCTGCGCAACGACTTCACCGTGGTCAGCGACCTGCGCGAATTCCAGGGCGAGCTGCTCAACAGCGAGTCGAGCGACGCGACCGCAACGGCCCCCGAGGCCCAGCGCGTGCTGGCCCGCGTGCGCCTGAACGTGAAGCTGATCCAGGAGCCGCAGGGCATCATCATCGGCTCGCGCAGTTTCCCCGGTTCGGTCGAGGCCGACGAACCCGGCATGCTGTCGGTGGCGCGCGCCTTCGACGACGCGCTGGGGGCGGCGATGCGCGACGCGGTCGAGTGGTCGATCCGGGCCATCGACGAGGCCGAGGAACGGCGCGGCGGCTACCGCTACTGAACCCGCCCGCCGGCGCCGCCCCGGATCGGGGGCCGCGCCGGTCGGGCGTCGGGGGCGATCAGGCCTTGCCGCGCAGCGTCGGGTCGGGGGCCTTGCCGCCGTCCCACTCGGCATGCAGCGCCTCGATGGCGCGGGCGCGTTTCTCGGAGGGCGGGTGGCTCATCAGCCAGGCGATCCCGGTCGAGGAGGGGCCCATCTTGTCGAGCTTGCGCAGCAACTCGGCCTGCGCCGCCCGGTTCAGACCGGCCTTGCGCATCACCGCCGCGGCAAAGGCGTCGGCCTCGAACTCGTCCTGGCGCGACAGGCGGGCGGCCAGCAGGCTCGCGAGCATCGCCCCCACCCACGGGCCGATGAAGGGGATGAACCGCCCCAGCACCGCCACCGCCACCCAGCGGATCGCGTTCTGCCCGGTCCAGTCGATCATCCGCCGGCGGGAGTGGCCCAGCCCCACGTGCCCCAGTTCATGGGCGACGATCGAGGCGACCTCGTCCGTGCTCACCCGCCCCAGCCGGTGCTGGTCCAGCACGCCCGAGGTGACGAAGACCCGCCCGTCAGGCGCGGCCAGTCCGTTGAACGCCGGCACGTCGTAGACATGCGCCTTGAGGTGGGGGATCTCCAGCGCCCGCCCCAGGCGGCGCACCGCGGCCTCGAGCTCGGGGTGATCGAGCGGGCGCGCGCGCTCGGCCAGCTCGCGCTTCAGCCGCCAGGCGGAGAAGCGCCAGGCGACGAGGGCGTAGCCGATGACCAGCAGGAAAGGCAGGAGCTTGAGCATCGCCTGTAGATAGGGCGTCGGGCCCCCCGTGTCAGCCTCGCGTCACGGCCGGGCGCGAGCAAAAACCGGGCGCGGCGCGGGAAGCGGCTTGATCCGTGCGCCGGGCGCGTCACACTGACGTCACGCCGCGTGAGGCAGGACGGTCCTGCGCCACCGCCACGGCGCCTCCGCGCCCCGACGCGGCCATACAGGGAGCCTCCGCCATGTCCGCCGTTCCGCAGAAGACCCGCGAGCTGCGCAACCACCATTTCGACTCGACGATCTGGAACGATTTCCCGTTCCGCGACGACGACGTGATCGTCGCGACCTACGCCAAGTCCGGCACCACCTGGACCCAGCAGATCGTGGCCCAGCTGATCTTCGGGGGCGACGAGGCGCTCTCGGTCGCGGAGATCTCGCCCTGGATGGACCTGCGCCTGCCGCCGGCCGAAGTGAAGCTCGCCGCGGTCGAGGCCCAGACCCACCGCCGGGTGATGAAGACCCACCTGCCGGTGGACGCGCTGGCGATGTCTGCGAAGGCCAGGTACCTCTACATCGGGCGGGACGGGCGCGACGTGCTGTGGTCGCTCTACAACCACCATGTCACCGCCAACGCCGACTGGTACGCCGCGATCAACGACACGCCGGGCCGGGTCGGTCCCCCGATCGGCCGGCCCGAGGGCGACGTGGTCGAGTATTTCCGCGCCTGGCTCGCGCAGGACGGCCACCCGTTCTGGCCCTACTGGGAGAACGTGCGCAGCTGGTGGGCGATCCGCGACCTGCCCAACGTGATGCTGGTGCATTTCGAGGATCTCAAGCGCGACATGGAGGGCGAGATGCGCCGCATCGCCGAGTTCCTCGGGATCGAGGTCGACCCCGCCCGCTGGCCCACGATCCTGCGCGCCTGCACCTTCGAGCACATGAAGGCCAACGCCCACCTGACCGCCCCGCTCGGCGGCGCCTTCTGGGACGGGGGCGGCGCGAGCTTCATCAACAAGGGGGTGAACGGCCGCTGGACCTCGGTCCTGCCCGAAGCCGACCGCGCCGCCTACGAGGCCCGCGCGCTCTCCGAGCTCGACCCCGACTGCGCCCGCTGGCTGGCCGAGGGCCACGGCGCCCGCGTCGCGGCCTGACGCGAAGCGTCTGGCTTCCGGAACCGTCTTTCGTCGATGCCAATCAGATCGACGGTTCCGGAGGACGGCCGCGGCCCTGCTGTTGGCCGGGGCAAGGTTCTTGGGCGAGGCAGCAGCGACGCTTCCGTTGAAGCCGGATCCCTCGCACGACCGGATGCCCCCGTCATCATGCCCCCGTCATCACCCGCGCCCAGCCCGCGACGGGCCGCGCGCAGGACCTCGTCCCACACGCACGGCACGACGCGCCGCCTTTGCGCTGGCTGCGCCCTACTTGCTGAGTTCCTTCGTGGCCTCGGTCAGGCCCTCGACGGTCATCGGGTGCATGCGGCCGGCGAAGATTTCCTGGATCATGCCGATCGAGTGGGTGTAGCGCCACTGACGCTCGGGGACCGGGTTGATCCAGGTGCAGGAGGGCCACTTGTCGATGGCGCGCTTCAACCAGACCTCGCCCGATTCCTCGTTCCAGTGCTCCGAGGCGCCGCCGGGATAGGCGATCTCGTAGGGGGACATCGAGGCGTCGCCCACGAAGATGCACTTCCAGTCCCGGGGAAACTTGTTGAGCACGTCGTGCGTCGGGATCTTGTCCGACCAGCGACGCTTGTTCTCCTTCCACACGCCCTCGTAGAGGCAGTTGTGGAAGTAGTAATGCTCCATGTGCTTCAGTTCGGAGGTGGCGGCCGAGAACAGCTCCTCCATCACCTTGATGTGGTCGTCCATCGAGCCGCCGACATCGAGGAACAGCACCACCTTCACGGCGTTGCGCCGCTCGGGCCGGGTCTTCACGTCGAGATAGCCGTGCTCGGCCGTCGAGCGGATGGTGCCGTCGAGGTCCAGCTCCTCGTCCGCGCCGTCGCGGGCCCAGCGGCGCAGGCGCTTGAGGGCGACCTTGATGTTGCGGGTGCCGAGCTCGACGTTGTCGTCGAAGTCCTTGAACTCGCGCCGGTCCCAGACCTTCACCGCCTTGCGGTGGCGCGATTCCTTCTGGCCGATGCGCACGCCCTCGGGGTTGTAGCCGTAGGCGCCGAAGGGCGAGGTGCCGGCGGTGCCGATCCACTTGCTGCCGCCCTGGTGACGCTCCTTCTGCTCCTCCAGGCGCTGGCGCAGGGTCTCCATCAGCTTGTCGAAGCCGCCGAGCGCCTCGATCTCGGCCATCTCCTCCTTGGAGAGGTGCTTCTCGGCCATCCGGCGCAGCCATTCCTCGGGGAGGCTGATCGCCTCGGACCCTTCGGGCGCGCCGGAGATCGCCTCCAGCCCCTTGAACACCTCGGCGAAGACGCGGTCGAACTTGTCGATGTTCCGCTCGTCCTTCACCAGCGCCGAGCGGGAGAGGTAGTAGAACCCCTCCACGTCGTACTGCACCAGGCGCTTGTCCATGGCCTCCAGCAACGTGAGATACTCACGCAGGCTGACCGGCACCTTGGCCTCCCGGAGGCCCAGAAAGAGATCGGTGAACATGGGGGCATACTAGCAAGTATGCCCCGCTCCGGTCGAGGGGCTTGCGAGGCCGGCCGCGAGGAATTCGCCGACCGCCGGCAAGGGGCGTGCCGGGCCGGGGACGCCGGGCAGGGGACCCGGAGCGCCGCGGCACGCGCGGCAGGGGTTCACTGGGCCGGGGTCATTGGGCGGGGATCACTGGGCGGGGGGCACGTGGATGTCGATGGCCAGGATCTCGACCGGCTGCTCGCCGACGGTCCACCAGTGGGTCTTGGCATGGTCGGCGGGAATCACGTCGCCGGCGCGGTAGAGCGTGGTCGTGCCGTCGTCGAGATGCTCGGTCGCCTCGCCCGACAATACGTATTCGATCGAGGGCCGCTCGGCGTGGGCGTGGCGGGCGACGACGCCGCCGGGCTCGACCCGCAGCCAGCGGGCGCGCAGGACGCGGGTCCCGGTCTCCTGGAACTCGGGGGCGAGCGGCATCTCGTGCAGGAGACGGCCCGAAAGGCCCTGGTTGGCCGTGGGCGGCTCCTGCGCCAGGGCCGGCGGGCAGGCGAGCGTCAGCAGGCAGGTCAGCGCCAGCGGAGCGCGGCGCGCAGTCGGGAGAATCGCAGGCATCGGTCGTCCCTCATCCTCGGCGTCTGTCATTTTCGGCCTCGGGGCGTCCCGGGCGCCTGTCGCCGATCCCGCCGCCCAACGCGTGAGCGGGCGTGGCTGCGCCCGCGCGGGGGTGGCAGGGACGGAGCGAGGCGGGCCGCGCCCCGCCTCAGGGGCCCTTGAGACAGTCCAGAAACGCCTCGCCCGAGGGGCTGAGCGGCGGCACCGGCACCCGGTCGGAGTCGTTCTGCAGGATCGAGAGGCTCGAGCCTCCGCTCTGGGCGGCCACGAGCGTCACGACCTCGATCGTCGAATCCTCGGTGTGCCACAGGCGCTTGGAGACCAGCGCGTCATAGCCCAGCGCCCGGAAGTCAGGCAGGCCCATCGGCTCGAACGCATAGAACACCGGCGAGTCGAGGCCCTGGGCCGGCGGGCCCAGGTACTGGCGGTCGCGCGCTGGGTCGTAGACCCCGCACCAGGTTTCGCGGTCGATCTCGGCGATCTCGCGCGAGAAGGCGGCCTCCTCCGAACGCTCCCGGCGCCACTGCTCGGCGTGTTCGCAGGCCGCCAGAAGCGGGGTTGCGGTCAGGAGGGCAAGCATGGCGATCCGGCTCAATTGAAGAACCCCTGCCAGTCGCCGAGGGTGGCGACGATGTAGATCACCATAACAACTGCGATGCCGTGAATCACGCCATATCGCAGCCGGTCGGCCGTGCCCCCGCCGGCCTTGCGCGCCCGCCACCAGCCCAGCGAGAAGGACAGGACAAAAGCGATCAGCAGGATCATCGGCGATACTGGATGAACGGCGACCGGGTGGCGACCTGGTCGTAGAGCATCCGGCCCTTGTAGTTGAACTCCTGCGTCATCCAGTAGACGGCGGGCGTGCCGGCGGCGTCGGCCGCGGCGTAGACCGCCTGGATCAGCTGGCGGCCGACGCCGCCGCCGCGCACGTCCGGATCCACGAACAGGTCCTGGAGGTAGACGATATCCTCGGTCCGCCAGTTGTGGCGGTGGAAGATGTAATGGACCAGGCCCATCAGGCCGGCGCCGTCGGGGCGCTCGACCACCAGGGCGTTCAGGTCGGGGTGCTCGTCCGAAAGGTTCCGGGCGAAAGCGGAGGCGTAGACCGCCTCGGGGACCGTCGTCTCGTAGAACTCGAGATAGAGGGTCCAGAGGCGGCGCCACTCGGCCTCGTCGGCCGGGCGCAGGGGGCGGATCACGATGCTCATGCCCGCGGTTGTGGCGCCGCGGGCGGCGCGGGGCAAGCGGTCAGGGAGTCGCCGGCTCGGCAGACTTCGCGCGGCGCAGGCTCGAAAGCCCCGGAGCGGGTCCGGGGCTTTCGTCGTCTCGGCGGTCTCCGCGTGGCGTCGCCTGGCCGGGCGGGCGTCTCAGCGCTCGCGGCGGGCCATGAAGGCCAGCCGCTCGAACAGGTGCACGTCCTGCTCGTTCTTGAGCAGCGCCCCGTGCAGGCGGGGCAGGGCGTCGGTGGGGTTCTGGCGCAGGTCGGAGGCGTCCAGATCGTCGGCCATCAGCAGCTTCAGCCAGTCCAGCACCTCGGAGGTCGAGGGCTTCTTCTTCAGGCCGGGCGTGTCGCGGATGTCGTAGAACTGGGTCAGCGCCCCGCGCAGCAGGTTCGACTTGATGTCGGGGAAGTGAACCTTGACGATCTGCGCCATCGTCTCGGCGTCGGGGAACTGGATGTAGTGGAAGAAGCAGCGGCGCAGGAAGGCGTCGGGCAGTTCCTTCTCGTTGTTCGAGGTGATCAGCACGATCGGGCGGACCTTCGCCTTCACCATGCGGCCGGTCTCGTAGACGTAGAATTCCATGCGATCGAGCTCCTGGAGGAGGTCGTTCGGGAACTCGATGTCGGCCTTGTCGATCTCGTCGATCAGCAGCACGACCTTCTGCTCGGCGTCGAACGCCTCCCACAGCTTGCCCTGCTTGATGTAGTTGGCCACGTCGCGCACCCGCTCGTCGCCGAGCTGGGAATCGCGCAGGCGGCTGACCGCGTCGTATTCGTAAAGGCCCTGCTGGGCCTTGGTGGTGGACTTGATGTTCCACTCGATGATCGGCAGGTCGAGCGAGGCGGCCACCTGCCGCGCGAGCTCGGTCTTGCCGGTGCCGGGCTCGCCCTTGACCAGCAGCGGGCGCTCCAGCGTGATGGCGGCGTTCACCGCGATTTTCAGGTCCTCGGTGGCGACGTAGTCGCGCGTGCCTTCGAACTTCATGGGCCTCGGCCGCTCCCCGGTGCGTTTCTCCCGCGTCCGCCGCCGACGTCGCTCCTGACCGGAGCGTTCCGTCTGGCGGTCGGGACGCCTCACGGGATTGGTTGCACATACGGGCGGGTATGGGCAAGGGCGAGGCGCCCTCGCGCGGTTCCGCCGCGTCGGGGCGCGCCCCGAGGGGATCGGGCGCCGCAGAAATGTGCGGACCTTTGCGGCAGGGCGCCGAAAGAAAGAGCAACGACTGCAACGCGTGTCGGTAACGAACCTTTCGCGTGACTTAATCGTGACCCGGGTCTATACGAAGCCGCGGCGACGCGAGGAGCGTGGCGCGACAGGCCCTCCGGCAGACGCTGCGGCGCGTCGGGTGAGGAGGCCGCCAGCTCCTGCCCGGGTCGCCACGGGGTGGCAAGACGAGCATCGAGGTGCCTGGCGATGAAGTCCGAAATCGTGCTTGAGGCCGAGTATTTTCCGTCCGAGGACGAACCGTTCATGAATCCTCGGCAGCGGGAATACTTCCGCCGCAAACTGACCGACTGGAAAGAAAGCATCCTGGCCGAAAGCCGCAGCACCCTCGAGGGACTGCAGGAAAGCGGCCAGTCCGTTCCCGACATCGCAGACCGCGCCTCGGCCGAGACCGACCGCAGCCTCGAGCTGCGCACCCGGGACCGCCAGCGCAAGCTGATCTCCAAGATCGATGCGGCCCTGCGCCGGATCGAGGACGGCTCCTACGGCTACTGCAACGTGACCGGCGATCCGATCAGCCTGAAACGGCTGGACGCGCGCCCGATCGCGACGCTGAGCCTCGCCGCGCAGGAGATGCACGAGCGTCGCGAAAAGGTCTATCGCGACGATTGATCCTCCTCCCGCTTCGCAGCGCACGGGAGATCGAGAGGCCGGCCCGGCGACGGGCCGGCTTCTTGCGTTCGGGCAGTCGAGTATCGCCCCCGCAACCCGAGGGGCGCGGCGGCGGGGCGATTCGAACCGGATCGCCTGCCCAAGGCGACGTAACGTCAATAATATACATGCGCCGGGCGCGATGTGAAAAGCAAAACTGTGCCGCCGTGAAACGGTCGTCGGCGCCGCGCCTCGCCGGGCGCGTTGACAGCGCGGGGCAGGGCGCGTTAGCTCGGGCGCATCCGTCGGGGGGTCCCAGCAGGGGCTGAGAGGTGCGTCGAGCGCATCGACCCGTCGAACCTGATCCGGGTCATGCCGGCGAAGGGAAACGGATCCGACGCGCGCGCCCTTGGCCGCCCTGCGTCCGCCGTCTCGCCTCCGTCAGCCCGTCCCGGTGGTGCAACCGCGTCGCCGCCGGCGGCGCCCGGACGAGGCCCGACATGCTCCGATCCTCCGCGCTTTCCGCCGCGCTCGCCGCGCTCGCCCTCTCCGCCGCGCCGGCCGCGGCGCAGGAGAAGCTGACCCTGGTGCTCGACTGGTTCGTGAACCCCGACCACGGCCCGATCGTCGTGGCCCAGGAGAAGGGCTGGTTCGCCGAGGAGGGGCTGGAGGTCGAGATCGTGGCCCCCGCCGATCCCTCCGATCCGCCCAAGATGACCGCCGCGGGGCGCGCCGACATCGGGGTGGGCTACCAGCCCCAGCTTCACCTTCAGGTGCACGAGGGGCTGCCGCTGGTCCGCGTCGGCACGCTGGTCGCCACGCCGCTGAACTGCCTGCTGGTGATGGCCGACGGCCCGATCCGGGAGGTCGCGGACCTCAAGGGCGGCAAGATCGGCTACTCGGTCGCCGGCGTCGAGGAGGCGCTGCTGACCGCGGTGCTCGGCAAGGCGGGCCTGACGCTCGACGACGTGGAGCTGGTCAACGTCAACTGGTCGCTGTCGCCCGCCGTCATGTCCGGACAGGTCGACGCGGTGATCGGCGCCTTCCGCAACTTCGAGCTCAACCAGATGGAGATCGAGGGCCGGCCCGGCAAATGCTTCTACCTCGAGGAGGAGGGGCTGCCCGCCTATGACGAACTGATCTTCCTCGCCAACCCCCAGACCATGGACCGCGAGGTCATCGCCCGCTTCCTGCACGCGATCGAGCGGGGCACCCAGTTCATCGTCAACCACCCTCAGGAAAGCTGGGAGATCTTCGCCGGCTCCTCGGCCGAGTTGCGCGACGAGCTGAACGAGAAAGCCTGGGCCGACACCATCCCCCGCTTCGCCCTGCGCCCCGCCGCCTTCTCGGCCGGCCGCTGGGCGACGTTCGAGGCGTTCCTGGCCGAGGCCGGGCTGATCGACGAGGCCTGGCCGGTCGAGCGGTTCGCGATCGACGTCACCGCCGCGCCGGCCGAGTGAATGCACCCTCCCGGCCTGCGCCTGACCGGTCGGCTGGACCTGGTTCCCGGCGAGGGGGGCGGCCCGCCGCTGCCCCCGCTCACGCTCTCGGCGCCCGCCGGCCGCTGGACCTGCCTGCTGGGCCCTTCGGGCGTGGGCAAGTCCACGCTGCTGCGGCTGCTGGCGGGCCTGCCCACGGGGGTGGGTTTTGCGGGCGAGGCGAGCGACGACGCCGGCCGCCCGCTCGACGGCCGGGTCTCGTGGATGGCGCAGAGCGACCTGCTGCTGCCCTGGCTGAGCGTGAGCGAGAACGTGGTGCTGGGCGCCCGCCTGCGCCGCGAGCGCCCCGACCGCGCCCGCGCGCGCGAGATGATCGAGGCGGTCGGCCTCGGCCCCCACGCCGCCAAGACCCCCTCCGAACTTTCGGGCGGGATGCGCCAGCGCGCCGCGCTCGCCCGTCTGCTGATGGAGGACCGGCCCGTGGCCCTGCTCGACGAGCCCTTCGGCGCGCTCGACGTGCGCACCCGCGCCGAGATGCAGGCCCTGGCCTTCCGGGCGCTGGCCGGGCGCACGGTGCTGCTGGTGACCCATGACGCGCATGAGGCCGCGCGCCTCGGCCATCGCATCCTGCTGCTGACCGAGTCCGGGCTGGTCGAGGCCGAGCCCCCCGCCGGCGAGCCGATCCGCGATCCCGCGGGCGCCGAGGTGCTGGCCGCACAGGCGAGCCTGACCCGCCGCCTGCTGTCGCGCGACCCCGTCGCGGAGGCCCGCGCATGAGGGGCGGTTCGGCCGCGGGCGGGCTGGCGGCGGCGCTGGCGCTGCTGGCGATCTGGCAGGGGGTGGTGTGGGCGACGGCGGTCGCGCCCTTCATCCTGCCCTCGCCGCTGCGGGTCGCGCAGGCGCTGTGGACCAGCCGGGCGCTGATCGCCGAGCATGGCGCGATCACGCTCGTCGAGGTGCTGGCGGGGCTGGCGCTCGGCGCGATCCTGGGCGCGGGCACGGCGATCCAGCTCGCGCTGTCGCCGCTGGCCCGCCGGCTGCTGCTGCCCGCACTGGTGTTCAGCCAGGCGGTGCCGGTGTTCGCGCTGGCCCCGATCCTGACGCTCTGGATGGGCTACGGCATCGGCTCGAAGATCCTGATGACGGTGCTGATCATCTATTTCCCGGTCACCTCGGCCTTCTACGACGGGCTGCGGCGCACCGATCCCGCGCTGCTGGACCTTTCGGCGGTGATGGGCGGCTCGCGCTGGTCGGAGCTGATGCGCCTGCGGGTGCCCGCCGCGCTGCCCGATCTCGCCTCCGGCCTGCGGCTGGCGGCTGTCTACGCGCCCATCGGCGCGGTGATCGGCGAGTGGGTGGGCGCCTCGAAAGGGCTTGGCTACCTGATGCTGCTGGCCAACGGGCGGGCCAAGACCGACCTGATGTTCGCGGCCCTCTTCGTGCTCGCGCTGGGGGCGGTGCTGCTCTACGTGCTGCTCGGCCTCGCCGCGCGCCGGCTGGAACGCTGGAGCCGCACCGGTCGTTGATCGGCGCCAATCGTTCCATCGGTCTTCCAAACGTTCCAAAGATGCCAGGGCGGCGGGCGATTGCCGCTCCGGGGGGCGCTTCGTAAAGTCGGTGCAACGTCCCGGCCGCCGCGCGCCGTTCTTGCGCGTGCCGGACGGCGTGGCCTTCGGGAGTCGAAACGCGCGTCGTGGGGATGCGCGGCGCGCCCCGGTTCGTGGGGAACCCACCGAATGTACCGACTGCTGACCGGGGCGGCCGCCCTGTGCTGCCTTCTCGCCTCGCCCGCCGCTGCGCTCACTTACGAGGTGTCGCTGCCCACGCTGGTCGGCGGGCCCGAGCAGATCACCGTCACCGGCACGATCACCACCGACGGCACGCTGGGCGAGATCGACCAGGACTCGATCACCGACTGGTCGCTGAACTTCGTCGGCACCGACGGGCTGAACGAGACGATGACCTCGACCAGCTCGTCGTGGGGCGAGCCCGAACTCTACGCCTGGGGGCTGCTGGCGACGCCCGAGGCGCTGTATATCTCCGAGGATCTCGGGGGATATTTCCAGGTCGGCTACTTTGACGACACTTACTCGAGCGAGTTCTTCCTCCAGTTCTCGTCGGATCAGTTCCTGCTGACCGTCTCCGACACCGAGGCGTTGATCTACATCTTCGCCTTCGCCGATGCGCCGGCCAATCCCGTGACCCCGGGCGACACGCTGCTGGCCGAGGCGCAGGTCTCGGCCGTGCCGCTGCCCGCCGCCGCGGGCCTGCTGGGCGCGGCGCTGGCGGGGCTGGGCCTGTTCACGCGTCGCCGCGTGGCCTGAGGTCCGGGGCGGAGGGGACCCCCTCCGCCCGGTTCAGCGATCGCTCTCGCGCCAGCGCGGGTTGATCCAGGGCTCGGCGTTCTCGGCGGGCAGGGGCGGACGGCCGAGGATCATGTCCGCGGCCTTCTCCCCCACCAGGATCGAGGGCGCGTTGGTGTTGCCGTTGGTGACCCGCGGAAAGATCGAGCTGTCGGCGACCCGCAGCCCCTCGACCCCGATCACCCGGCACTCGGGATCGACCACCGCGCCCGGATCGTCCGCCCGACCCATCCGGCAGGTGCCGCAGGGGTGGTAGGCGCTTTCGGCATGCTCGGCGATGAAGGCGTCGAGGTCGGCGTCGGACTGGAGCGCCTCGCCCGGCTGGATCTCCTTGCCGCGGAAGGGGGCGAAGGCGGGCTGGGCGAAGATCTCGCGCGTCATGCGGATGCAGCGGCGGAAATCGACCCAGTCCTGCTCGGTCGACATGTAGTTGAAGACGATCCTCGGCGCGTCCGAGGGGTCGGCCGAGCGGAGCGTGACCTCGCCCCGCGACTGGGCGCGCATCGGCCCGACATGGGCCTGGAAGCCATGCCCCTCCGCCGCCGCCAGGCCATCGTAGCGCACCGCGATCGGCAGGAAGTGGAACTGCACATCGGGATAGTCGACGCCGGCGCGGGAGCGCACGAAAGCCGCGCTCTCGAACTGGTTCGAGGCGCCGAGCCCGCGCTTGAACAGCAGCCACTGCGCGCCCGACCAGGCTTTTCCGAACAGGTTCCAGTGTTTGTAGAGCGTGATGGGCTGCGTGCAGGCCTGCTGCACGTAGACCTCGAGGTGGTCCATCAGGTTCGCGCCCACGCCCGGCCGGTCCGCCTTGACGGCGATCCCGTGCTCGGTCAGCTGCGCGCCCGGCCCGATCCCCGAAAGCATCAACAGCTTGGGCGAGTTGATCGAGGAGGCCGCCAGGATCACCTCGCGCCGCGCCCGCACGATCTCGATGGCGCCGCCGCGCTCGACCTCGACGCCGGTGGCGCGGCCGTCCTCGATGACGATCCGGCGGGCGAGGCAGCGGTGCAGGTTCAGGTTGCCGCGCCTGAGGGCCGGACGCAGGTAGGCGTTGGCGGCGGACCAGCGGCGGCCCTTCCAGACCGTCTGCTCCATCGGGCCGAAGCCCTCCTGCTTCTCGCCGTTGTAGTCGTCGGTGCGCTCGTATCCCGCCTGAGCTCCGGCCTCCACGAAGGCGTGGAACAACGGATTCTCGCGCGGGCCGCGGGTGACGTGCAGCGGGCCTTCGCGGCCCCGCCAGTCCGGGTCGCCGCCGTGACCGCCGTCGTGCCAGCTCTCCATGCGCTTGAAGTAGGGGAGCACGTCGGCATAGCTCCACCCCGCCGCGCCCTGTTCGGCCCAGTGGTCGTAGTCGCGCGCGTGGCCGCGCACATAGACCATGCCGTTGATCGAGGACGAGCCGCCGATCACCTTGCCCCGCGGCACCACCAGCCGCCGGTCGTTCAGCCGGGGCTCGGGCTCGCTGACATAGCCCCAGTCGTAGCGGGACATGTTCATCGGGTAGCTGAGCGCGGCCGGCATCTGGATGAAGGGGCCCGCGTCGGTCCCCCCGTGCTCGAGCACGATCACCGAATGCTTGCCGTCCTCCGACAGCCGAGCCGCCAGCGCCGAGCCCGCCGAGCCGGAGCCGACGACGACGAAATCCGCTTCCATCTCAACGCCTTTCACTTCGGCCTTAAACCGTCGAAGGAGATCATCACGTGCTCGGCAAAGGCGGGGCGGCCCTTCAGCGCCTCGTAGTAGCGGGTCACGTTGGGATGCGGGGCGAGGGTCAGTTCACCCGTCGCCTGAAGCTCGTGGAGGCGATACAGCAGGTGGCCCGGCACGATGTCCGCGAAGGAGAAGGTTCCGCCGATCCAGGGGGATGTCGCCAGATGGTCATCCAGGATCTTCACCACGGCATTCAGCCCGCCGATGGCGGTCTCCAGCGCCGCGACGTCGCGCTGCGCCTCGCTCAGGCGGACCAGCGGAATGAAGACCGGCGCGATGAAGGCCGCCCCGAAGGTGACCTTCCCCCATTCCGCCCACGTGTCGAGCCGCGCGCGCGCCAGAGGGTCGGCGGGCCAGAACGCCTCGTCCCCATGCATCGCCGCGAGACAGCGCACGATGGCCGCACTCTCGAAAAGCGTCTCGTCCCCGATCTGAACCGTGGGCACCAGGCCATTGGGATTCATCGCAAGATAGTCTGGCGTGCGCGTCCCCCCGAAGGGACCGCCGACGTCGAGCCGCTCGACCTCGAGCCCGAGTTCTGCGGCGCACCACATCACCGTCTGTACGTTGGAGGAGGTGGCGCGGCCGTGCACCGTGATCGTGGACATGCGCAATCTCCTCAGTAGGGCGCGTCGACGGGGGTCAGGCCCACGTAGATGGTCTTGCGCTGGGAGTAGTTTTCCAGCGCCGCCAATGCGTTCTCCCGCCCCAGTCCCGAGGCTTTCACGCCCCCGAAGGGGATCTCGACCGGCGTCAGGTTGTACTGGTTGATCCACACGATGCCGGCTTGCAGCGCGTGCGCCACCCGGTGCCCGCGCGCGAGATTGGCGGTGAACACGCCGGCCGCGAGCCCGTAGGGCGTGGCGTTGGCCCGCGCGATCGCCTCCTCCTCCTCGTGGAACCGCAGCAGGGAGAGAACCGGACCGAAGATCTCCTCACGCGCGATGGTCATCGTGTCGGCGACGTCGGCGAAGATCGTGGGCTCGACGTAACAACCGGCTTCAAGGCCCTGCAAGGCCGGGACATTCCCGCCGTGCACCAGGCGCGCGCCCTCGGCGCGGCCGGCCGCGATGAACTCCATCACCTTCGCGTGCTGCGCGGCGGTGACCAGCGGGCCCATCTGGGTCGCCTCGTCCATCGGGTCGCCCAGGCGGATGGCGGCGGTGCGCTCGGCCAGCCGGTCGAGGAAGCGGTCGTGGAGCGCGTCCTGCACGAACACCCGCGTGCCGTTCGAGCAGATCTGGCCGGCGGAGTAGAAGTTCCCCAGCATCGCGCCGCCGACCGCATCCTCCAGCGAGGCGTCGTCGAAGACGATCATCGGAGACTTGCCGCCCAGCTCCAGCGTCGCGTGCTTCAGCCCCGCGGCGGCCGCGCCATAGACCTTGGCGCCGGTGGGAACCGATCCGGTCAGCGAGACTTTCGCAACGCGCGGGTCATCGATCAGCGCCGCGCCCACGTCGCCAAAGCCCTGCACGACGTTGAACAGGCCCGGCGGCGCGCCGGCCTCGACCAGGATCTCGGCGACCTTGAGGGCGCAGAGGGGGGTCGTCTCGGATGGCTTGAAGATCATCGCGTTGCCGCAGGCGAGCGCGGGGGCGGCCTTCCAGCAGGCGATCTGGGTGGGATAGTTCCAGGCGCCGATGCCCACGCACACGCCCAGCGGCTCGCGCAGCGTGTAGGCGAAGTCGCCGCCCAGCGCCGCGGATTCCCCCCCGTGGCCGGCGATCACGCCGCCGAAGAACTCCAGGCTGTCGGCCCCGGAGGCGGCGTCGGCGACCAGCGTCTCCTGCAACGGTTTGCCGGTGTCGAGGGTTTCGAGCTCCGAGAGCTCGCGGTTGCGGGCGCGGATCAGGTCGGCGGCGCGACGCAGGACGCGGCCGCGGGAGGCCGGGGGCAGGGCGGCCCACTCGCTCTGCGCGCGGGCGGCGGAGGCGAGCGCCGCCTCGATCACCGCAGGGGTGGCGGCGTGCAGCCGGGCCACCGTCTCGCCGGTAGCCGGGTAGACGCACAGGATCTCCCGGCCGGCGCTATCTTCCAGATACCGCCCGTCGACGAAGTGGGAGGCGGTGGGTTGGGCGCGCATCATTCCCCCCTCGGGTAGCGCTGGGAATCCTCCAGCACGTTCAGGTCCATGTGGTTGCGCATGTAGCGTTCCGAGGCCTTCTGCAGGGGCTGGAAATCCCACGGGTAGTAGGCGCCGTTGCGCAGCGCCTCGTAGACGATCCAGCGGCGGGCCTGGCTCTCACGCACCTCGGCGTCGAAGGCGGGAAGGTCCCACAGCTCGGCGACCTTCGCGGCGAAGCGCGCGGCGGTCTCGGCATGGGCGGGGTCGTCGGCGAGGTTGCTCAGCTCATGCGGGTCGGCCGAAAGGTCGAAAAGCTGCGGCGGGTCCAGTTCGCAGTGCACGTATTTCCAGCGGTCCTGGCGCAGGCAGACCAGCGGCGCATGGGAGCCCTCTGCCGCGTACTCGATCCGCACGGGGGTGTCGCGGGTCCCGCCCCGGGCCAGCGGGACCAGATTTTCGCCATCGGTCCAGGGCGCTATCTCGGAGATATCGACCCCCGCGAGCGCGCCGAGCGTCGGCGTCACGTCGATGGTGGAGACCGGCGTCTCCTCCCGCCGCGGCGCAAGTCCGGGGGCGGCGATCATCAGCGGGACCCGCGCGGAGCCCTCGAAGAAGCTCATCTTGAACCACAATCCGCGTTCGCCGAGCATGTCGCCGTGGTCGGAGAGGAACAGGACGATCGTGTCCTCCTCCTGCCGGGTTCCGCGCAGGGCCTCGAGGATCTCGCCAATCTTGTCGTCGAGATAGGAGATGTTGGCGAAATAGGCCCGGCGCGAGCGGCGGATGTCCTCGCCGGTGATGTCGAACTTGCGCCAGTCGTTGGCGTCGAACAGGCGCCTGGAGTGCGCGTCCTGCTCGGCATAGGGAATGACCCCGATGGGCGGCGCCAGATGCTCGCAATCCTCGTAGAGGTCCCAGTACTTGCGGCGCGCCACGTAGGGATCGTGGGGGTGGGTGAAGCTGACGGTCAGCATCCAGGGCCGCTCGTCCTGCCGCCGCCCGAGATCGTAGACCTTGCGCACCGCATGGTAGGCGACCTCGTCGTCATACTCGAGCTGGTTGGTGATCTCGGCCACGCCCGAGCCGGTCACCGAGCCCATGTTGTGATACCACCAGTCGATGCGCTCGCCCGGCTTGCGGTAGTCGGGCGTCCAGCCGAAATCGGCGGGGTAGACGTCGGTGGTCAGACGCTCCTCGAAGCCGTGCAGCTGATCGGGCCCCACGAAATGCATCTTGCCGGACAGCGTCGTGGCGTAGCCCGCGCGCCGCAGGTGATGAGCGTAGGTGGGGATCGAGGAGGCGAACTCGGCCGCGTTGTCATAGACCCGGGTGCGCCGGGGCAGCTGGCCCGACATGAAGCTCGCCCGCCCCGGCGCGCACAGCGGCGAGCCGGTGTAGGCGTTGGCGAAGCGCACCGAGCGCGCGGCCAGCGCCTTGAGGTTGGGCGCATGCAGCCAGTCCGCCGGACCGTCGGGGAACAGCGTCCCGTTCAGCTGGTCGACCATCAGGATCAGGATGTTGGGGCGGGACGTCATTCGGCGGGAAGCCTCCGGACTTCGCGAAGCGGTTTCGGACCGGGCGCGGCGCGCCCCTCGTTCGGGTCGGGCGCGGCGCGCCCCTCGTTCGGATCGGGCGCGGCGCGCCCCTCGGCGAGGTGAAGATCGACGTAGTCGAGGGTCAGGCGCTTGGCCTCGGCGGCGCCGGGGGCGCGGTCCTGCAGGGCGCAGCGGATGTAGAGCCCGTCGATCATCGAGGCTATGCCCTGGGCGATTCGCCTTGCCGGCGCCTCGCCGACCAGCGGGCGCAGGTCGTGCACCAGGTTCGAATCGAGCCGGCGCGCATAGACCCGCAGCAGCCGCGCGGCCTCGGGCGAGGTCTGCGCCAGGACGTAGAACGCCAGCCACGAGGCGACGCATTCGCGGTCGAACTGCTCGGGCGAGAACGAGGCCTCGACCAGCGCGCGGATCCGGGCGGCCGAGCCCTGGGCCGCGGCCTGCCGGATACGGACGGAAGCCCCGAATTCCCGCAGGATATGACGCATCGCGGCCAGGAAGATCTGGTCCTTGGAGCCGAAATAGTGGTGGGCCAGCGCCGCCGAGACGCCGGCCCGCGCGGCGATCTTTCCGACCGTCACGTCGAGCGAGCCGACCCGCCCGATCTCGGCGATCGTGGCGCGGATCAGCGACTCGCGGCGCAGCGGCTCCATCCCGATCCGGGGCATGGCGGCGTCCTTTTCCGAACTCAACCGTTTACATCCGGCCTCAACTGTTTTTTGATTGAGGCGTCAATCAAAAGCAACCCGCCGCGTGGCGCGCCTTTGCAGGGACCGCCGCGCGGTCGGGATCCGACCCGACAGGAGATGCCGAATGAAGACCTCTTCCTTCCTGACCCGTGCGTGCGCCGTGGCGGCGCTGGCCGCGGTCGCCGGCGCGCCGCTGGCCGCCCGGGCCGACTGCGACGAGGTGACCTTCTCGGACGTCGGCTGGACCGACATCACCACCACCACCTCGATCGCCAAGCAGGTCCTGACGGCCCTGGGCTATGACGTCGACGTGAAGGTGCTCTCGGTCCCGGTGACCTTCGCCAGCCTCGAGAGCGACGACGTCGACGTGTTCCTGGGCAACTGGATCCCGGCGCAGAACGGCGCGATCAAGCCCTATCTCGACTCGGGCGAGATCGAGCAGGTGGCGGTGAACCTCGAGGGCACCAAGTACACGCTCGCGGTTCCGACCTACCTCTACGAGGCCGGTCTTCAGTCCTACGCCGACATCCACAAGTTCGCCGACGGCCTCGACGACAAGATCTACGGGATCGAGCCGGGCAACGAGGGCAACGCCTATCTCGTCGGCCTGACCGAGAAGAACACCTTCGATCTGGGCGAGTTCGAGGTGGTCGAAAGCTCTGAGCAGGGCATGCTGGCCATGGTCGCGCGCGCCTACAAGAAGGAGGAGCCGGTGGTGTTCCTCGGCTGGGAGCCGCACCCGATGAACGCCAACTTCTCGCTGAAGTACCTGCCGGGCGGCGAGGACTTCTTCGGCGGCGAGGGCGTGGTCTACACCACCACCCGCAAGGGCTATGTCGAGGAATGCCCCAACGTCGGCAAGCTGCTTCAGCAGATGAAGTTCTCGCTGCCGATGGAGAACGAGATCATGGGCAAGATCCTCGACGACGGCGAGGACGCCGACGAGGCCTCCGCCGCCTGGCTGAAGGCCAACCCCACGGTGATCGAGCCCTGGCTGGAGGGCGTCACCACGCTCGACGGCGAGCCGGGCCTGCCGGCGGTGAAGGCCGAGCTGGGCCTCTGATCGGCCCCGTCCGCCACGGGGCGCGTCCGGGTCGAGGGGCCCGAGACGCGCGCCGGGGCGGGCAGGTCGCGGCTGCGACGGGGACCCCAAACGCCCCCGCCTGACCGCGTGCGGATCGCGGGGCGGCGCGCCCGGGACATCCCCGGCCGCGCCGCCCGCCCGCCTCCCCCCGGGCCCGTCCGGGGCGCGAGGCCCCGGCCCCCCGGCGACGCGCTCCGGGGCGGCTGGAGAAAGGCCGGCGCGTGCGGCCGCCCGTCTGCCAACTTCCCCCGCCAGGGGATATGCTGGGCGAAAGGGCCGGCCCGCGCCGGTGTTTTTTCGAGGGAAGAGGGGACCGGCTTGGACTGGTTGAGCGACTACAAGATTCCCGTGGGCAAGTGGGCCGGCGGCTTCTTCGACTGGCTGCAGACGCATGGCAGCTGGTTCTTCGACGGCCTGGCCGACGTGATGTCCGCCATGATCGACGCGCTGCTGTGGATCATGCAGGAGCCGCCGGCGATTCTGGTGGTGGCCTTCTTCGTGGGCGTCACCTGGTTGATCCAGCGCTCGTGGAAGGTCTGCCTGGGGGTGTTCCTGGGCTTCCTCTTCATCCTCAACCAGGACTACTGGGAGGAGATGACCGAGACGCTGTCGCTGGTCGTCTCGTCCTGCGTCGTGTGCATGGCCATCGGCGTGCCGGTCGGCATCGCGGTGGCGCATCGGCCGAGGCTTTACGCCTGGATGCAGCCGGTGCTGGACCTGATGCAGACGCTGCCGACCTTCGTCTACCTGATCCCGGCCATCGTGTTCTTCGGCATCGGCATGGTGCCGGGCCTGATCGCCACGGTGATCTTCGTGGTCCCCGCGCCGATCCGGCTGACCTATCTGGGCGTGTCCTCGACCCCCACGCCGCTGCTCGAGGCGGCCGAGGCCTTCGGCGCCACCGGATCCCAGAAACTGTGGAAGGTCGAGCTGCCCTACGCGCTGCCCCAGATCATGGCGGGGCTGAACCAGACCATCATGCTGTCGCTGTCGATGGTCGTCGTGGCGGCGTTGGTCGGGGCCGACGGGCTGGGCGTGCCGGTCGTGCGCGCGCTCAACCAGGTCAACACCGCGCTCGGGTTCGAGAGCGGCTTCATCATCGTCGTCGTGGCCATCATGCTCGACCGCATGCTGCGCCTCGGGCATCGCAAGTGAGGGGGGCGAGCATGGCCACGCAGAACACCACCCGCCCCGCCGCGGTGACCTTCGAGGCGGTGAACATCGTCTTTGGCGGCGACCCCCAGACCGCCCTGCCGCTGATGGACCGGGGCCAGTCCCGCGCCGAGATCCAGGAGGAGACCGGCCAGGTCCTGGGCGTGCACGACTGCAGCCTCGAGGTCGGCGAGGGCGAGATCCTGGTGCTGATGGGCCTCTCGGGCTCGGGCAAGTCGACGCTATTGCGCGCGGTCAACGGGCTGAACCCCGTGTGCCGCGGCCGGGTGCTGGTCAACGACGGCGAGGGGATGACCGACGTCTCCAACTGCGACGCCAAGACCCTGCGCCGGATGCGGCTGAGCCGGGTCGCGATGGTCTTCCAGCAGTTCGGCCTGCTGCCTTGGCGCAACGTGCTCGACAACGTGGGGCTGGGCCTCGAACTCGCCGGCATGCCCGACAAGGAGCGCGAGGAGAAGGCCCGTGCGCAGCTCGACCTCGTGGGCCTGACCGACTGGGCGGACCGCAAGGTGGGCGAGCTTTCGGGCGGCATGCAGCAGCGGGTGGGTCTCGCGCGCGCGTTTGCCACCGAGGCGCCGATCCTGCTGATGGACGAGCCGTTCTCGGCGCTCGACCCGCTGATCCGCACCCGCCTGCAGGACGAGCTGCTGGAGCTTCAGCGCAACCTCAAACGCACGATCATCTTCGTCAGCCACGACCTCGACGAGGCGTTCAAGATCGGCGACCGGATCGCGATCATGGAGGGCGGGCGCATCGTGCAGTGCGGCACCCCCCAGCAGATCATCCGCGAGCCGGCCGACGCGTATGTCGAGGATTTCGTCGCCCACATGAACCCGCTGGGCGTGCTGCGCGCCTCGGACGTGGCCCAGCCCGGCTGGGCGCCCGAGGGCTGCGGGGTGGTCGAGGCCGACATGCCGGTGCGCGAGGTGCTCGATCTGCTGGCCGGCTCGCCCACGCTGTGGGTGCGCGGGCCCAATGGCGAGGACCTGGGCATCATCCGCGCCGAGGAGGTGGTCCGGGCGCTGTCCTGAGCCGCTAGTTTCGCGCTTCGCAAACAGGCCCCGGGTCCGCGCCCGGGGCCTTTGTCGTTGCCCTCCCCGCGGCCGCTCAGGTCCAGGCGGTCAGGCCCATGGCGCGCTGGTGGGCGGCCACGAGGGCGGCGACGTCGGGATCGCCGCGCAGTCCCAGGGCCTCGGCCCGCGCGGTGTCGAAACGGCTCGGCCAGCTCGCCACGATCGCCTCGATGGCGGGGTCGGGGCGGTGGGCGACGAGGGAAGCGGCGTCCGGCCCGCAGGCCTGCGTCAGGGCGGCGAGCATCGCCCGCGGCGTGGTCTCGATGCCCGGCAGGTTGACCTCGATCCGCTCGCCGAAGCGCGCGCGCTCCAGGCAGGCCAGCGCCACGATGTTGCGCAGCGTCGCCTCGGGCGAGCCGATCCACAGCGGCAGGTCGAGGTCGACGGGACAGACCGCGGGCTCGCCCGCCATCGGCTCGCGCAGGATCGAGCTTGCAAAGGACGAGGCGGCCGCGTTCGGCCGCCCCGGGCGCACCACCACGGTGGGCAGGCGGCCCACGATCCCCTCGACAAAGCCGCGGCGGGAGGCGTCGGCGACCAGCATCTCGCCCATCGCCTTCTGGGTCCCGTAGCTCGAGCGCGGGCGCAGCACCTGGTCGTCGGGGACGACCGCGGGACAGTCGGCGCCGAACACGGCGAGCGAACTTGCAAAGAAGAACAGCGGCCGATCGGCCCGCAGCCGGCAGGCGTCGAGCAGGCGGCGCGTCCCGTCGAGGTTCACCCGCATGCCCGTCTCGAACTCCGCCTCGGCCTGGCCGCTGACCACGGCCGCGAGGTGGAAGACCGCGCGCGTCTGCGGGCCGACGGCGCCGGCCAGCGCCTCGGCCTCCTCGACCCCGCCGAGGCGCGAGGTCACCCGCGGGTCGGGAACCGGGCAGGGGGCGAGGTCGAGCGAGACGATCCGCTCGAACGCTGGCAGGCCGGGCGCGCCGGCGTCCTGCGCGGCCAGCAGCGCGGCGATCAGGCGCGCGCCGAGGAAGCCCGCGCCTCCGGTCACCAGGATCTCCATGGCGCTCTCCCTCCCCCTTGTCGGTCGCTGGACCGCATCATAGCCGTCTCGCGCCACGGCGCCACAATTGCGGCGCGGGAGCGGAGGCTGTCGGGAGGGGGGACCGGCGGCGGGCAGGGCGCGCCGCCGGTCGGAGCCGTGTCAGGCGAAGACGAAGTCGCCCGGATCGAGGGCCTCGAAGTCGCCCCGCACCACGGCCAGGAGGTCGTCGCCCAGGAACACGCGGGTCCGCTCGTCGCGGATGTCGAAGACCAGGTCATCGAGCCCGGCCCCCCCGGCGCCCTCGACGAGGAAGCTGTCGAGCCCGTCCTGGAAGTCCTTCACCCGGTCGTAGGCGGGCACGCCGGCCTGCAGCACGAAGACGTCCGCGCCCGCGCCCCCGACCAGCAGGTCGATGCCCCGGCCGCCGTCGATCAGGTCGTCGCCGCGCTGGCCGCGCACCACGTCGTGGCCGAAGCCGCCGTGGACCTCGTCGTCGCCCTGCTTGCCGTCGACCCTGTCCGCGCCCTTGTTGCCGCGCACCACGTCCATGCCGCGCCCGGCATAGACCTCGTCGCGGCCGAGCCCGCCCGCGAGCACGTCGGCCCCCTTGAAGCCGCGGATCAGGTCGTCGCCGCCGCGCCCCTCGATCCGGTCGTCGAGCAGCGTGCCCAGCAGATCCTCGCCCTCGCCCGTGCCCTCGAGCAGGGTGTCGTCGTTGAGGATCGTGAAGCCGGCCTCGCCGATGCCCACGGTGGCGGTCTCGTCGATCGACTCGATGGTCAGGCCGAAGCGCTCGTCGAGCTCGTTGACCGTGTCGCCCTGCACCCGGACGTTGAAGCTGGCCGAGGTCTCGCCCGCCGCCAGCATCACCGTCTCGTTGATGTTGGTCACGTCGCCGGGGCCGGCGTCGCCAGTCGTGCCCAGCGTCACCACGGCGTCGTTCTCGGCGCGGTCGCGGGTGATGGTGAAGGTCACGCGGGTGAAGCCCGCGTCGCCTTCCTCGAGCGAGGAGACTTCGGCCGCGATGGCGTAGTTGGGGGTGTTGATCAGGTTCAGAAGCTGCTCGACCACGGCGTCGGGGTCGGCCGCGTCCACCACCGCGCCGCCGGTCTGCTCGGTGGCGTCGACCAGGTCGGGATCGGTGTCGGTGCCCGCGATCTGGATCGTGGTGATCTGCACCGAGGCCGTCCCCGAGAGCGGCGACACCGGGTCGTCGCTGGGCACGAAGTCGGGCAGATCGTCCCCCTCGGAGCCCGGATCGCGGCCCGCGAGCCCGTCGCCGAAGCTGAACTTGAACGTGTCGACGGTCATCCCCGCGCCCAGCGACTCGGTGGTCCGCGAGGAGATCACCGCCCCGATGTTGAGCGCAAAGCTCAGCACCGTGGGCAGCAGGTGGGCGTCGTTGGCCGGCGCGTCGGTGAACAGGGCGATGCGCTTGGTGCCCGCCCCCTCCCGCCAGTCGCCCATCGAGCCGTCGAGCGCCTTGAGCAGTCCGTCGAAGGCGGACTCGGGCGTGTCGCCGCCGCCGGAGGCCGAAAGCGAGTTGATCGCCGCCTGCGCCGCGGCCTTGCGGTCGGCGAAATCGTCCTGGTCGGTGAACGACAGCAGCACCTGCGTCGGCTCGCCGTTGGCGTTGTCCTTGTAGGAGACGACGCCCACGCGCGCATCGATCGCGTCGTTGTTGAACAGCGCGTCGATCACGCCCGTGGCCGAGGCCTGCACCGCGCCGATGTCGTCCCACATCGATCCGGTGGTGTCGACGACGAAGGCGAAGTCGGTCTGGTAGGTCAGGCCCCCTTTCGAGAGGCTGAAGGTCTCGTCGTCGGCGAAGCGCACCTTCTCGATGTTGGAGAAGGTGTCGGTCCCCTCGTCCGCGTCGCCGCGCACGTGGCGCGAGGTCCAGGTGCCGTCGGCGTTGACGCGGATGTCGTAGTCGGTGGGCTTGCCGCTGAGCAGGGTGACGTCGTCGCCGTCCCCGCCGTTGAGCTGGTCGTCGCCGCCCGCGCCGAACAGCACGTCCGCGCCCCGGCCCGACTGCAGGTTGTTGCCCGAGGCGCCGCCGATCAGCAGGTCCTTGGACACGCCCGCCGCCGAGGAGTTCCAGTCCCGGTCGCCGGCCTGGGACCGGTCGATGGACGCGCCCGCCGTATACTCGCGGTCGCGGGTCAGGATGTCGCCCGAGCTGTCGTAGGCGACATAGGAGTTCTGCTCGGCCAGGCTGAGCTCCTTGTAGATCTTGTTCGACATATTGACGGTGTCGCCGCGGTAGTCGGTGACATAGTCGCCGTTGTCCCGCTTGCCGGTCAGGGCGTGCACGAACTCGTGCAGGATCGCGGTGACGGGCGTGTCCTCGACCGCCTGGCCGGTGTTGTCGATGTAGCTGGCGTCGTCGAGATAGCTCAGGTCGATCTCGATCTTGCCGGCGTTGGTGCGGGCCTGGAAGGCGCCGGCGACGAAGTCGACCTCGATGTCCTTGCCCGCGGCGATCCAGTCGTCGAACATCTTCTTGGCGACCGCCGAGCCGTTGTAGCCGGTCTTCATCGCATCAAGGATCGTGGCCTCGTCGTCGGCGCTGAATCCGGTGAAGGTCGTGTTATTCTTTACAGATGCAAATGCCATCGTCTTTCTCCCCAGCTGGCCCGGCGTCACGGGCTCTTGGATGTGCATGGGGCGGCGGCCTCACTCCGGGGGCGCCGTCCCAAAATCCGGACCGGCGAGGGTCCGAATGTCGTGCGGTCCGCCAAAGCGGCCGCCTGTCTCGCCTGGCGTCAGGCAGCGGGCGACCAGCGCGGCGGCGAGGTCGGCGTAGGCCTCGCTCATCCGCGCCGCGATCGCGCGCAGGGTCGCCTCGGCGCCCAGGTCGAAGGGACCGCGGGTCGCCTGGGGCGCCTCCGCGAACAGCCGGGCCGCGTCGGGGGGCAGGCGCTCGGCCAGCGGCGGCTCGCCCGCGGCGGGCGCCTCGCCTCCCATCGACTCGCGCGTCCAGGCCTGCGCCATGGCCGAGAATTCGCTGCGGGTCAGCGGCGTCTGCGGGGCGGTCTCGGGCAGGGGCGCGTCGGACTCCAGCGCGGCGAGGTCGAGCAGGACCTGCCGCTCGTTCCACAGGGCCAAGAGCTCGACCTTCATGCCCGCGCCGTCCCGCCGCACCGTCAGCGCGATCCACGGCGAGGCGACGGCGCAGGCCGCGCCCTCGGTCGCGGGGGGCGGGGGGGGCGCGGGATAGGGCGCGTCGCCCGAGGCGACCAGCGGGATGCGGAACAGGGTTGCCGATGCCTGCGCAGGGCGCGCGCCGCTCGCCCCGAGCTGACGCTCGAGATCGGCCAGCAACCGCGTGGCGAAGGCCCGCAGCGCCGGGTCGGACGCGTCCTGCGGCGCGGCGACCGTCCGGGTCGTCGCGGCGGGATCGATGATCGACAGACGAACCCCAACCCCGTCGAGCGCATGCGCGGACGACGGGATGGCGGCAGGCGCCCACACTGCGCCCGCGGCCAGCAGACATGCTGCGCGTTTCATGAACGCGACTCCTCGTTTCCCCGAAGGCATATTCGAGCGAGTTTTGGTCAAATACAAGAAAATTTCATACATGAACTTGGATGAACGGCGCAGCGCCTTGCGGTTGCTTGCGCGGTTCGGCCCGGGGCGGGCGAACGCGCCCATCCGGCCCGCCAGACTCCCGCCGCCGCCCCCCCTTCGGACGCACGTTCAATCGCCCCCGGCGCCACGCGGGCCGGCCGAGCGGAGTGCGAGCGTGGGAAGGGGGCTGCACAGAATTTCGACCGGCGCCGGCGCGTCGCCGATCCGGCGCGCCCGCCGTCTCAGCGGCTCCCGGCAGGGTCCGTGCGGTGTGGGGAGGGGCAGGGCGTCCCCGTGCGATCTATCGCGAGGGGCAGGGTCTCGCGGCCGGAGCCCGCCCCGGCAGGCCGCGCCGGGGCGCGGCGCCGGGCGGGCGACCTCAGCGGTCCTGACCCTCCGGACGTCCCCTGCGGTGAGGCCGCGGGGCCGGGCGGCGCGGCCTGCCGCCGGGGCCGCCGGGACCGGAGGCGCCGGGGGGCGGTCCGTCGGAGGGGGCCACGCGCACCCCCTTCTCCAGCGTGCGGCCGGGCGAGATCGCCTCGAGGAAGGCGTCGGCGCGCTCGGCGGCGATCTGGACGTGGGTCGAGTTCTCGCCGATGCGGATCGCGCCGACGTCGCGCCGCTCTAGCCCGCCGCCCGTCAGGACCATCGGCAGCAGCCAGCGCGGCTCGGCCCGCTGCTTGCGCCCGACCGACAGCTCGAACCAGACGCTGGCGCCGAAGGCCTCGCGCGGGGGGCGGCGGGTCTCCTCGCCGGGGTCGGTCAGCTCCTCGGGCGCGGCCATGCCCGATCGCAGGCGGCGCAGGAAGGCCGCCGCGACCCGCTCGGGGCCATGACGCTCGAGCAGGGAGGCGACCATCGCCTGCTCGTCCTCGGCCACCGCCTCGGCCAGGCTCGGATCCTCGAGGATCGCCACGTCGTCGCGCGCCTGGATCTCTGCGGGGCCCGGGGGCGCCTCCCAGGTGGTGGAGACGCCGGCGCCGGCCAGCAGCCGCTCGGCCTTGCGGCGGGAGCGCTGGGGCACGATCAGCGCGCACAGCCCCTTGCGCCCGGCCCGCCCGGTGCGGCCGGAGCGGTGGACCAGCGTCTCGGAGTTGGTGGGCAGATCGGCGTGGATCACCAGATCCAGCCCCGGCAGGTCGATGCCGCGGGCGGCCACGTCGGTCGCCACGCAGATCCGCGCCCGCCCGTCGCGCATCGCCTGCAGGGCGTGGCTGCGCTCGGACTGGCTCAGCTCCCCCGACAGCGCCACCACCGGCAGGCCCCGGTTCGAGAACCGCGCGGCGAGATGCGCGGCCGAGGCGCGGGTGGTGCAGAACACCAGCGCCCGCTCGGCGTCGTGGAAGCGCAGCAGGTTGTAGACCGCGTTCTCCCGGTCCGCGGGCAGCACCGCATAGGCGCGGTAATCGATATCGGAATGGGCGCGCCGCTCCTCGGCCGTCGAGATGCGGGCGGCGTTGCGCTGGAAGCGCTCGGCCAGCGCGGCGATGCCGCGGGGCACGGTGGCCGAGAACAGCAGCGTGCGGCGGCCCTCGGGCGCGGCCGAGAGGATGAACTCCAGGTCCTCGCGGAAGCCGAGGTCGAGCATCTCGTCGGCCTCGTCGAGCACGGCCGTGCGCAGCTCGGCGAGATCGAGGGCGCGCCGCTCGATATGGTCGCGCAGGCGGCCGGGCGTGCCGACCACGATATGGGCCCCGCGCTCGAGCGTGCGACGCTCGGCCCGCGGGTCCATGCCCCCGATGCACGAGGCGAAGACGGCGCCGGCGGGGGCGTAGAGCCACTCCAGCTCGCGGCGCACCTGCATGGCGAGCTCGCGGGTGGGGGCGATCACCAGGGCCAGCGGCGCCTGCGGCGGGGCGAGGCGGTCGGCGCCGGCCAGCAGCTCCTCGGCCATGGCGAGCCCGAAGGCGATGGTCTTGCCCGAGCCGGTGCGCGCCGAGACCAGCGCGTCGCGCCCCGCGACGTCGGGGGCCAGCACGGCCTGCTGGACGGGGGTGAGATCCTCGTAGCCGCGCTCACGCAGCGCGGAGGCGAGCGGAGGCGGAACGCGCTGCGCGTCGGGCATGGGGACGACCTTTCGGGGGTTGCGGGCGAGTTCAGCCTCTGCGGGGGGAAATGACGTGTTGCGCGCCTTTCCGCAAGGCGTTTGGCCGAGATCGTCGCGGGCAATCGGCCGATGATCGCGGAATTCGCGCCTCCGGGCGATCCGCGCGGGGCCGAGGGCGGTCGCCGGGCGCGGTCCCGGCCGCCGCGCCGCGCCCTCCGCGCGCTCCGCGCCCTCCGCGCCCCGGGGCCGCGCGAGCCCGAACAGGCGTCCGTCCGAGGATCGCGCGCGGCCGCCGCCCGCGGCATCGTCCGCCAGACGGCCACGATCGGTCCCCGCCCGGGACCGACAGCCGGCGGCTCGGTCCGGCGCGCCGGCTCTCCGGGGATCGAGGCCGGCTCGCCCCGCCGCGCTTTGGCAGGGCGTCTAGGCGATCGCGACGTGGCTCGCGCGCCTTGCCCGGAAGCCCCCGGCGAGGAGCGCGACGCCGGCAAAGCAGGTCACGGCGGGACCGGCGCCAAAGCCCTCCATCAGCAGCCCGAATGCCGGCGCGCCCGCAGTCTGACCCACCGCGACGGTCAGGAACCCGACCATCAGCCCGGTCGCCGGGCGGTCGGGCAGGGCGCGGATGCCCCAGATCAGATAGATCCCGGTCAGCATCACGTAGGACGCGCCGAAGGCGGCGCCCCCCGCCAGAGAGAGGGCCGGTCCATCGCCGAGGCCGACCGCGAGGATGCACGCCGCCATCAGCGCGAGGAAGGCCCGGTGGACGCGGTCGAGACCGAAGCGACCGACAAGCGTTCCGGCCAAGGCCCCGGCGAGCCCGCCGGCGCCGATGCACGTCCACAGCAGGCCGGTTCCGCTCGCGCCCCAGTCGGGCTGCCGCGCCGCGAGCTGGCCGCCGAAGGACCACACGGCGGTGCTCGCCGCTCCCATCAGAAACGACGCGGACACGAGGCGCACGACCGGCCCGGACAGCGGAGGACGGCTGCCTCCGCGACCGCCGCTCCGGGAATCGGGGATCGAGGCCGCCGCCGCGAGGGCGAGCGCCAGCGCCACGGCGCCGAAAGCGCCGAAGGCCAGTCGCCATTGCCCGGCGATGGCCAGCGCGATCGGTCCCGACAGCGCCACGCCCGCGCTGGTCCCGGCATTGATCACCGTGTTCGTCAGGTCCTGCCGGTCCCGGCGCACCGCAGCCGCCACGGCCGCGGCCATGGGCGGGGAGGCGAGGCCCGCGCTCGACCCCGCGACCACCACGGCAACGGCCAGGATCAGCGGCGAGGGCGCGAGCGCAATGCCCGCCATGCCAAGCGCCGCGACCAGGGCGGCCCCGGCGGCGACTGCTCGCGGGCCGATCCGTTCGGTCAGGACCGCCGAGGCGACGATGGCGATGCAGTAACCCGCAAAGGAGCCTCCGGAGATCAGGCCGCTGAGGGAGGGGCCGAGGCTCAGTTCGCCGTCGATCTGCGGCAGGAACAGCCCGAAGGCAAAGCGGGCGAAGCCGTAGCATACCGCGATCAGGCCGAAGCCGACGGCGCCGATGCGCAGGGCCGGGGTCATGATCTCGCGCTCTCGACCAGCACGGAGGCCGCGGCGCGGGCCGCGGTCACGGCCCCTGCGCCCCGGTAGACGGCCGCGTGAGTCGCGCCCTCGAACAGAACCAGGATCTGCTCGGCGAGCGCGGGGTCCGCCTGTCCCAGATCCGCCGCGACGATCTCGGCGACGCGCTGCCCGAAGCCCGCCTTGTGGGCTGCAACGGCCTGCGCGATCTCCGGCGTGTCGCCCCCGGTCTCGGCTTGCGTGCGCAGGAACAGGCAGCCCCTCGCGCCTTCGACGCGGACCCAGTCCTCAAGGGCCGCGAACAGCGCGTCGACGGTCCGGACCTCGAGCCGCGCCATCAGGCGTCGGTCCCTCCGGGAGAGGACATGCGCCATCAGGCGCGCCTTGCTGCCGGCGTGCTTGTAGAGGGTGCGGCTCGACATTCCCGCCGCTTCGGTAAGTCGGTCCATGCCGGTGGCCATGTAGCCGTGTCGATCAAAGAGCCGCTCCGCGGCGGCGGCAAGCTTCGGGGACATGTCCATGGCGAGCCTCCTTCTGCAGACGTGGGGCCTATGTAAAACGAACGGTTTACATTGCAAGCGGTCCACGACGCGGGGGCCCTGGTCCGGGGTGCGTCCCTCCAGCCTGTGAAGGCGCGGCGCCTCGCAGCGGCCGACCGGCGCCGCGCGGCGCAGCGACGACGCGAAGGATGGGCGAGAGCATGGGACCTCCCTCCCAGCGTTCCGGCCGCCTCGATGGCGAGGGGACGATGACCGAGCTGGTGCGCCGATCGCTCGATGAGGGCTCCTGCGCCTATGATGATCGCGGCGAGGAGGATCGAAAGCGACGCCGAGAGGAGGAAGACCGCTCGGGTTTCCGGATCAGGCGCGGCCGTCTCGCAGCCGGAGCGAGCCGGTTCGGTTCCCCGACCGCCCCGGCGTCGCTCCGACCGAGGCCATTCCGGGCGCGTCGGGATCGGAGCGCGCCGGCGGCCGGGCTATGGGTCGAGCTGCTGCAGGAGGGTCTCGACGGCGGCCTGAAGCTGGCGGTCCTCGCCGGCGGCGAGGCTTTCGGGGTCGTTGAGCACGAGGACGTCGGGCTGCACCTCGAGGTTCTCGAAGAAGCGGCCGTCGGAGAGGCGGAAGCCGAGCTCGGGGATGCCGTAGACCAGACGCGGGTCGATCATCGGTTGACGGACCACCGCCGTGCCGGTGCCGGGGACCGGTTGGCCGACGACGGGGCCGATGCCCTTGGCCTGGTAGAGCGTGGGGAACACGCTGCCGTCGGAATAGCTGTCGGCGTCGACCAGCAGGGCGCTCGGGCGGGTCCAGCGGCCGACCGGGTTGCGGGTGATCACGTCGCCCGCTCGGCTGACCAGGGCGCTGTCGGAGGTCCCGGTCAGCATCGTGACCAGCTGGTCGTGCAGATTGCCGCCGCCGTTGGCGCGGACGTCGACGATCAGGCCCTCGGCCTGCGCGTAGCGGCCGAAGGCCTCGCCATAGGCGGCCTGGTAGCCCTCGAGGTTCATCGCGCGCAGGTGGACGTAGCCGAGCCGGCCGGCGGAGAGACGCTCGACCATCGCCCGGCGTTGGGCGACCCAGGCGCGGTAGGCGTATTCGTTCTCGTGGGCCTGGGGGACGGGCGTGAGGGTCTCGGCAACCGGGGGGCCGCCGTCGGCGGGGGCTATCTCCAGCCTCACCTCGCGGCCGGCGGCGCGGTTCAGCAGGCGATGGATGTCGATCTCCGGCCCGATCGGGCGGCCGTCGACCGAGAGGATCACGGCCCCCGGCCTCAGCGCCGAGCCGGCGCGGTCGGCCGGGCCGCCGGGGATCGCCTCGGCCACCTTCATGCCGGGCCCGCGATGGGCGTCGTCGTAATATAGCCCCAGCGAGCCGGTCTCGTCCGCCGTCTCGGGCTGGTATCGGAAGTGGATGGCCTGGTGGGAGGCGTCGAGCTCGCCCACCGCCTCGGCCAGCAGCTGCACCAGGTCCTCCCACCAGATGATCTGGGGCAGGAAGCGGCGGTAGTGGTCGCCGATCGCCTCCCAGTCGCGGCCGTGCATGTCGGCCTGGTAGAAGGTGCGGGCGGTGAAGCGATGGGTATGCTCGTAGATCGCGGCGATCTCCGCGCGCGGGTCGCGGTCGATCTCGGCCGAGAAGGGCACGGGCGCGGGGGCGCCGGAGGCCGCGTCGTAGCGGGTGATCGCGCCGCCCGCATAGGCGAAGAGCGTCGTGCCCGCGGCGTCCATCTCGTAGATCGCGTCGGGCGCGGCGGGGCGGGTGAAGAGCGTGCGCAGCCCCCCGCCGCCCACGCCCAGCGCGTAGCCCACCGCCGTCCCGTCCGGCTGGTTCGCCACCACGTAGAGCGTGCGCCCGTCGGGCGAGAGGCGCGAGAACACCGCCTGCATCGAGAACGGCGTCAGCCGCAGGCCCCGATGCTCGAGACCCGAGAGGTCGGGGAAGGGCCCCCCGGTCTCCGCGGTCTCCGGCTCCGCAGTCTCCGGCGTCTCGCGGCCCTGGAAGGCGGCCAGCGCCCGGGCGGTGAGGAACACGGCCTGGATGTCGGCGGTGGCGGCCTCGCCCTGGGCGGCGCGCAGGCCGTAGCGGTCGGTGGTCCAGGCCACCATGCCGCCGTCGGCGCCGACCTGCGGGTCCCCGTCGGAAAAGCCGTTGAGGCTGAGGTTGACCGGCGCGGCCTCGCCCGCGGCGTCGGCCAGCGTGATCTCGGCGGTGGGGCCGAAGCCGGTCCCGACCGCCAGCCAGGCGCCGTCCGGACCCCAGGCGAAGCTGCGGTCGCCGTCGTAGTAGGAATAGGTCGCGTCGGCGGGCAGGACCTCGACGCTCTCGCCATCGGAGATGTCCAGCGCCCGCAGCTCGGTCCGCTCGTGCAGGTAAGCGATCCGACCGCCGTCGGGGGCGTAGAGGGGCTGGTATTCGTCGTCGGGCGTGGCCAGCAGCGTCCGCTCGGCGAAGGGGGCGGCGCCGGAGAACGACGCGTCTTCGTCCCGCGTCAGCCGGGCCTCGACGATGTCCCAGGTCCCGTCCCGCTCGGAGGCGTAGGCCAGCGCCCGACCGTCCGGGGCCCAGGTCACGAAGCGCTCCAGCTGAGGCGTGTCGGTCAGGCGGCGGGTGGCGCCGGAGGCCGCGTCGACCACGAAGACCTCGCCATGCGCGACCAGCGCCAGCGAGGCGCCGTCGGGGGAGACGGCCAGCTCGCTGACCTGATCGTTCACCGCCTGCACTTGCCGGCCGCCGACGAGGCTGCTGCGGCGGATCGTGATGGCGATGTGCTCGGCCTCGCCGCCCGGCGGCAGGCGCCACAGGCCGCCGTCCCAGGCATAGGCCAGCGTGCCGTCGTCGGCGGCGCTGAGGAAGCGCACCGGCCAGGTCTCGTGGTGGGTGATCTGTTCCGGCTCCCCGCCCTCGATCCCGCGCCGCCAGACGTTGAAGGCGCCGCCGCGCTCGGACAGCCAGACCATGCTCCCGTCAGGCATCCAGGCGGGGTCGCGGTCCTCGCCCCGCCATTCGGTCAGGCGGGTGTGGCGGCCGGTGTCGCGGTCGACCAGCCACACGTCTTGCGCCGCGGCCGAGACCTGATGCTTGCGCCATTGGTCCTCCAGCGGGCCGGCGTCGTCGGCGTAAAGGATGCGCCGCCCCTCGGCGTCGGGCGCGATTTCGAGCGCCGCGGTGGACCACAGGCGGCGGACGCGGCCGCCCTCGACCGGGACCGCGTGGGGGGCCGCGATCAGCGGGCCGATGCCGTGCACCGCGTCGTCGCCAGAGGCGACCGGGTCGCCGAGGCGGTTGGAGGCGAACCAGACCTCGGACCCGTCGGGCGAGAAGGCCATCGGCAGGTCCGAGGCCGAGTGGAAGGTCAGCCGCCGCGCCTCGCCCCCCGCCACCTCCATCACGAAGACGTCGGAATTGCCATGCGGGCTGGAGGCGAAGGCGATGCGCGTTCCGTCCGGCGACCAGACCGGGGCCTTGGAATAGGCGGTGGCGGAGGTCAGGGGCGTCGCCTCGCCCCCCTCCGCCGGGACGACCCAGATCTGGCCCTGCCAGGCGAAAGCCACCTGCGTGCCATCGGGCGAGATCGCCGGATAGCGCAGCCATTCCGGCGTCTCCGCCGCCGCGGGTGCGGCGCAGAGCATGAGCGCGCAGAGCGCGGCCGGAAGCGTCGGTCGGATCGGCATCTGGGCTCTCTCCTCGCATCAGGCCGCCCGCCCCGGGGGGCGGGCGGCGCAGGGCGCGTCAGTTGGCGAACTCGCTGAACACGGCGACGCGGCCGCCCGGTTCCTGACGGCAGCTCAGCGCGGTCTCGCCGGCCAGCAGGGTCAGCAGCGGGCCGCCGCCGGTGCGGATCCGGTTGCTGACCTCGACCGCGCTCGGCGGCAGGCCGGTCATGCGAGCGGCCTGGTCGCGGCAGGGTCCGGCCATCGCGTCGAACTCCGCCGCGGCGCCGCTCAGGTGGTCGTCGGCCGGTTCCGCCTCGATCCCCGCGGTGGAGCCGTCGCGATAGGCGATGCAGCGCCACGGCGCGGGGGGATCGCCCACGGCCACGCGCACCAGCGTCCCGGCCTCGGAGAACTCCGAGGAAAGCGTCGTCGCACGCGCCTCCCCCGACACGTCCGCGACCGCCTCCAGGCAGGCCGCCTCCGGCGTCGCCGCGCCGGTCGAGGGGCGGCTTCCGGGGAGGATCGCGGCGAAGTCCTCGACCTCGCCCGCGCTCGAGGCGAGGCAGCGGAAGCCCTGGCCCTCGGCATCGCGCAGGACCACCTCGCGGGACCCGCCCGCGGGCGCGACGCCCTCGACCGTCACCGCGGCCCCGCCGGGGCCGCCGAGGGCGACCCGATGGGCGAGGCAGGCCTCCTCGGCCGGCCCGGCCGGGGCGGACGCCGAGGCCGCCGGCGGCGTCGGGGCCGGCTCGGCGCAGGCCCCGAGCAGGGCCAGGCCGAGCAGCGCCGAGAGCGTCCTGCGGCTCACTTCAGCTTCTCGAAGTAGGTGACCTTGGCTTTCTCATCGACGTTGCAGACGTAGGCGCCGTCGTCGTAGTCGAGGATGATCTCCCAGGATCCGGGCTTCAGGGCGTTGCTTTCGACCACCTTGCCATAGCGGTCGTCGACCGCGTTGCAGGCCTGCACCTGGCGCGGCTCGGGCCCGCCAAAGGCTTCGGCGGCGTCGTCGCGGTCGTCCTTGATGGTCTCCATCTCGTCCTTCGTGCGCACCCAGAAGAACTCGCCGGTGGGACGAAAGCGGCAGGCGAAGGCGACGTGGCCGTCGCCGTCCTCGTAGCGGCCGTGGGCGAGCTTCGCGCCGTTCTGCCGATCCTCGAGCTCGCCCATCTTGAAGGCCTGAGGGCTGACCCCGAAGCGGGCCGAAGCCTCGCCCTGGCAGTAGCGGAGCATGTCCCGCTCGGCCACCGGCTCGGCGGACAGCGGCAGGGCCGCGCCGAGCGCCAGCGCGGCGGCCGGGGCAAGGGCGGAGAGGCGGATCGCAAGGCTCATGTCAGGTCTCCTGCACAGGACGGATGGGATCGAGAATTCTGGCGGGCCGCGCAGGCGCCAGCCCGCGACGCCCTCGCCAGGTTCACCGAGGCGCGCCGGCTGGCCCCCTCCGGCGCCGGGCGAGAGGCGTCGAGCGTCTCGGCGAGGATCAGGTTCGCCCGCGTCGCGCCCTTCCAAGAGATCTCGGACGAGGGTCGCCCCTGGCAGACGGTTCCGCGGAAGACGGTCCCGCAGTCCTGCGTGGCGGTTACCCGGCCGAGCGCAGGCTCAGTGCGCAGGGCGGCCCCGAGAATGCGGCCCGTCTCCCGGTCGCTGGACGGCGGCGGCGCGAGGCGCGAGACCCCGGTGTCCGGCAGGGCGCCGTTGTCGAGCCGGGACTCGGCGGCGATGCCGGGCGCCGGCGTGCCGAAGGCCCCGTCCTGGGCGGGGCGGGCGATCTCCCGGCGCGCATCCTGCACGCCCTGCGCCTCCGCCGGCGCGGCGATAAGGACGAGGCCGGCGGCCAGGATGCGGGGCGAGAGAGGCATGGCGGGGTCGGTCCTAGGGAAGCGGGAGGCGGGGCCGCGTCAGACGTCGAGCGTGTCGGACCCTGCCGCGCCGCGGAAACAGGCCAGCGCCCACGGCTTGCCGTGGTCGGTCAGGCGCTGTGCCGCGGCGCCGTTGGGCCGCTCGGAGCACGCGAGACGGGTCGGCCCGCGGTCCTCGAGATCCTCGAACACCGCGGGGCAGGCGGCGTCGGGGTCGGTGACGCCGGCCAGCCAGCAATCCCCGTCGCGTGGGGTGATCAGGCCGGTGACCCGCACACTCCCGCTGGCGCGGCCGTATCGGTTGAGGACCTCGCCCCCGCGGCAGCCGCCGGGCCGCTCGGCGGCGAAAGGCGCCAGCGCGACGGCCGGGGCCAGGATGCCGATCGGTTGGGGTTTCCTGCTCATCTCAGGTCTCACGGGGGCGAAGACGACGACGGGGGCGAAGGGTCTGCGGACCGCCGCGGCGCCTGCGAGGGCGCGGCCGCGACGGTCCCCGGCCGAGGCGGCCGGCTGAGGAGACGCCGGGGGTCGACGCTCACCAGTTGGTCTGGGCGGCGCGGTCCGCGCGCTCGACCTGGCGGGGGTGGCACCCCTGCGAGCCGGTGCGGTCGCCCTTGCGGTTGTAGGTCACCACGCAGCCGTCGTCGAAGCGCACCCGCGCGGTTCCGTCGTTGCGCTTGTGAAACGTCAGCCCGCCGCCGCCCCGCGCCTGGGCGTCGTCCTGCACCGCCGTGTCGGCGCGCTCCACCTGGCCCGGGCGACAGCCGTTCGAGCCGCTGCGCCGCCCGTCGGCGTTGTAGGTGACCACGCAGCCATTGTCGTAGCGCACGGTGATCGCGCCGTTGTCATGGCGATGCAGGTTCGGCTCGCCGCCTCCCGGCGCGGGCGCAGTGTGTCGCCGCCCGTCGTCGGCGCAGGCGGCGAGGGCCATGGCGCTGGCGAGACAGAGGCAGGCGACAAGACGGCTGGACAAGGGCGCTCTCCCGGATTGGCCGGCGCGGACATGGGTCCGAGGCCGGATCGGGGGCACTGTCGCGCCCGGCGACCGATACGGGCAATGCGCGAGCCGCAGCGTCGCTATGCAGAATGCGAATCGCGCGCCGATTTCCGGCCGCGGCCGGATCAGCCGCCGGCGCGGCGCAGGGTGTCGGAGGGGCGCTCGCCGAAGGTCTCGCGATAGACGACCGAGAAGCGGCCGAACTGGGTGAAGCCGCAGGCGAGCGCGATGTCGGTCACCCGCTCGGCAGGTCCTGCCGTCAGCAGGCGCAACCGGGCGGCCTCGAGGCGCACCCGGTTGAGATGGGCGCGCGGGCTGATCCCGCGCCGATCCTGGAAGGCGAGCTGCAGCGCCCGGCTCGAGACCCCGATCGACCGGGCCACCCCGGCGATGGAGAGCGGCTCGTCATGCCGGGCGAGGATGATCTCCTCGGCCTCGCGCACGCGCCGCTCGGACAGCGGGAGAGGGGCGCGGTCCGGGTCCGCCCCAGCCGCCATATCGGCAAAGAAGTCCAGCAGCAGCGCCCGGGTGGCGCGCAGGGCAGGGGGGCGGCGCAGGGGGCTGCCCGCGGGCGCATAGGCCTCGGCGAAATAGCGCAGGTAGCCCGCCATCGCGTCGGCGGCCGCATGCGCGCCGCGGGCGAAAAGCTGCGCGGTGGGCAAGGCCGCGCCCCCGCCCCCGGCCGGCGTGATCACCGCGATGGCCGCGAAGCCGCCGGCCTCTGGCGGCCGAACCCGCGTGCGACGGTAGCCGGGCTGCAGCAGCATCGATTCGCACGGCGTCCCCCGCGCGCGGGAGCGTTCGCCCTCGACCTCGATCACCCCGTCGAGCGGCGCGATGAAGGTGGTCCGCTCCGGCTCGGACAGGGCGATGTCGTGGCCGGTGCTGCGCACCAGGAACACGCCGAGATCCTCGAGCGGCAGCAGGCTGGTCACCAGCCGTCCCGCCTCGGGATCGGTCAGCGCGAAATGCTCGACATGGTCGAAGACGACGTCGCGGCCGTCCCGTCCGGGGCCCGTCCGCGTGTCGTCGACAACTGGAAACATCGCCCCCTCCCGCCGCGTCGCGGCTCTCCCTTGGGGAGAGTGATACCGCACAGGCATGCCCCGCGCCAGAATGATGCCGGCGCGGGGCGGCGCCTCGGTCCGCCGCCCCCGGCTCCGGGCGGATGTCGCGGTTGGGGTCCGGCAGCCCGGCCTGCAGGGGATCCCGGGCGGGCCAGCGTCTCGGCGACGGCGTCGGAGGCCGGCGGGAACCGCGGGCCGGCGCCGCGCAGGACGCAGCGCCCGGTCACCGCCAGCCAGTCCGCCGCGCAGCGGCTGGCGAGCTGGCCCGCGATGAGGGTCACGCGGTCTTCGGAGCAGCGGGCGGGAGCGAGTGAGGGCGAGGGTCTCTTCCGTCGCCTCAGCGATTTCGACGCTTGCGCGGACCGGCTGCCGTGACCCCATGGGCCCGGTCGCGAGGATCCCCCTGCGCCGGAGCGCGACGCGTTCCGTCCCTCTGGCCTCCGCCGCCGGTCTCGGCCATGGCGGCCGAGCATCTCGCGCCGCCGCGCCTTCGACAAGGCGCCCCGCCGCCGTGCCGCGCCCGGATCGGCGGATCCTCGCCGCGCTCGCGATCCGGCTCGCGGGCCGCGCGGAACCATGTAGTCTGCGTCGCGGGGCGCCGCCGCCCCCCGGCCGGTCGAGTCGCCTGCGAGACCGCCCCGCGCACGAAAGGATGCACCGATGCCCTCTCGCCCCGCCGTGGTCCCCGGCGACCGGATCCGCTGGCTGGAGCGGTCGGACGACGATTTCCCGTTCTATCGCGGCGCGCCCGTCGCGATCCGCCCGGTCGGCTGGCTGGTCGTGCTGGCCGCCGTCGCGCTCGCCTTCGCGGCCTTGCAGCCGCTGCAAAGCGCCTTTCCCACGGGCCTTGGCGGCTTCCTGCCCGCGATCGTGTTCGCCGGCCTGCCGCTGGCGGCGCTGGCCTGGGCGGCGGGGCCGGGCTGGACGGCGATCTTCCGCCGGCCCCGAGCCCGCGACCTGCTGTTGATCCTCGCCACCTTCCTGCTGACCTACGCGGTCACGATCGCCGTCGGCCTGGTCGCGCTGAGCCTGTTTGACGCCCAGCCCAACCCGGCCGCAGAGCTCGTCTCCGGCTTCGACGCGACGCAGCGCACGTTGTTCTTCCTGCGCTCGGCCCTGCAGCTGTTCGGCGAGGAGCTGTTCACGATCCTGCCCTTCCTCGCGCTCTTGTGGGGGCTGACGCGCGCGGGCCTCTCCCGCCCGCTCGCGATCTGGCTCGCCGCGCTCGCGGTGTCGGTGATGTTCGCGCTGGCGCACCTGCCGACCTACCAGTGGAACTACGGCCAGGCGCTGGTCGGCCTCGTCCCGATCCGCCTGGTGCTGCTGGCGCCGTATCTCATGACGAAGAACATCCTCGTCTCCACCGGCGCCCACATCCTCACCGACTTCACAACCTTCACGCTGCCGCTGCTGGCAGGAGAACCGCCGGCCTGAGCGCCGAGCCTCGCTCGGTTGCGCCGTCCTCCGGGCTGGCCGGCCGCCCTCTGTGCGCCGACCATAACGACCTGCGGGCGCCACCTTGCCGGAGAAATGCCGAGACGCATTGCAACCGAAGGGCGCGCTTCGAGGCGACGCTCGAGACGCCGGCCCGTTCAGCGGACTTCGACCGGCGCGACGCTCTGCACTCCGCTTCGGACGCCGCGTTCCACGTCGGGAGTTCGGTCATCGCGGCGGGCCGAAACGGTCCAGCACCAAGCCTGCTCCGCGGCGCCTGCCAGTGACTGCCTTGGGCCTGTTGCACCATGCAGGTTTGGCATCGCCCGGCCCTATGTCACGTTTGCCTCCTGCGCTACCCGGACGTCCAAAGGAAGCGTTGATCCGCCAAGTCGCACTAAGCCGGACGCTGAATCTCAGAAGCGTCTGGTGAACGCCCCTGACATCGAAGTGCATAGTGGCCGCGCTCTATTGGTTGTTTCGCTCACTATGTTGAACAAAGCTCGCCAAGACGCAGCAGTCATTATGTCTGGAGAACATCGGCCCGAAGAGACCATTTCCGACCCTCCTGGCGGCAGGTGCGGTGCTCAGCCTCTGCCCCACAACCCTCGAAGCGAAAGCAGAATCCGGTCGCGAC
>NZ_CAXBOD010000027.1:0-57774 GCF_963977235.1 uncultured Albimonas sp.
ACGAGCCCCGGCCGCACAGGACAGCGAGCCGGTTTCACACGGCGACGCCAGGCGTCGTCGCCGAGCGAGCGCCCGGCGTCCGCCCGCTCACGCGTCCGCTTGGGCCGCGTCGCCGCCTCCGCCGGCGGCGGGCTCGGCCGGGGGCCGCTCGACCGCCCGCCGCACCTTGTGGCCGGGGCGATGGACGGCGATGCGCTCGGGGCGCTCGAAGCTGTCGGCCCGCGCGCGGCGCCAGCGCGACATCAGGGCCTCGACCTCGCAGGTGCCGTCGATCAGCGAGTTCACGGGGATCGGGTTGAAGATCAGGTCGCCCTCGATCGTCTCGCCCATCTTCTGGCGGAAGTTGAAGTGATAGGGGCTGATCTCGCCCGGATACTCCAGCCCCGCCGCCCCGATCATGTGGGCCACGGCCTTGAGCGTGTTGCGGTGGAAATTCGCCACCCGCACCGACTTGTCGGTCACGTTCACCGCCCGCTGGCGCAGCTTGTCCTGGGTGGCGACGCCGGCCGGACACTCATTGGTGTGGCAGGCCTGCGCCTGGATGCAGCCCACCGCGAACATGAAGCCGCGGGCCGAGTTGCACCAGTCCGCCCCCATCGCCAGCGTGCGGCAGATGTCGAAGGCCGAGACCACCTTGCCCGAGGCTCCGATCCGGATCCGGTCGCGCACCCCCGCCCCGATCAGGGTGTTGTGCACGATGGCCAGCCCGTCCTGCAGCGGCATGCCCATGTGGTTCGAGAATTCCAGCGGCGCCGCGCCGGTGCCGCCCTCGGATCCGTCCACCACGATGAAGTCGGGATAGATCCCGGTCTCGAGCATCGCCTTGACGATGCACATGAATTCGCGGCGGTGACCGATGCACAGCTTGAAGCCGACCGGCTTGCCCCCCGACAGCTCGCGCAGCTGGCCGATGAAGTCGACCATCTCCAGCGGCGTCGAGAAGGCCGAGTGCGAGGGCGGCGAGATGCAGTCCTCGTCCATCGGCACGTGGCGCGCCTCGGCGATCTCGGGGGTGATCTTGGCCGCGGGCAGCATGCCGCCGTGCCCGGGTTTGGCGCCCTGGCTCAGCTTCAGCTCGATCATCTTGACCTGCGGGTCGGCCGCCTGCTCCTGGAAGAGCTTGGGCGAGAAGTTCCCGTTCTTGTCGCGGCAGCCGAAATAGCCGGTGCCCACCTGGAAGATCAGGTCCCCCCCGCCCGCGCGGTGATAGCGCGAGATCCCGCCCTCGCCGGTGTCATGGGCGAAGCCGCCCATCCGCGCGCCGGTGTTCAGCGCGGTGATGGCGTTGCCCGACAGCGCCCCGAACGACATCGCCGAGACGTTGTAGAGCGAGATGTCGTAGGGCTGCCGACACTCGCTCCCGCCGACCTCGACGCGGAAATCCCAGTCCTCGACGTGCTTGGTGGCGACCGAGTGGGTCATCCAGGCGTAGCCGGGATCGTAGACATGCTCATGGGTGCCGAAGGGCTTCTTGTCCTCGACGTTCTTCGAGCGCTGGTAGACGAGGGAGCGCGCCTCGCGCGAGAACGGCTCCTCGTCCTCGTCGGATTCGATCAGATACTGGCGGATCTCGGGGCGGATGCCCTCGAACAGCCAGCGCATGTGGCCGATGACGGGATAGTTGCGCAGGATCGAGTGGCGCGACTGGATCAGGTCGCGGATCCCCACCACGAACAGCGCCAGCATCGCGGCGGAGGCGATCCACAGGATCACCTGCCAGGCCAGGATCTGGGCGAGCGACGCGAGGATCGCGAAGACGACGGCGAGAACCGCGGTGAGGGCGAAGACGCTGTAGCGTTCCATTCATGCCTCCGGAGGGGGAACGTTCCCCTGCCCTAGCATGACTGCGAGAGCTTTTCCCAACCCTAACGCCGCGCCCCCCGCGCACCCCACGGGCGGCCCCGGGGCCGGGAGCGCCTGTGCTCCGGAGCCGTCCGTCGCGGATGCCGATCAGAGCGACTCGGCCCCTGCGGTCCAGGATCGCGAAGCGACCGCGCTCCGCGCGGCTCGTCCTTGAGCGGAGAGGGCGAGTCGCTCAGGCATCGTCGGCGACGGACGGCTGCGGAGAACAGGCGCGGCTTGTTCTTCGGCGAGTCCCGAGGCCCCCTTCGCGGGCGCCAGCCCGCGCGCGCCGCCAGGCGCGCAAGGCCGAGCGAGCCCCGCCTCGCGAGGCCCCCCACACGCGCCCCCGCCCGCCGCGCGCCGCGGGCGGGACCGGCCCACGGGCGCGCGGCCCGACGCGGCGCCCCGCAGGGCCGCCCCTCAGCGGGACATCTTCGCGTCCGGCGCCCGGTCCTTCACCGCCGCCAGCAGGTCGGGCTTGAGCACCTTGCCCACCGCGTTGCGCGGCAGCGCCTCCATCACGTGCAGGGCCGAGACGCGCTGGGTCCGGCCGAGCTTGCCGTTCGCCTCGTCGAGGATCGCCTGCGCGTCCGCGCGCGCGCCCGCGCGCAGCACCACGCCCGCGACCGGCGTCTCTCCCCATTCCTCCGACGGCGCGCCGACCACGCCCACTTCCTGCACGTCGGGATGGGCGTGCAGCGCCTCCTCGAGGTCGGTGGCGTAGATGTTGAAGCCGCCCGAGATGATCATGTCCTTCTTGCGGCCCACGATATAGAGGAACCCGTCCTCGTCGATCCGCCCCAGGTCGCCCGAGCGGAACACCACCCGCCCGTCGTCGAGCCGCATCAGCGCCTTCTCGGTCAGGTCGTCGCGCCCGTGGTAGCCCGCCATCATCGCAGGCGAGCGGCCGACCACCTCGCCGACCTCGCCCTGCGGCACGGGCCGGTCGTCGTCGTCCAGGATCACCAGGTCGGAGGCCAGCGCCGGCTGCCCGACCGAGGCCGATTTCTGCGGGAACGCCTTGAGGTCCAGCATCGCCGAGACCCCGCCCTCGGTCAGCCCGTAGAGCTCGATGAAGTTCCCCGGCCAGCGGGCGATGATCTCGTTCTTGGTGGCGGCCGCCAGCGGCGAGGAGGTGCACACCGTCAGCTGCATCGAGGAGATGTCGGTGGTCTCCAGCTCCGGCGCCTTGAACAGGCGCTGCACCAGCACCGGCACCAGCATGCAGCAGGTGATCTTCTCGCGCGCGACAGTCTCCAGCCAGGCGAGGGTGTTCCACTTGGGCAGGAAGGTGACCGTGCCGCCCTCGGCGAGCGTGGCGATCATCGCCACCAGCGTGGTGTTGGAATAGAGCGGCGTGGTCAGCAGCGTGCGGCTGTCGGCCGAGATGCCGTTGGCGGTGAACCGCGGCATCTGGCGCGAGCGGAACAGGTGCGTGTGCACGATCCCCTTGGGGATGCCGGTCGTGCCCGACGAGTAGATAATGTTGAACAGGTCCTCGGGCTCGATCTCGGGCAGCTCGCCCGGGGCGGGGGCCGGCAGGTCCGGGTCGAGCAGCTTGGTCCAGCCCTCGGCCTCGAAATCGAGGGCCAGCCTGGCGACGTTGGCCAGGCCCGGGGTCGAGGCGACGATCCCCTCCACCCGCGTCTTCTGCGAGGCCGAGGCGACCACGCAGGGCGCGCCCGCGTCGGCGATCATCGTGGCCAGCGTCTCGTCCGAGGCGGTCACCGGCATCGGCGCCACGCAGCCCCCCGCCGCCAGGCCCGCCAGATAGGCCACGCAATAGTCCATCGGCGTGTCGGCCACGATCGAGACCACCGAGCGCCGGGTCAGCCCCCTGGCGATCATCAGCTTCGCCGCCCGTTCGGCCAGCGCGCAGGTCTGCGCCCAGGTCAGCATCCGCTCGCCCTCGCGGATCGCGGGGTGGTCGGGCCGCTCGGCCGCGTGGCGTCGCATCCGTCCCGGCAGGGTGCGGAACTCGTGCTCGGGCAGCGGAAGCGGCTCGATGGTCAGGGGGGCGGTGTCGGGCATTGCGGTGCGTCTCTTCCCTATCGAGGCGGGCGCCCCTCGCGCGGGGTGGGGCGGAGGGCGCGTCCTGTCATTGCGTCGCGCCCCCGAGACCCGCGCGGCCGGGCGCGATCCGGGGGACCGGCGGCCGGGCTCGCAGAGAGGGCGGAGACGCGCAGGCATCCTGATGGCTTCGCCTCTCCGCCGCAAGCCGGTCGGCAGGGAAGCGGCGCCGCAGGCGAGCCTCGCCTGAAGGTCGGAGAGAGCGGCGCCGCGGGTGGTCGATCCCGCCGCGCGCAGCCCACGCGCTCCCGACCCGGCGGCGGAGGACAGGGGCGCTGCCGGGCCCAGCCGCCGCTCCCCCCGGCCCGAACGGCGCCGGGAGCGCGGCCCCTGCCGCCCCCCGCGCTGCAGCCCGGCCTGACCCGCCGCCTTTTCCCCGCCCGCCCGCGTGCCCGTCCGCTTCCCCGCCCGCCCGGCCACGCGCGTCGAGGCTTGCCCGCCCCCCTCCCGGTCCGTAGTCTGGCCCGCACGGCGCAGCCCGCGCCGCCCTCCCTCCCACCCGGGGAAGCATCGCGGATGCAGGGCGTCTCCCCCGTCGGATCCACCGTTCGAGCGCGCGCATGAGGAGGGGTTGCGGTTCCCGCTCGCGATGGAGGCTCCGAGATGTCCCAGACCGTCCCCGGTTCCCGAGCGAACCTGCCCGCCCTGAAGCGCCGCGCCCGCCGGCTGTCGCGCGCCGAGGGGATCCCCCTCCACGCCGCGCTCGACCGCCTCGCGCAGGCCGAGGGCTTTGCCCGCTGGAGCCTGCTCGCCGCCCGCGCGGCCGGAGACGCTCCGGGGGCTGATGCGGCCGGCCCTCTCGCAAACGCGGTCCCGCCGCCGCTCGACCAGGCGGTGTTTCCGCGCCTGTCGGCGGGCGACCGCCTGCTGCTCGCCGGCCGTCCCGGCCAGGGCAAGACGCTGATCGGACTGCGCCTTCTGCTCGACGCCGCGCGGGAGGGGCGGCGCGCGACGTTCTACACGCTCGACTGGACCCAGGCCGAGACCCGCGCCCGCCTGCACGCCCTCGCCGGCCCCGACGCGGGGCTCGCCGAGGCGCCCGAGATCATGGCCTGCGACGACATCGACGCAGAGCGGATCGAGGCGGATCTCGCCGCCGGCCCGCGGGGCGCGGTGGCCGCGATCGACTACCTGCAACTGCTGGACCAGCGGCGCAGCACGCCGCCGCTCGAAGCGCAGGTGAGCGCGCTGGCGGCGTTCGCCCGCCGCTCGGGCGCGATCCTGGCGTTCCTGTCCCAGATCGACCGCGCCTGGCGGCCCGAGAGCGCGCCCACCCCCTCGCTTGCCCACCTTCGCCGCCCCAACCCGTTCCCGGTCGAGGCGTTTTCGCACGCCTGTTTCATCCACGGCGGGGCGATGCGCTTCCACGACCTTCCCTGAGCGCGCCGCGCAGGGGGCCGCGCCGCCGCGGAAAAGGACGGCCCCGGGCGTGACCCGGGGCCTCTCGACCCCGGCAAGGGTCGCGGTCGCCGTCCGGGCGCCGACGCTTTCGCAGGGCCCCGCTCAGCTCAGGGCGGGGGTCGCCTGCCGGCCGGGCTCAGGCCGCCTTTTCCTGCGACTTCAGCAGCCGCTTCACGCCGGTCGCGGCGGACACGGCGCCGTCCTTGGCGAAGGCCTCGTGGCGGGCCTCGATCCGGTCGAGGTCGTAGAGGTAGTTGACCATCGCCCCGCCGCTGCGCGCGAGGCCGCTGTCGGAGAGATCGGCCGGCCAGTGCACGTCCGCCAGCATGGCGCCGTTGCCCAGATGGAAGCGGGCGACGGGGTCCAGCGGACGGCCGTCGGGGCGCTTGCCCTCCAGCAGATACTGCGCCACGCGCCGCTCCATCCGCGGCGCCAGCGCCTTGCGCTCGGCCTCGTCCTCGCGCCAGCGGCCCTCGGCCAGCCGCTCGCGCAGATCGGCGGCCAGGGGATCGGCCTCGGCCGTGCGCTCGATCCACGCGGCGAAGCCCGGCGCCGGCGAGAGGGTCACGAAGGTCTTCAGGTTCGGCAGCTCGCGCGACAGCTCCTGCACCACCTGCTTGATCAGGAACGAGCCGAAGGTGACCCCCTTCAGCCCCGCCTGGCAGTTGGAGATCGAGTAGAACACGGCCGTGTCCGCATCGCGCGGCTGGATCGCGCCGCCCCCCTCGAGCACCGGACGGATCGCGCCGGGCACGCCGTCGGTCAGCGCCACCTCGACGAAAACCAGCGGCTCGTCGCCGGTGGCGGGGTGGAAGAAGGCGAAGCAGCGCCGGTCGGCCGGGTCCAGCCGGCGGCGCAGGTCGTCCCAGTCGCGGATCTCATGCACCGCCTCGTAGGCGACGATCTTCTCGAGGATCGCGGCGGGCGTGTTCCAGTCGATCTCGCGCAGCACCAGGAACCCGCGGTTGAACCACGAGGCGAAGAGATGCGCGAAGTCGACGTCGAGCGGCTTCAGCGAGGGGTCGGCCTTCGCCGCGGCCAGCAGGTCCTCGCGCATGCGGACCAGCGCGATGGTGCCGCCCGGGCACAGGTTCAGCGCCCGCAGCAGCGACTGGCGGCGCGGCTCGACGGCCTGGAAGAGGTTTGCGAAGGCGGCGTCGGGCGCGTCCTCGGCGGGCTCCGCGGCGGCCATGGCGGCCTCCCACGCCGCATAGGCGGCGCGCAGCGTGTCGACGTCGGGCCCGTAGTCGTCGAGCAGGCGGCGGAAGAAGGCCGCGCGCTGGGGGGCCTCGAGGCGCTGCCAGGCCTCCAGCGCCTCGGCCGCCGCGGCGATGCGCGAGGCCTCGCCCCCGGGTTTCATCAGCCGGGCGCAGGCTTCCTCCAGCTGGCGCTCGGGGGCGCCGGCGCCGGCGCCGGCCCAGGGGCGGTCGTTGAGGCGCAGGGCGGACAGCAGGTCCTGGACGAAATCGATGTTGATGCTGGGCATCGGCGGACCTCCTGCGCGGATCGGAATGAGGCGCGATCCTAACCGACTCGGCTCGGCCGGTCGAAGGAAGCTTCGCGGCGAAACGCGGGCGCGGGGGGCGGCGGGATTAATCGAATGATAATCACCTGAGGGGCAAAAGATGGCGGAAAGGCGCCGTATCAGGTTGACGAACCGGGACGGCTGAGGCCTTTCTTTCCTGAGAGGAAACGCCGTGATTATGAGTCGAGATCAGATGCTCCGCAGGACACCATTCGTCGTGGCCGCCGTGTCGGCGGCCGCCCTGGCCGCGACCGTGGCGCCGGCGAGCGCGGAGCCCTCGGCGGCGCCCTCGATCTCGTCGGGCTGGGATCCGGCCTGGAGCGGGGGGGCCTGCTGCAGCACCGTCGCCAAGCCGCCGCGCCGCTGGGGCCCGCGCCTGCCGAGCGAGGCGCGCGACCTGCGCCGCCGCGACACGGTCTGGATGTTCCCCGAGCCGACGCCGATCGGGCGGCCGATCTTCCTCGCGCCCGCGGCCGAGCTTACGGTGACCACGCCCGACCGCTCGGTCTCGGGCGCCTATTACGGCGCCCTGCCCTTCGGCCTGCCCGACCGGCTTCCCAAGGCGCAGCTGACCGTTTCGGGCGACACGTCCGGTTTCGAACTGCCGCGGGACCTGTCTCCGCAGTCCCTCGCTTCGACCCTGCGCACGCTGCAGCTGCCCGACGGCAAGGCGCGGATCGACGTGGCCGGGACCTGGGCGACGGCGCGCTACGACTCCGACGCCGGCCTGCTGAGCCTGACCGCGCCGCTGCTGGGCCTTGACCGCGACTACCAGGCCGAGACCGGCCGCGACGCGGAGCGGATCTTCCGCCGCCTGTGGCGCAAGCATCGCTCGACGATCGAGACCGCCTACCTGAAGTGGTCTGCGGCCCACAATTCCAGGGATCCGGTGGCGGGCAATCCCTGGTCGACGATGACCATGATGGCCACCGGCGGCATCGATTCCTTCTTCTACACCTCGACCCTGGCCGAGTCCGGCGGGCGGCCGATGGTGATGATGATGCGCGGCCCGGGCGCGACGGACGGCGCGACGATCGACGCCACGGGTCTGCCCGGCAGAGGCGTGGCCTACCGCGGCGACCTCGGGTCGGCCGGCGGCCTGCCGAGCTCGGGGCCCGTGCGCGGCGGCGCGTCGACCGGCTTCTCGGGCACGGCCACGGCGGCGGCGCCGCTGGGTCTGGGCAACCGGGCGCAGCTGGTGTTCTCGGCGCCGGTCGCGTGGGCCGCGACCGGCGGCGCCCACCGGCTGAACGGCGCGGCGAGCCTCGGGCTTCTGGCCGAAGTTGCGCCGGACTGGACGCTGGGGATGATGGCCCAGGGCGGCATCGGCGCGCAGACGGATGCGGGCGCGGCCTGGCTCGCGGGCGGTTCGGTCGCCTCGCGCTACACGCTCGACGGCGGCGGCGGCGGCGTCTCGGTAAGCTTCATGAACAGCGTCTCCAGCCTGACCACCCTGCCCTTCGAATACGCCGGGCGGCGCGTCGATTACGATCTGTCGAACCTCGCGATGCGCAACGCCGTGGCGGCCGAGCGCCCGATCTCCGAGCCCGACGGCATCCGTCCGATCAACCTGCTCGGCCTCGAAGTGTCGGAGACGCGCTTCACCGGCGACTCCCTCTACATCGAGCAGAGCTGGGAGGCCGCGGTCACCTGGCGGCGCGTCGAGCCCGGCCTTGGCGAGGTTGCGGCGGCCCGCCTCTCGGCGCTCGCCACCGATACCGGCGACACCGGCGCCCGACTGTCGCTCGATCTGGCGTTCTGATCGCCAGGCGACGGGCTGCGGCGGGCCGAAGCGCGCCCGCCAGCCGCGGCACGACATCGGGCGCGATGCCCGGGGCCCCGCGCCCCTGCGGCCCCGCAGGCCGGTCCCCGAGGTCGGCCCCCTGAGGTCGGCGGCGGGGATTTGGCAGGCGCCTGGCCTGCTGCGCAGCCCCTCCTGCCGCTCGGCGTCCGGAAACGTTTCCTGCCGGGCTATGCCACGCCCTCTTTGCGTCAGCCCGCCCATGGCGCGGCTGGCGCGGCGGCTTGCCGCTCAAGGGGCCGGCCGCCTGCTGTTTCATGGGCCGGCCGCCCGCTGGGTCGCGGGCGGCGCCGCGGGGGCGCGTCCCGATCCGCCCGTCGCGCGCGCGACACCCCGCAAATCATCATGCGAATTACTGAAGCAATCGAGGCCTCTCGTTTCGGAAAGCGTGAATTTCCGACACGCGAACGCGCCGCACCTGAACATTGCGACAGAATGCTGATAGATATTTTCAAGTCATGATGTCCTCACTATACATTCACGAACGGTTGGCCTCGAACGGGTCGACCGGCGTGTCCATCTCTGCCGCCCCGGACCCGCGCTCCCGGTCCGGGCGCGAGACCGTGACGCTGGCCCGATTCAGGTCCCCGAACGCCGCCATGACGTCACCTTCCGCCCCGTCCCGCCGATCCCCTGCCCGCCGGCGCGCCGTCGCGCGCGGCCTGAGCCGACCGCAGGCGATCGCCGAGACCCTGAAGGACTGGATCGTCGAGCAGGACCTCGCCCCCGGCGATCGCCTGCCCCAGGAGGCGCAGCTGATCACGGTGCTGGGCGCCTCGAAGGGCACGGTGCGCGAGGCGCTGCGGGTGCTCGAGACGCAGGGGCTGATCCGGACCCGCACCGGCCCCGGCGGCGGCGCCTTCATCACCCCGGTCGACGGCGACCACGCGGCGCTGCTTCTGGCCAACCTGTTCTTCTTCGAGCGCCCCGAGCTCGCCGACCTGCTGCAGATGCGCCGCGCACTGATGCCCGCGCTGGCCGCCGCGCTGGCGCAGACGCTCGAGCCCGCCGACATCGAGGCGCTGGCCGGAACCGCGGCCCCCCTCGCCAACTCGAAGGACCCCGAGGCCCGACGCGCCGCCGCCCTCGCCTTCGACGAGGCGCTGGCGGCCGGCGCGACAAACCCGTTGCTGCGCTTCGCCTGCGGCTTCCTCGCCCGGATGCTGGGAGAGCTGGTCGATGCCCCGGCCGCCGTGCCCGACGCGGCCGGGACCGGCTGGCCCGAGGCGCTGATCGCCGCGCTGCGCGCCCGCGACGCGGAGGGCGCGGCGGCCGCGATCGAGGATCGGCTGGATCGCGAGGCCGCAGCCCTGACCGCCGCCGGCGCCGTCGTCGCCCGCCGCTTCCTCGCCGCGCGCGCCTCGCGCTGAACTCCGCTCAGACGGCGTCGGTCCGGCGCATCCTCGCCCGGATGTTGCGCGGCGTTATCCGGCGGCCCGAGCGCGCGTCGCTCAGCACCGGCTCGACCGGCTCGCCGCTGTCGCGAAACTCGTAGACCAGCGGCGGGCCGTCCGCGAGCGGCAGGTGCGCGTCGGCCCAGCCCACCAGGCTCATCAACACCGGCTGCAGGTCGAGGCCCCGATCCGTCAGGCGGTATTCGTGGCGGGGCGGACGCTCCTGATACTGCACGCGTTCGAGCACGCCGGCCGCCTCCAGCTTGCGCAGACGGTCGACGAGCACGTGGCGGGTGACGCCGAGGCTCTCCTGGAACCGCTCGAACCGACGGGCGCCGCGGAAGCAGTCCCGCAGGATCAGCAGGGTCCAGCGGTCCCCGATCACCGACAGGGCCCGGGCCACGGGACAACTCTCTTCGTTCAGTTCGTTCCAGCGCATGAACCGGGATATAGCACGGGTTGACAGGTTCCGAAAGGGAACGCACTCTCAGGGTGCATTCCAAAACAGAACCCACCTTGCCGTGGGTCGCCGACGACACGACCCCCGAGGAGCCTCCGATGACAGACGCCACGCCCGCCCAGACCGTCCGCAGCCGGACCTACGAGTACGAAGTCGCGAGCTTCGATCCCTCGGCCGCGATGCGGCTGAGCGGGATCGACTACATGCGCGCGCTGGTGGCCGGCGAGATCGGCTCGCGTCCCTCGATCGGGGCGACCATCGGCATGGGGATCCCCTATGACATCGAGCCCGGCTCGGTGCGGTTCGACGCCGAGCCGTCGGACTTCGTGTTGAACCCGCTGGGCACGGTGCACGGCGGGTTCGCGGCGACGGTGCTGGATTCGGCGCTGGGGGTGGCGGCGCACACGGTGCTGCCGGCCGCGCATGGCTACACCACCGCCGAGCTGAAGGTGAACTACACCCGCGCGATCCTGCCCACGACCGGCACGCTGACCTGCACCGGCACGGTGATCCACGCCGGCCGGCGGATGGTGACGACCGAGGCGCGGCTGGTCGGCAAGGCGGACGGCAAGCTCTACGCCCATGGCTCGGCGACGCTGTTCGTCATGCCGCTTGCCAGGGCCGCCTGAGGTGGCCCTCGCCTCAGGCCCCGCGTCCACCCCGGCCGAGCTGCGGGTCGCCGCCCGCGCCGCGCGCACCCGCCGTCTGCTTTCGGGCCCCATCGGCCCCACGCTGGCGCGCATGGCGGCGCCGAACGTGCTGGCAATGAGCGTCACCGCCGCCGTCTCGATCGCCGAGGCGGGGTTCGCCGGGCGGCTGGGCGTCTCGGCGCTGGCCGGGCTGGCGATGGTGTTCCCCTTCGTGATGCTGACCCAGATGCTCTCGGGGGGCGCCTTCGGGGGCGCGATCTCGGCGGCCGTGGCGCGCGCGCTCGGCGCGGGTGACCTGCGCCGGGCCGAGCGGCTGGCCCTGCATGCCTGCGTCATCGCGCTGGTCGCCGCCGCCCTCTCGGCGGTGCTGATGGCGAGCTTCGGCCGGCCGCTGTTCACCCTGCTGGCCGGCGCGCGGGGCGAGGCCGGCGGAGGCGCCATCGCCGCCGCGCTCGCCTATGCGGCGGTGTTCTTCCCGGGCTGCTTTGCGCACTGGCTGTGCAACGCCATGCTTTCGGCGGTGCGGGGGACGGGGGACATGGCCACGCCCTCGCTGATCCTGCTGCTCTCGGCGCTCGGCTCGATCCCGGCGGCGGGGGCGCTGGCGCTGGGCTGGGGGCCGTTCTCGGAGCTGGGGATGGCCGGGCTCGCGGCCGGCCAGGTGATCGCCTATTCCATCGGCTCGCTGGCGGGACTGGCGGTGTGGGTCTCGGGTCGCTCGGGTCTCAGCCTGCGCGGGGCGATCGCGCCGCTGTCGGGGGCGCTGTTCGCCGACATCCTGCGGGTGGGGCTGGTGGCCTCGCTGTCGGCGATCCAGACGGTGGCGACCATCGTGGCGATGGTCGGGCTGGTCGGCCGCTTCGGCGAGCCGGCGCTGGCGGGCTATGGCCTGGGCGCGCGGCTCGAGTTCCTGATGGTCCCGGTGGTCTTCGGGATCGGCGCCGCGATGACCGCCATGGTCGGGGCCTGCGTGGGGGCGGGCGACCTCGCGCGTGCGCAGCGAGTGGCCTGGACCGGCTCGCTTGCCGCCGGGGTGATCGTGGGCGGGGTGGGGCTGGTCTGCGCCTTTGCCCCCGACCTGTGGCTGAACCTGTTCCTGCCGCCCGAGGCCGAGGCCTCGCGCGCCGCCGGACGGGCCTACTTCGGCCTCGTCGGTCCGTTCTACGGCTTCTTCGCGCTGGGGCTGGCGCTGTATTTCGCCTCGCAGGGCGCGGGGAAGGTGCTGTGGCCTGTGCTGGCGGGGTTCGCGCGCCTGTTCGTCGCCGTGGGCGGCGGGCTGCTGGCGATCGAGACGCTGAACCTCGGGCTGAGCGGAGTCTTCGGCGCGGTGGCGCTGGGGATGCTGATCTACGGCGTGATGACGGCGACGGCCATTCGAATGGGGGCCTGGGGCCGACCCTGAGGGCCCCCTGACCCCCGCCTCGGTGCCGCCTTCGGGCGGCGCCTTTTTCGCGTCCGCCCGTCGGCCGGCGCGATGTCGCCCGCCCGGCTACCGGGCGGCGGTCGCCTCCCGCCCCGCCGAGGTCAGCCGCGCCGCCTCGGCCGGAGAGATCACCGGGGCGCCCAGCGTCTCGGCCCGGACCGCGGCGACCGCGGCCTCGAGCTTCAGCGACTCGGCGACCGCGCGCCCGTCGGCGGGGTCCGGCGCGCCGGGGCCGACCTCGCCGGGCGGCGGCATGTCGGGCACATCGGCCAGTCGCGGCCAGGCGTCGGTCTCGGGCGCCGGCGTCTCGGGCAGGTCCAGGCCTGCGAACGCGCCGCGCGGGCCGGTCAGCAGGTCGTCGACTCCGCATCCGCTCAAGGAGATCCCGCAAAGCAACATTATTGCTGCGCTGCACAATGACGCAGTGGTTCGCACGGGTTTGTTCGCCTGCTCGATTGGATGCATTATGTGGGGGATCATAACGACCGTCGGCTGGCCAGACCAGAGCGACGCGAAGCTCCGGCCGTCTGAAAGAGCCGGGGCTCGACCCGGAGGACGACCAGATGGAAGAACGCGACCTCGCATCCCAGGCCGCGGATGTCGCCGCGGACTACACCGCCTTCGCCGGGAACATGGCCAAGGTGATGGAGCAGAGCCAGGGGATCTGGATGCGCCTGATGCAGGCGCAGGCCAGGGATGACCGCCCGATCCACGCCGACCCGCTGAACGCCCTGCCCGCGATGGCCGAGCTGCAGCAGGCTTTCCTCAACCACCCCCACCAGGTGGCCGAGCGCAGCCTGCAGCTGTGGATGGCGCAGGCCGAGCTGATGCGCCGCGCCACCGCCCAATGGTTCGGGACCGAGCCGCCGCGCCCCGTCGCCCAGCCCGCCCGCGGCGACAAGCGCTTCAAGCACGACCGGTGGACCGACGACCGGATCTTCGACTACATCAAGCAGTCCTACCTGCTGACCGCCGAATACCTCGAGCATGTCGCCGACGACGTGGGCGAGGAGATGGACGTGCGCGACCGCAAGAAGGTCGCCTTCCTCACCAAGCAGTTCGTCGAGGCGATGAGCCCGACCAACTTCGCCGCCATGAACCCCGAGGTGCTGGAGGCGACGGTCGAGCAGAAGGGCGAGAACCTGGTGCGCGGCCTGAAGATGATGGCCGAGGATCTCGAGCGCGGCAAAGGCAGCCTGATCATCCGTCAGACCGACATGGACGCCTTCAAGGTCGGCCGCGACATGGCCGTCACCGACGGCCAGGTGGTGTTCCAGAACGAGGTGATGCAGCTGATCCAGTACGCGCCGACGACCGAACAGGTCCACGCGACGCCCGTGCTGTTCATGCCCCCCTGGATCAACAAGTATTACATCCTCGACCTCAACACCCAAAAGTCGATGGTCAAGTGGATGACCGAACAGGGGTTCACCGTCTTCCTGATCTCCTGGGTCAACCCGGACGAGCGCCAGAAGGACGAGACCTGGGACAGCTACCTCGAGAAGGGCGCCCTGACCGCGATCGACAAGGTGCTGGAGGAGACCGGACAGAAGACGCTGAACCTCACCGCCTACTGCATCGGGGGCACGCTGGCCGCGACCATGCTCGCCTACATGAAGAAGACCGGCGACAAGCGGGTGAAGTCCTGCACCTTCTTCACCGCGCTGACCGATTTCGAGGATGCGGGCGACCTGCAGGTCTTCGTCGACGAGAACACCCTGCGCGTGGTCGACGAGCAGATGAGCAAGGGCTACCTGCCCGCCGAGTCGATGGCGACCACCTTCAACATGCTGCGCGCCTCGGACCTGATCTGGAACTACGTCGTCTCGAACTACTATCTCGGGAAGGAGCCGTTCCCCTTCGATCTTCTCTACTGGAACGCGGATTCCACCGCGATGCCGGCCAAGGTTCACCACTATTACCTCGAGAAGTTCTACCACGGCAACGCGCTGGCCAAGGGCGACCTGCGGGTGCTGAACATGCCCGTGGCGCTCTCGGACGTGTCGGTCCCGGTCTACCACGTCGCCTCGAAGGAGGATCACATCGCCCCCGCGGCGGCGGTCTACCGCGGCGCCCGACTGATGACGGGGGTGAAGGAGATGCGCTTCGTGGTGGCGGGCTCGGGCCACATCGCGGGCGTGGTGAACCCGCCGGCGATGAAGAAGTACCAGCACTGGGTCGAGGGCGACATGGACGCCGAGGACGTCGCCGGCTACCTCGCCACCGCCGAGGAGCGTCCTGGCTCCTGGTGGCCCGACTGGGCGGCGTGGCTCGCCAAGAAGTCCGGCCGCATGGTGGCGGCGCGGGAGCCGGGCGCCGTGCTCGGCGCGATCGAACCCGCGCCCGGCGCCTATGTGAAGCGGCGCTTCGACGACGGCTGACGGCGATCGGCCGGCCCGTGAACGCGAAAGGCCCGCGCCGAGGCGCGGGCCTTGTCGTGTCGACCGCGGGGCGGCGGCCTATTCGGCCGCGACGGCCTCTTCCTCGTGCGCGGCGATGAACCGCTCCGCCTCCAGGGCCGCCATGCAGCCCATGCCGGCCGAGGTCACGGCCTGGCGGTAGACGTGGTCGGTCACGTCGCCGGCCGCGAAGACGCCGGGGATCGAGGTCGCCGTCGTGCCCGGAGTCACCTTCACATAGCCGCCGTGGTGCAGCTCGAGCTGGCCCGCGACCAGCTCCGAGGACGGCGAGTGGCCGATGGCGACGAAGACGCCGGCGACCTCGCGCGTCTGCTCGGCGCCCGTCTGGACGTGGCGCAGGCGCACGCCGGTGACGCCCAGCGGGTCGCTCTCGCCGATCACCTCGTCGAGGAGGTGGTCCCAGATCACTTCGACCTTGGGGTTCTTGAACAGGCGGTCCTGCAGGATCTTCTCCGAGCGCAGGGAGTCGCGCCGGTGCACAAGCGTCACCCTGGAGGCGAAGTTGGTAAGGAACAGCGCCTCCTCGACGGCGGTGTTGCCGCCGCCGATCACCATCACCTCCTTGCCGCGATAGAAGAACCCGTCGCAGGTGGCGCAGGCGGAGACGCCGAAGCCCTTGAACTTCTCCTCGGACTCGAGCCCCAGCCAGCGCGCCTGGGCGCCGGTCGCCAGGATCACCGCGTCGGCCAGGATCACCTCGCCGCCGTCGAGCTCGGCCCGGAACGGGCGCTGCGCGAGGTCGAGACGGGCCACGAGGTCGGAGACGATCTCGGTCCCCACGGCGCGGGCGTGGGCCTCCATCCGCTCCATCAGCGCGGGGCCCATGACCTCCGCGTCGCCGGGCCAGTTCTCGACCTCGGTGGTGATGGTCAGCTGGCCGCCGGGCTGGATGCCCTGGACCAGCACCGGCTCGAGCATCGCGCGGGAGGCGTAGACCGCCGCGGTGTAGCCCGCAGGGCCGGAGCCGATGATCAGAACCTTCACGCGCCGAACGTCGCCCATGTTCGCCTCCGCCGTCTTGAGATGAGCGATCCATATAGACAAGGCAGGCCGCCGCCGAAACCCCGCCCCGCCCGGTTCCGCGCGCACAGCCGGCATGCGAGGCGCGCAGGCCCCGCGGCCCGGCCGCCTCAGCCCAGCCGCAGGGCGAGCTCGGCCGCCGCCGCCTCGGCCTGGGCCAGGGGCGTCGCGTCCCAGGTCAGCAGCCGGCCGTCCCATTCGCGCGAGGCGCCGGCGCGGGCGAGGCTTTCGTGGAACCGCGCGAGCTTGGCCGAAAGCCCGTCGAGGCCCAGCACATGCACCGGCACCCCCGCGGAGGCCGCCTCGGAGGCCATGTTGACCGAATCCGCCGTCACCAGCGCCGCCGAGGCCAGCCCGAGGATCCCCGGATAGGGGTTCGCCCCCGCTCCGTCCCACAGGAAGGCGCGCGGGGCGGCGCGGCGCAGCGCCAGGCTCAGCCCCTCGGGCGAGCGGCGCGAGAGCGTGGCCATGATCCCCCAGCCGGCGGCGGTCGCCGTCTCGAGCGCCTCCACGAGGCGCATGGTCAGGGTGGGCGACCAGCGGGCCGAGCGGCTGGGCCCGCCCACCAGCACCGCGAGCCGCGGCTCGGGCAGGCGGGAGAGGGCGGCCGACCACAGGCTCGCCTCGGCCGCCGCGAGTTCGGGCGTGACGCGGGAGAGGGAGCCGAGCGTCTCGATCACGTTGCGTCCCGACAGGCGGTCGTGGCGGGGAACCACCACCGCGTCGAAGGCCGAGAGGCGCATGCCGGGGTTGAGGATCTGCACCGCCTTCGTGGCCCCGCCCGACAGCCGGCGCAGCGCGGCGGCGACGGGGGCCGAGCGGCGGCCGGCCGAGATCACCAGCTCTGGCCAGGGACGGGCCAGCGCCGCGCCGCCGTCCTCGAGCGCGGCGAAGGGCCAGCCGCCCTCGCGCGCGGGCATCGCCGCCCAGGCCATGGCCGGCAGGCGCGCGGGACCCGGCCGCGGCGTGGCGCGGCGGATCTCGGCCGGGGCCCAGCCGTGGGCCTCGAGCGCGCGCGCGAGCGCCAGCGCGGGCCCCTCGTTGCCGGGGCGACCGTCGGTCACCACCCAGACGTCGCGCAGGTTGCTGCCCTGCATCAAACCGTGCTGTCCATCATGCCGTGAGGGCGCTCCCTTTCCGAATCTTGCGCTTTCGCGCAACATCATTGCATTGTCCCGCCCGACCGGAGCAATCCGGCGTCGAAGCCGGTTCGCCGGCGCCTTGATTCCCGCGTCCGGCCGCGTCCCGCGCCGCGCGCCCCGTCGCCCAGGAACCCGAATGCCCCCCGCAAAGCTGGACCCGATCGACCGCAAGATCCTCGCAGAGCTTCAGGGCGACGGCCGCATGACCAACGTCGAGCTCTCGCGCCGGGTCGGCATCTCGGCCCCGCCCTGCCTGCGCAGGGTCCGGGCGCTGGAGGAGACGGGGTTCATCGAAGGCTATCATGCGCGGGTCGATTCTCGGGCGCTGGGGTTCGAAGTCGCGGTATTCGCAATGATATCCCTGCGCAACCAGGCGGAACGGGACCTGAACGAATTTGAAGAACGCGTGCGTTCGTGGCCGCTTGTGCGCGAATGTCACATGCTGAACGGCGAAATCGACTTCATCCTGAAGTGCGTGGCGCCGGATCTGTCGACCTTCCAGAGGTTCCTGACCGGCGACCTGGTCTCGGCGCCCAACGTGGCCTCGGTGAAGACCTCGCTGGTGATCCGCGAGACCAAGTGGGAGCCGGGCGTGCCCTTCGACGTGATGGAAGCGCGGGCCGAGGATTGAGCCGGCTCCGTTCCGGGCGCCCTCGCGTCCTGTCCCTCGCCCGCGCGCCCGGGCGCTCGCGATGACCGACTTCGACCTCGACCGCTTCGCCGTGATCGCGGATGTGCACGGCAATGCCGACGCGCTGGCCGCGGTGCTGGCCGATATCGACGCGCTGGGCCTGCGCTCGATCTTCAACCTGGGCGACCATGTCAGCGGCCCGATGGCCCCGCGCGAGACGCTGGAGCTGACGATGGCGCGCGCGGGCATGGTCTCGATCCGGGGCAACCATGACCGCTGGGTCGCGGCGGGGGGCGAGAACATGAACCCCTCGGACCGGTTCGCGCGCGAGGATCTGACTGACGCGCAGCTGGCCTGGCTGACCGCGCTGCCCGCCACCCGCCGCGTCGGGGACGTGTTCGCCTGCCACGGCACGCCGCGCGACGACCTGGAATACTGGCTCGAGACGGTGACGCCCGCCGGCGACGTCGCGTTCCGGGGCCTGGCCGGGATCGCGCGGGCCGCGCTCGGGGTCGATGCGGGGCTGGCGCTGTGCGCGCATACTCACCTGCCCCGCCGGGTGGATCTGCCCGACGGGCGGGTGATCGTGAACCCCGGCTCGGTCGGCTGCCCCGGCTACGAGGATGTCGAGCCTTTTCCCCACGTGGTCCAGACCGGCACGCCGCTGGCGAGCTACGCGGTGGCCGAGCGTCGGGGAGAGGCCTGGGCGACGAGCTTCCGCCAGGTTCCCTACGATCCCGCCCGCATGGCCGGGATCGCGCGCGCCGCGGGACGCGAGGGCTGGGCGCGGGCGGTGGCGACGGGCTGGCTGCGCGGCGCGCCCCTCAGCCCGTCAGCACGATGACCGAGGCGAGGCGGCCGTAGTCCCCCTCCCCCCGGTGCACCGCGCGCCGGTTGGAGTAGAAGCGCGCCTCGTCGCGATACGTGCAGTGGCCGGTCCAGGCGGCCTCGGCCACGCCGGCCTCGCGCAGGCGCCGCAGGGCGTAGCCGGGCAGGTCGAACATCGGGCGTCCGTTGGGCCCGCCCGAGAAGAAGCGCTGCGCCTCGGGGTCGTCGATGGTGAACGCGTCGAGGAACTCGGGCCCGACCTCATAGGCGGCCTGGGAGATGCAGGGGCCCACGGCGGCGCGGATGCGCGCGCGTGCGGCGCCCAGGGTTTCCATGGCCTCGAGGGTCGCTTCCAGAACGCCGCCCAGCGCGCCGCGCCAGCCGGCGTGCGCGGCGCCGATGACGCGGGCCTCCGGGTCGTGAAACAGGACCGGGGCGCAGTCGGCCGAGAGGACCGCGAGCGCCAGGTCCGGCTCGGCCGTGGCCATGGCGTCGGCGCGGCGGTCGTCGGCCTCGGCCCAGGGGCCGGTGACGGACAGGGCGCGGTCGGAGTGGACCTGGTGCAGGAACAGGAGCCGGTCGGGCGCGACGCCCATGGCCGCGGCGATGCGGGCCTTGTTCTCGGCGACCGCAGCCGCGTCGTCCTTCGAGCCTGCGCCGGCGTTCAACCCGCCCTGCGGCTCGCCCCCGTAGATGCCGCCCGAGGCGCCGCCGCGCCGGGTGAAGAAGCCATGGCGCACGTCGCCGAGGTCGCGGCTGGTCAGCGTCTCGATGCCATCCATGGCCTGTCTCCCGTTTCGTCGTCTCGGCCCAAGCGCCGCGATTCCCGTCCGCCGGTCAACCGCGCCCGCGCCCCGCGCCGGCGTCGGCCCCACCCGCCCGCCCCGCCGCCGCCGGCCCGGGGCGCGGGCGCTGGCCGGGAGGGCGGAGCGGAGGCGCCCCTCACACCCCCGGCGGCCGCGGCTGGCCCGGCCCGGTCAGCGCGAGGACCTTGAACAGCGTCCCCATCTCCTCGGGGTGGGTGAGGCGACGATGGGCGGAGACGATGGCCTCGACCGGGTCTTCGGCCGTCACCGCCGCCGCGCGCCCCGTCTCGGTCGGCGGTGGGGTGGGTGGGCGGGAACCGCCGGCCGGGGCGGGGCGCGCGGCGGCGCGGGCCAGCGTCTGCGCGCGCGCCGTGATCCCCAGTTGCTCGAGGAACAGCCCCTGCCCCGCCACCGGCCAGGCCGCGGCCCCCGCCGCCTCCGCCGCGCGCGCCAGCGCCGCAAAGTCGACATGCGCGGTCAGGTCCGCCTGCCCCGGCGCGGCCAGCGGATCGGCATAGGCATGCCCGCGCATGGCCTGGAAGGTGTCCGCGCCGCCCGGGGCCCGGGCAGCATAGCCATAGTCGACGATCAGCGCCGCGCCCCCCTGCGCGGCGAGCCGCGCGCCGATCCAGGCCGCGACCGCCTCGCCCGCCGGGCAGGTCTCGACCACCGCGCCGTCGGGCTCGTCGGCCTGCCACGGCACGACGGCGCCGAGGCCGAAGACAAGGCGCCCCTGCCCGTCGAGCCGCACCGCCCGTTCCCGCCAGCGCCCGCCGGCGCGAACCAGCTGGCGGATCGGCAGCGCGTCGAAGAACTCGTTGGCCAGCAGCAGCAGCGGGCCCTCGGGGAGATCCTCGACCCGCTCGGCCCACTGCGCGCCGCGCCCCTCCAGCGCGCGCGCCTGACGCGCGCGAAGGGTCGGCGAGATCTCGACCAGCCAGGGCGAGACCGCCTCGGCGAAGCCCGGCGCCCTGCCCGCGGCGCGCAGCGCGTCGGCCATCAGCGTGCCGCGCCCAGGGCCCAGCTCGGCCAGCACCGCGCCGCGAGGCGCGCCCATGTCGACCCAGGCCTGGGCGATCCACAGGCCCAGCAGCTCGCCGAACATCTGGCTGATCTCGGGCGCGGTGGTGAAATCCCCGCCCGCCCCCAGCGGATCGCGGGTGGTGTAGTAGCCGTGCCGCGGGTGGGCGAGGCACAGCGCCATGTACTCCGCCAGCGGCATCGGCCCGCCCTGGACGATGCGCCGGCGCAGGATCGGGGCGAGGGGGCTCTCGCCGCTCACGCCGCCTCGCGCGCCCAGCGGCCACGGCGCGCGGCCGCCAGCACCGCAATCCCGATCGCGATCATCGGGACCGACAGGATCTGCCCCATGGTCAGCCCCGAGGTCGCGCCCCATTGCCAGGCGAGGCCCAGCGGATTGGCCTCGGTCTGCAGGAAGGCGTCGGGCTGGCGCACAAGCTCGACGAGGCAGCGCGCAAGCCCGTAGCCCACCAGGAACACGCCGATCATCGCGCCCGGCGTCTTCAGCCAGCCGCGCCGCGTCGCCAGCGCCCACATCACGACGAACAGCAGAGCCCCCTCCAGCGCCGCCTCATAGAGCTGCGAGGGGTGGCGCGGCTCGGGCCCGCCATTGGGAAAGATCACCGCCCAGGGCAGGTCCGAGGTCCGGCCCCAGAGCTCGGCGTTGATGAAGTTGGCGACCCGCCCCAGCAGCAGGCCGATGGGCGCGGCGCAGGCCACCGCGTCGCCGACCTCCATCATCGGGCGCCCGCGCGCGCGGCTCCAGGCCACGATCCCCGCGATCACGCCCACGAAGCCGCCGTGGAAGGACATGCCCCCGTTCCAGATCGCGGGGATCTGGGCCGGGTTCGCGAGGTAGTAGCCCGGCTGGTAGAACAGCACGAAGCCCAGCCGCCCGCCCAGGATCACGCCCACGACCATCCAGGTCAGCAGCTCCTCGGCCTCGGCCGGCGCCATCGGCGGCTCTCCCCGCCACAGGGCCGGCCGCTTCATCATCCAGGCCACGTAGCGCCAGCCCAGCACCAGCCCCACGATGTAGGCCAGCGCGTACCAGCGCAGCGAGAAGCTGAAATCGCCCAGCGACAGGGTGAAGATCGCCGGGTCGATGTTGGGGAACGGGATGGCGAGCATGGAACCTCCGACGGGCCGGGAGTCGCCCGCGGCGCCTTTCTGGCAAAGGGGAGGCGGGATGGCCAGCCTGCGCGGCTCGCGCCGGCGCGAGCGCCCTGCCCCTGGCGCTTCCCCCTCGCCACGCGCGGTTCTCGCCAGGCCCGCCATCACGGCCCCGCGCGCCGGCGCAACCCGCGCGAAAACCCTCAGCCGACCAGCGCCTCGGCCCGCTCGAGATCGACCGAGACCAGCTGGCTGACGCCCTGCTCGGCCATGGTCACGCCGAACAGGCGGTCCATGCGGGCCATGGTCACCGCGTGGTGGGTGATGCACAGGAAGCGCGTGGCGGTGCGCTGGCGCATCTCGTCGAGCAGATCGCAGAAGCGCGTCACGTTCGCGTCGTCCAGCGGCGCGTCCACCTCGTCGAGCACGCAGATCGGCGAGGGGTTGGCCAGGAACACCGCGAAGATCAGCGACAGCGCCGTCAGCGTCTGCTCCCCGCCCGAGAGCAGCGACAGGGTCGAGAGCTTCTTGCCCGGCGGCATGCACATGATCTCGAGCCCCGCGTCCAGCGGATCGTCCGATTCCACCAACACCAGGTTGGCCGTGCCGCCGCCAAACAGGCGGGTGAATAGCTGGGTGAAGTTCTCGTTCACCTCCTCGAAGGCCGCCAGCAGGCGCTTGCGCCCCTCCGAATTCAGGCTGGCGACGCCCTGGCGCAGCTTGGCGATGGCCTCCTCGAGGTCGATCTTCTCGGCGTCGAGCGTGTCCTTCTCGCCGGCCAGCTCCTTGGCGTCCTCCTCGGCGCGCAGGTTCACCGCGCCCAGCGCGTCGCGCTTGCGGCGCAGGTTGACGATGTCGATCTCGACGTCGCCGGCGGGCGGGCAGGTCTCGGCGTCGAGTTCCAGCTTCTCGGCCAGCGCCTCGGGAGGGGCCTCGGTCTCCTCCTCGATGCGCTCGGCGGCCTCGGCGACCCGCGCGGCGGCGGCCTCGGCCAGCGCCTCGACCCGGGCCCGGGCCTCGCGGGCTTCGGAGGCGGCGCGCTCGGCCTCGCGCTGGGCGGCGTCGGCGGCCCGCAGCGCGGCCTCGGCGGTCGAGAGCGCGTCGCCGGAATTCTTGCAGCGGATCTCGGCCTTCGAGATCGACTCCATCAGCTCGAAGCGCCGCCGCTCAAGTTCGCCGGGGGTTTCGCGGGCGCGGCCCAGCTCGTCGACCGTGTCCTCGATGCGGATCTCCAGCTCCGAGATCCGCTGCCCGGCGGTCTCCTTGCGGCGATGCCAGCCGGCGCGCTCCTTGCCGATGTCGGCGAGGCGCTTCTCGCGGGCCTCGCCCTCCCGCCGGCGCTCCTGCTCGGCGGAGCGGGCGGCGAGCATCGCGGCGCGGGCGTCGGCCACGACCGTCTTGGCGGCCTCGGCGGCGGCGCGGGCCTCGTCGAGGTCCTCCAGTTCCGCCTGCGTCTCCTCGGCCTCGACCAGAGCCTCCTGGGCGGATTCGGCCTCGGCGCGGCGGGCTTCCAGGCTGTCGGCGAGCGCGGAGTGGCGCGAGCGGCGCAGATCCAGCTCGCCCTCGGCGCGGGTCAGGGTCTTTTCGGCCTCGGCCAGCGCCCCGTCGGCCTGGCGGCGGGCGGCGCGGGCGGCGGCGTCGGCCTGGGTGGCGGCGGCGAGGCGGGCGCGCGCCTCCTCCTGCGCCTCGCGGGCGGCGGCAAGGACCTCCTCGGCCGCCTCCAGCTGCTCTCGCAGGGCGGCGAGCCGGTTGCGCTGCTGCAGCCGCAGGGCGGCGGCCGAGGGCGCGTCGGCGGCCGAGGCGCGGTAGCCGTCCCAGCGCCACAGGTCGCCCTGCGCGGTGACCAGCCGCTGGCCCGGGCGCAGCGAGGCCTGCAGGCGGTGGCCCTCGGCCGGGTCCGCCACCAGGCCGATGCGCGCGATCCGGCGCGACAGCGCGGCCGGCGCGGCGACATGGGCGGCGAGCGGCGTCGCGCCCTCGGGCAGCGGGTCCGGGGCGCCCGCATAGTCGGGCAGCGGGCGCCAGCCGGCGCCGGCTTCGTCCACCTCGGGCGCGCGCAGGTCGTCGCCGAGCGCCGCGCCAAGCGCCGGTTCGTAGCCGGGCGCCACCTCGACGCGGTCGAGCATCTGGCCCTCGGCGCCCTTGTCGCGCGCGAGCAGCCGGTCGAGCGCGTCGGCCTCGGCCTTCACCGCGCCCGCCTCGGCCTGGGCGGAGGAGGCGGCGGCGCGGGTTTCGGACTCGGCCTGCTGGGCCTCGCCGCGCTCGGTCTCGGCGGCGGCGAGGGCTTCCTCGGCAACCTCGGCGGCCTCTCGGGCGGCCTCGGCGCCGGATCCGGCGGCCTCGAGCGCCTCCTCGGCGCGGGCGGCGGCCTCGGCCTCGGCGGCGAGCCCCTGCTCGGCGCGCAGCAGCTCGGCCTCGGCCTTGGCGCGCTGGCCGCGAGCCTCCTCCATCCGGCGGGCGGCGGACTGGTGGCGGGCCGCGAGGCGCGCGGCGTCGCCGGTCAGGCGGTCGAGCTCGGTTTCCTCGTGCTCCACCGCCACGGTCGAGGCGCGGGAGGCCTCCGCCGCCTCCGCCAGCCGGTCTGCCTGGCCGTCCTGCTGCTCGCGAAGCTGGGCTTCCTCCCAGTCGAGTTTCTCGACGCTCTCGTCCGCGTCGCGGCCCAGCGAGCTCTCGCGCTCCAGGTCGCGGTTGAGCTGCACGGCGCGGGCCTCCAGCCGCGCGATGTCCGAGGCGGCCTGGCGCAGGCGCTCGTCGACCTGGTCGCGTTCCACGAGCGCGCGTTGCAGGATGGCGGCGGCCACCGCGTCTTCCTCGCGCAGGGCCGGCAGCGCCGCGTCGGCCTCGGCGCGGGCGGCGGCGCGGGCCGCGGCCTCGGTCTGGGCGCGGGCGGCGAGACCGGTCGCCTCGGCCAGCCGGCGCTGGGCCTCGGCTTCCTCGTCCCCGGCCTCGCGCCAGCGCAGCCACAGCAGCATCCCCTCGGCCCGGCGCAGGTCGGCGGCGATCTCGCGGTAGCGGGCGGCCTGCCGGGCCTGGCGCTGGAGCTGGCCAAGCTGCTCGCCCAGCTTGTCGAGCACGTCGGAGACGCGGGCGAGATTGTCCTCGGCCGCGCGCAGCTTCAGCTCCGCCTCATGGCGGCGCTGGTAGAGGCCGCCGATGCCCGCCGCCTCCTCGAGGATCGCGCGGCGGGCCGTGGGCTTGGCGTTGATCAGCTCCGAGATCCGGCCCTGGCGCACCAGCGCGGGGGAATGCGCGCCGGTGGACGCATCCGCGAACAGCATCTTCACGTCGCGGGCGCGCAGCTCCTTGCCGTTCAGCCGATAGGCGGAGCCGGCGTCGCGGGTGATGCGGCGGGAGATCTCGAGGTCGTCGGCGTGGTTGAACTCGGCGGGCGCGGTGCGCTCGACATTGTCGATGCGGATCGCGACCTCGGCGTAGCTGCGCGCGGGGCGGGTCGAGGCGCCGGCGAAGATCACGTCCTCCATCTCGCCGCCGCGCATCGCCTTGGCCGAGGTCTCCCCCATCACCCAGCGCAGCGCCTCGAGCAGGTTGGACTTGCCGCAGCCGTTGGGCCCCACCACGCCGGTCAGCCCGGGGGCGATGACCAGCTCGGTCGGGTCCACGAAGCTCTTGAAGCCCTGAAGGCGCAGCCGGGTGAAGTGCATTGGGTCGGTCGGGGTCCGAAGGGCGCCGAGTCGCGCCCGGCCGATCCGTGGAAGCCTGCGGGCTGTGGCCCTCAAGGTCAAGCCGCGGACCGCTGCATATGGGAGGGCCGAGCCAAAGCGCCCCTAGATATGGGAAGACCTCATCCGGAACGCGAATGGCGGACGCCGTGTTCGGGCGTCCGCCGTGATGTCTCGCCTGCGGCTTCGGGCCGGGCGTTCAGGGTCGTGCGATCAGCCCCCTGCGATTAGAGCTCCGCGTCGATCGCGGCCTTCAGGTTCTCCCAGGTCGGGTTCTCGACCTTCTCGTCGCCCACGATCAGCGTCGGGGTGCCGGTGAAGCGCGGGTCCTCGCGATAGTCGCGATACATCTCGACCAGGGCGCGCTCGGCGGTGGAGTCGCTCAGGCAGGCGTTGACCTGCTCCTCGGTCAGACCGCCCTGGCGACCCATCTTGGCGAGCTCGGCGGGGATGTCGTCGGCGCGCGCCCAGCGCGACTGGCGCGACAGGAACAGGTCGATGAAGCCGAAGTAGCGGTCCGGCCCGCCGCAGCGCGCCACGATCGCGGCCATCAGGCCGAAGCGGTCGAAATAGGCCTCGCGCAGCTCATAGGTGATCTTGCCGGTGTCGATGTAGTCCTTCTTCAGCTCCGGGAAGATGTCGGTCTGGAACTGCGCGCAGTGGGGGCAGGTCAGCGAGGCGTACTCGATCACATGCACCGGGGCGTCGGGATCGCCCTCGATCTGCACGCCCAGCAGCACGCCGCCCTCGGTGATCTCGACGTCGTCCTGCGCCTGGGCGGAGGTCGCGAGAGAGGTGAGCGCGAGCGCCGCCGCAGCGGCGACGGAGAGAAGGATGCGTTTCATCGGCGGCCTTTCCTGTCGACCTTCGAACCATCTCCCCCGCCTCGGGACGGAGGAGGGACTGGGGGAGGTCATAGCGCGACGGGGGCGCAGGCTCAAATCCCCGCGCAGGCCGTGGAATCACGATCTCGAAAGCGGGCTCGAAAGCGGGCTCGAAAATGGGGCCGGCGGGGCGGACCGGGGCCGGGCTCAGCGCCTCCCGGCGGGCCCCGCCCGCACCCGCTGGCCAAGACGCGAGAGGGCGGCGCGCAGCCCCTCGTCCTCGACCTCGGCCACTTCCGGCGGGGGGAGGCCGTGGGGCGCGCGGGCAAAAGGGGCGCCGGTCTCGGCCATGCCGGGCTGGGCGTCGCGGGCGGCCGAGGACAGGCGGCCGGCCTGCTGGATGCGCACCCGCGACACGGCGCGGTAGCCGTAGTGGGCGTTCACCCGCTCGATGATCTTGGGGCCCTGCATCTCGACCTCGGCGGCGCGGGCGCCCTCGACCTCGAGGTAAAGGGTCGCGCCGAAGGAGGCGCCGGAGTAGCCGATCTTCAACGGGCGGCAGTGAGCCGAGAGCGACTCGCCCGCGATGGCGACCCAGTCGGTCAGGATCCTGGTTTCGGCGAAGCCGCGGCGGGCCGAGACCTCGCGCACGGGGGCCGAGGTCAGGGCGCCCACCTGCAGGAAGCCCATTTCGCGCCGCTTGGGCGGGGGGGCCTTGCGGGCCTTGGGCGCGGCGGCCTCCTTGATCGGCGCATCGGCCGGCGCCTGACCCGCGCCGGACGCCTTGGCGGGCGCGGCCGCGGCAGGGCGCACCCCGCCCATCGGGCCCGAGCGCGCGCCCGGACGCCGCACGCGGCGGCCGCCGGCCCCTGGCCGCTTGCCTCCGCCGCCGTCCTTGTCGAGGGTGTCGCCCATGTCCACGCTCCCTGCCCCGTCCCCGTCAGCCTGCCCGCTTCGCGGCGCCCTGCCTAGGGGCCGCGTCGCCTCGCCCCCCGGGCGGGAGGGATGAGCGGCGTGCGCCGTCCCGCCGCGCCGGCCCGTCCCGCGGGCCCCCGCCGCCCGGCCCGCCCCTCGCGCGCCACGCCGGCCGAGACAACGCCCGCCGAGGATCCGGCCCAGAAAATGACCCCGAAAATGGCCCCGAAGACGACGCCGAAGAGGGCGATCCCGGAGACGCCGGCCGAGGCTGCGCCCGCGCCGCGCCGCGGCCGCCGGCCAAAGGCCGAGGCTCCCGCGCCCGGTCCCCAGGCGCCGCAGGATGCGGCGATGTCAGCCGCCTTGCTCGCCTGGTACGACCGCCACGCCCGCACCCTGCCCTGGCGCGTGCCGCCGGATCAGCGGGCGGCGGGCGTCCTGCCCGATCCCTACAGGGTGTGGCTGTCGGAGATCATGCTCCAGCAGACCACCGTCCCCCACGCCGCGCCCTATTTCCTGCGCTTCACCCAGACCTGGCCGACGGTCGCGGACCTCGCCGCCGCTCCGGACGCGGAGGTGATGGCGGCCTGGGCGGGGCTTGGCTACTACGCCCGCGCCCGCAACCTGTTGCGCTGCGCCCGCGCGGTGGCCGAGGACCACGGCGGCCGCTTTCCCGATCGCGAGGATGCGCTGCGCGAGCTTCCGGGCCTCGGCCCCTACACCGCCGCGGCGGTCGCGGCCATCGCCTTCGACCGGCCCGCCGCGGTGATGGACGGCAACGTCGAGCGGGTGGTCTCGCGCCTTTTCGCCGTCGAGACGCCGCTGCCCGCCTCAAAGCCCGAGCTTCGCGTCCTGACCGCCCGGCTGACGCCAATGACGCGTCCCGGCGACCATGCCCAGGCGATGATGGACCTCGGCGCCACGATCTGCACGCCCCGCTCGCCGGCCTGCGTGCTGTGCCCGCTGCGCGATCCCTGCGCCGCGCGGGCCGCCGGCATCGCCGACACCCTGCCCCGCAAGGCGCCCAAGGCCGCCAAGCCGACGCGGCGCGGCACGGTCTTCGTGGCGGTCTCGCCCTCGGGCGCGCTGTTGCTCGAGACCCGGCCCGAGACGGGGCTGCTGGGGGGCATGCCCGGCCTGCCCGGCACCGGCTGGGACCTTCGCGGAGCGGGCGAGTCCCCGCCCTCCGATCGGGAGGTCGCCGAGGCCGCGCCGCTTTCCGCAGATTGGAGACGCATCCCCTCGCAGGCCCGCCACGTCTTCACCCATTTCCAACTGATCCTGGACATCATGGTGGCCAGGACAGCGGAGGAGTCCCGGCCTGTGCGCGGGGCCTTTGTCCCTCGGGCCCGCGCGCAGGCCGATCGTCTGCCCACCGTGATGAAGAAGGCGCTCCTGCTCGGCCTCTCGGCGCTGGAGGCTTGAGCGGCGGAGGATCGGACGGCTCTCGCCGGGGCGTCGGGACCCGTCCCGCGCCCCGCGGCGATCAGGTCCGCTGCAGCCCGTGGACCGAGGAGCCGTAGCGGTTGGACCGCGTCGAGGTCGGGCGCGACAGCGCCCACAGCAGGTAGAGGTTGCCGACCACCGGCACGAAGCCGACCAGCAGCAGCCAGCCCGAGCGGCCCACGTCGTGAAGCCGCCGGGCCGCGACCGCGAGCGTCGGAGGCGCCAGCACCAGCCCGACCAGCAGCGTCAACGGATGGCCCGAGCGCTGCGAGAACATCGGGAAACCCAGGACCATCGCGCTGAGCGTGTTGTCCAGCACCACCATGGCCAGCTGCACGAGCAGCGCGAACAGGCACCACCACCAGAATTCCGCAAGTCCGGCCCTGCCGCGGAACTCGGCGAAGTTGGCGAGCACATTGGAGACGGCGTAGGAGAACTTCATGACGTTGCACCGATTGATGACGACGCGGACAAGCCTCCCGGGTACACGCGAGACGGGGGGAGGCAACCTTACGTGCCAGAAATTTGCCATATTTCGATGCGGCGCCGCAACAAGAACTTAACCGGTTGAATTGTCACGCCTTGCAGCGGTTGCGGATGATACGAAGTTTCGCCGTTCGGTTGTCGCCAGCCGGGCGACGCGCAGCGTCTCCCTGAGGTCCGGCGCCCCTGGCGCGCGGCCCTGCCCGGCCTCGGGGCGAGAGGGACGAGTCGCCCGCCCCGCGACGCCCCGCCCGCGCGAGCCCATGAAACAGGGCCCCGGAAACGCGTCCCGGGGCCCTGTGTCAAAATCGGGCGGAGGCTGACCTCGCGCGCGGCCTCAGCCTTCTGCTTCGGCCTGGATCTGCTGGCGCAGCCAGTCGATCGGCACCAACGCGCCGTCCTTCTCGAAGTGCCAGAAGGTCCAGCCGTTGCAGCTTGGGGCCCCCTGCACCGCGGCGCCGACCTGGTGGATCGAACCGGTGGTCCCGTCAGCCGACAGCGTCGCGTCCGCGCGCAGCTTGGCCTGGCGGCGCCCGTCGGCCGAGCTCAGCACCTGGCCCGGACGCAGCATCCCCCGCTCGACCACCTGGCCGAAGGGGATCCGCGGGGCGGCGCGACGCGAGCGCGCGGTCTGCAGCGCCTCCATGTCATAGGGCTGCACCGCGGCGATGCGCTTGGCGGCGGCCGTGCGATAGGCCTCCTCGCGCTCGATCCCGATCCAGGCGCGGCCCAGCCGTCGCGCGGCGGCCCCGGTGGTGCCAGAGCCGAAGAACGGATCCAGGATCACGTCGCCCGGCTGGCTGGCGCCCAGGATGATGCGGTGCAGCAGCGCCTCGGGCTTCTGGGTCGGGTGCGCCTTGCGTCCGGCGTCGTCCTTCAGCCGCTCGCCCCCGGAGCAGATCGGCAGCACCCAGTCCGAGCGCATCTGCACGCCATCGTTGAGCGACTTCAGCGCCTCGTAGTTGAAGGTGTACTTGCCGCCCTCGTCGCGCGCCGCCCAGATCAGCGTCTCGTGGGCGTTGGTGAAGCGCCGGCCGCGGAAGTTGGGCATCGGGTTCGACTTGCGCCAGATGATGTCGTTCAGCACCCAGAACCCTTCGTCCTGCAGCGCGGCGCCGACGCGGAAGATGTTGTGATAGCTGCCGATCACCCACATCGTCCCGCCCGGCTTCAGCACCCGGCGCGCGGCCTTCAGCCAGGCGCGCGAGAAGCGGTCGTAGGCCGCGAACCCGTCGAACCGGTCCCAGGCGTCGTCGACCGCGTCGACCTTCGAGTTGTCGGGCCGGTGCAGGTCGCCGCGAAGCTGCAGGTTGTAGGGCGGATCGGCGAAGATCATGTCGACCGAGCCCTCGGGCATGGCGTTCATCCGCTCGACGCAGTCGCCCGACAGGATCTGGTTCAGCGGCAGCGACTGGGCGCCCACCACGCGGGCGCGCGGCGCCTTGCGCGGGCGGGCCGCGGCGGCGGCGGTGCGGACGATCTTCGCGCGGCTCGGCGCGGCGGTCTGGCTGGTCTCGGCCGACATCGCGCGACCCCCTCTGTTTCGTACCCTTGGTGCGAATCAGGTATGCGGGAAACGCGAATCGGGGTCAATATTCTTTTGAATCAGGAGGTTGTGCGCGACTCTTCAAGCAAGATGTTGTGTATCGGCCTGAAGGAACGCCGATGATGTGGGGTCACCCCCAAGCGCTTGAGGGCGCCCAGGTGCCCCGCGGTCCCATATCCGCGGTTCGTCTCCCACCCGTATCCGGGGTGATCGAGGGCCAGGCGGTCCATTTCCGCGTCCCGCGCCACCTTGGCCAGGATCGAGGCCGCGGCGACCGACAGGCAGCGCGCGTCGCCCTTCACCAGCCACTCGCCGGGCGGGACCAGGCCCCGCGGCAGGCGCCGCCCGTCGACGATCGCCCAGTCCGGCGCCACCCCCAGCGCCGCGATCGCCCGGGTCATCGCCAGATCCGCCGCCGGTCCCAGGCCCAGCGCGTCGATCTCGGCGACCGAGGCGACGCCGACCCCGCAGACGGCGCACCCCAACAAGGCCGCAGACAGCGCCTCCCGCCGTTTCGCGCTCAGCGCCTTGGAATCGGCCAGGCCCGGCGGGATCGCGGCGGGATCGAGGATCACCGCCCCCGCATGCACCGGCCCCGCCCAGGGCCCGCGCCCCGCCTCGTCCACCCCGCAGACCCGGGCGGCGGGACCCAGGCGCGCCCGCGCGGCCGTCTCGAAACTGTGGTCGGCGATGATCCTGGGCATGGCTCCTCCGCGGCGGTGAGCGCGGACAATGCCCCCCGACGCCGGCGAGGTCACCCCCCGGCGCCACGCCCCGCCGCCGCGCGGCCCGCCGGCAGGGCGGCAGGGTGGGCGGGTGGGGCCGACCTGCCGGCGGGGCGCGCGGCGGCGGAGCCCGCCTCAGACGTCGAGCGCCAGCTGATCCCCCGGGCGCTCGGGCCTGCGGAACAGGTCGCAGCGCAGGGCCGGCATCTCCCGATCGAGGCCCAGGCGCCGCGCCGCCCCCCCGAAGCGTCGACGCAGGAGGTCGGCCCAGACTCCCTGCCCCGTCATCCGCCGCCCGAAGGCCGAGTCATAGTCGCGCCCGCCATGGATCTCCCGCACCCGGCCCATCACCCGCTCGGCGGCGTCGGGGCGATGCTCCTCGAGCCACTCCACGAACAGGTCCCGCACCTCCGCGGGCAGCCGCAGCACGATGTAGCTGGCCGAGCGCGCCCCGGCGCGCGCCGCGGCCTCCAGGATCCGCTCCAGCTCGTGGTCGGTCAGCGCCGGGATCACGGGGGCCGCCATCACCCCCGTCGGCACCCCCGCCTTCGCCAGCGCCGCGACCGCGCGCAGCCGGGCCTGGGGGCTCGCCGCCCGCGGCTCGAGCGAGCGGCTGAGGCGATGGTCGAGCGTGGTCACCGACAGATGCACCCGCGCAAGCCCCTGCCGCCCCATCTCGCCCAGGATGTCGAGATCCCGCGTCACGCCTGCGCCCTTGGTCACGATGGTCACCGGGTGGCGATGGGCGCGCAGCACTTCAAGGATGCGCCGCGTCACGCGCTTGTCCCCCTCGAGCGGCTGGTAGGGGTCGGTGTTGGTCCCCATGGCGATGGGCCGACACTCATACCCGGGCGCGCGCAGTTCCTCGGCCAGCCGCTCGGGCGCGTCGGGCTTGATCATGATCCGGGTCTCGAAATCCAGCCCCGGCGACATCCCCAGATAGGCGTGCGTCGGTCGGGCGAAGCAGTAGACGCAGCCATGCTCGCAGCCCCGGTAGGGGTTGATCGAGCGGTCGAAGGGCAGATCGGGGGAGGTGTTGCGCGCGATCACCCGGCGCGAGCGGTCCACCAGCACCTCGGTGCGCAGGGGCGTCGCCTCGTCCTCGCGCGCCCAGCCGTCGTCGGCCGGGGCGCGGCTCTCGCGTTCAAAGCGGCCCACGCGGTTGCTGACCGCGCCCCGGCCGCGCCGGCGGGCCGGGTCCACGGGCGCCCGCTCGGCAAAGCCGCAGCCGCCGCGGTCGGTTGCATCGAACGGGTCGAAGAGATCTTCCATGGGACTCGCGCCTCCTGCCCGGCAGGATGGCGCGAACCCCGGAACATTACAAGAACATCATCGGGCGAAGCGCAGCCCCGGCGCTCAGGCCCGGCTGGCGCAGGCCATGCACTGGGCGGCGTGGGGCGCAAGCTCGAGGCGGCGAACGTCGATCTCTTCGCCGCAGGTCAGGCACTCGCCGTAGGTCCCCTGGTCGATCCGGTCGAGGGCCGCGCGGATCTGGCGGATCTCGGCGAGACCCGTGGCGCCGAGCCCCTCGAGCACCTCGTCGGCGCCCCGCTCGCTCGCGCGGTCCTCCAGGTCGGGATTCGCGGGCGCATCGAGATCGGCCTCGATCCTGTGCAGCCGCGACTCCAGCTCCGCGAGGCGCGTCTCGAGCATGCTCTTGAAATGCGGCGCGTCGATCATCGCGCGGGGTCTCCCTGATTGCCAGGCCGCCTCCCCCAAGCAGGGCCGGCCTGCGGCGCTTCTAGGCCGATCTCGGGCGCAGGACCTTGATCGGGGTCAAGCCGCGAGCGCGTCGCACGGCCCACGCCTCAGCCAGCCGGGTCGGGAGGGTGTCCGGGCGGACGCAGCCAGCCGTCGAGAAACGCCACGTCCTCGCACCCCGAAAACCGGGCGACGCGGGTCAGTTCGGCCTCGAGCCGCGCCAGCCGGCCCTTGCCGAAGGCGACGCCCGCCTCGGGCCACAGGGCCGAGACCTCCAGCCGTCCCGCGCGGCGTTTCATGTCGATGCGCCCGACCAGGCGGTCCCCCTCGAGCAGCGGGAACACGTAGTAGCCCCAGCGGCGCTTCGGGGCGGGCACGTAGATCTCGATCCGGTAGAAGAAGCCGAACAGGCGCTCGGCCCGCTTGCGGTCGCGCAGGGCCGGGTCGAAGGGCGAGAGCACCCGCAGCCGTCCCGGAGCGGGCGGCGCCGCGGCGGCGGCCTCGTCGAGGCCGGGCCAGGCGTAGGCGCGCCGCGGCGGGCCGGCGACGCCCTCGATCTCGACCTCCTCGATCTCGCCTGCGGCCAGGCGGGCGGCGCACCAGTCCCTGGCCTCGGTCGGGGTCACCGTGGCCCAGAAGGCCGCGATCTCGCCCGAGGTGGCGAAGCCCAAGCGATCCAGCGCCCCACGGCAGGCCCAGTCGACGGTGTCCTCGCGGCTGGGGTGGGGGTCGAAATGCTCGGGCGGGATCACCCGCTCGGCCAGATCGAAGCGCTTCTGGAAGCCCGAGCGCGAACAGACCGCCAGCTCGCCGCAGCGCCACAGGAACTCGACGGCGGTCTTGGAGGGGGTCCAGGACCACATCTCGCCGGTGCGCGTCTCGTCCTCGGTCGCCATCTCGCGGGCCTGGGCGGGGCCGTGGCGGCGGATATGCTCCAGCACGTCGTCGAAACGGTGGGCGAAGTCGCCCTGCCAGCTGCGATAGGCCCCGGCCAGACGCTCGCGGTCGCGCGCGAAGCGGGGACGCCAGTGGGGGAAGAACTCCGAAGGGATCAGCGAGGCGTCATGGGTCCAGTGCTCGAACAGCGCCCGGTCCCGCTCCAGCAGGGGCGCGAGCTGCGCGGGACGGTAGGAGCGGCGGCGCGCCGACAGGATCATGTGGTGCGCCCGTTCGACGGTGGCGATCGAGTCCACCTGCACGAAGCCCAGACGCCGGATCAGCGCCATCAGCCCGGCCTTGCCCGGCGTCTCCGGCCCGGAGTCGCAGAGGGCGTGGCGATGCAGGAACAGGCGGCGGGCGTCGGGGTTCGACAGGCGCAGGCGGGCAGGCTCGGTCATCGCCGCATCCAGCCGCCGCCGGGGGCCCCGGTCAACCCGAAACCCGCGCCCCCGGCCTGCGATCAGTCGGCGGCCGCCTCGGCGACGCGCGCGTTGGGCCGCTCCTCGATCACCCGCAGCAGACGGCGCAGGGTCACGTCCCAGGGCAGACGGTCCTGCTCCTCGCAGGTGGCGGTCGCGGCCGAGGCGGCGGCGGCGGTGTATTCCAGCCCGCAGGCCTCGAAGCTCGACTGGGGCACGAAATTCGCCGCCCGTGCGAAGCGGATCGCGATCACCCGCGCGTCCGCGTCCCCCTCGTGCCGCTCGGACAGGGTGGCGAGCGTGGTGCAGATCTTTTCCCGCCGGCTGATCCGCGCGGCCATCTCGCAGGTGCACGCCGGAGTCACGAAGCCCGCGATGGCCGAAGCCGAGGACAGCTCTTCGTAGGCGCCGCGGAAGGCGATCTGGTCGGGGGGCGAGGGCTCCGCCTCCGCCGCGCCCAGGGTGCCGACCCAGGTCCAGAACTTGGTGAAGGTCGGCAGCTCCCGCCCCAGGTCGTTGACATAGATCGCGTCGATCCGGGCCTGGCGGCGCAGGGACTGCGTCACCTCCAGCCCGCAGATCGACTCGACCCGCAGCCCGTCGGGCGACACCGCCACCAGGTCGCCGGCCACTGCGAACGCGGCCCCCGAGGCGCCGCGATCGAGGTCGAAATAGGCGATGATGTCAGGTTTCGAGATGTTGGTGACGACGTGGTAGAGATACGCGCCCGCCAGCAAGGCCGCCACCAGGGCGAGACGGACGCTCCAGGTTCCGGGCATGGTCCGCCCTCACTTCGCGCAGCAAGCGCCGCCGCAGGGCACGTGCGTGTCCGGGCAGGTTGGCGTCGGGGTCGGGGTCTGCGCGGCGGCGGCCAGCGCCAGCCCAAGGGTCGCGAAAATTGCGATAAAAAACTTCATGTCGGCCTCCACCGGAAGTTCGGCTTGCCAAAGTTGACGTAACGTTCATAACACCGAACGCCTGTCGCGCACATGAAGACGCCCCGTCGCCCGTGTCCGGGCGGCGGGGCGCGCGCCTGCGGGGCCTGCGCCCTCAGAGGATGAAGTCGCCCTTCGATATCTCCGATATCTCGAGCCCCTCGAGCAGCACCGTGCCGCCGCGCTTGTCCTCGAGGTCGATCAGGATGCCGAGGTCGGTGTCCTCCATCATCTTCTTCTTCAGCGGCTTCCAGTTCAGGTCGAAGGCCGAGAGGTCGACCTCGTCCTCGCCCGGCGCCAGATCGCGGATCCGGTCGTCGCCGTTGCGCAGCGAGATGACGAAGACGTCGGCCTCGGCCCCCCCGATCATCTCGTCGTCGCCCTTGCGGCCGTGGATCTCGTCCGCGCCGTCGCCGCCGAAGATCAGCTCGTCGGCCGCGCCGCCCTTGAGCACGTCGTCGCCGCCCTCGCCTTCGATGCGCCCGTCGACCTCGCTGCGCCGCCCGCCGTTATAGACGTCCGCGCCGTCGCCCAGCCGCACGTCGCCGTCCATGTCCCCGCGGTTGCGCACCACGTCGTCGAGGTCCGAGAGCTGCATCGCCGCCTCGCCACCCGCGATCAGCCCCCGGTTGACGATCAGCGAGCCCTCCCCGGTCGAGAAGATCGAGATCCCGACGCCCTCGGCGCCGCCCAGGATCTCGCCGGTGTTGAACAGCCGGTCGAAGTCCGCCTCATTGCCCGAGAGCGCGTCATCGGCGCCGAGGATCTGGCCGGTGTTGGTCAGGTTGAGGTTCAGCGCGTTGATGGCCGCCAGCCCCTCCTGCTGCATGCCCTGCAGGAGGCCGGTGTTGAGGATCGCGCCGTCGTCCCAGTCCTGGAGATAGGCGCCCCAGGTCCCGGTGACCTCGCCTGCGTTCTGCAGGATCGAGTCCGTCCCGATCATGTAGATCGCGGAGTTTCCCGGCACGTTGAGCGAGCGGACCACGCCCGTCTCGCCGATCACCAGGCGGTTGCTGCCGAGCCCCGCGCCATCGTCGCCCAGGATGATCGCGTTGCCGCCGCCCGAGACGAGGGCGCCGTCGACCATCACTTCGTGAGCGTTGTCGTCGATCAGGTCGCCGACCACCGCCGCCTGCGTCCCCACCGCGACCGTGACGTCGCGCGGAACATAGAGCCGGTCGTTGTCGGACAGCGTGATCTGCACGGTCGTGTTGGTCGCCAGAATGAAAGCCATCGGTCTTCTCCACCCCGCCGCCCGCACGCGCGAACGGCTGGCCTCGCGGCCGAGACGACGTCGGCGCGGGCCCCTTCCCCATGAACGCGCGCAGGCGCGCAGGCGGGCCCGGACATGCGCCCGGGCTCATCCGCATCGCCACACCGGCGCGGGCGTTTCCTCAGGAGGAGATCGTCGCGCCCGGAAAGACGTCGCGTCAAGCAAACCGGACATGGCCGTCAAACCGGGTTCATGGGCGTGCGCAAAACAAGGCGTCGCCACAGGTTGGAAGCCCTGCGGGGCGCGGCCGCGGCGCAACGCAAAGGGCCGGCGGAAGGATCCGCCGGCCCCTGTCGTCGCCCCGGGGGACGAGGATCAGCTGTCGAGGAAGCTGCGCAGCCGGCGCGAGCGGCTGGGATGCTTGAGCTTGCGCAGCGCCTTCGCCTCGATCTGGCGGATGCGCTCGCGGGTGACCGAGAACTGCTGGCCGACCTCTTCGAGGGTGTGGTCGGTGTTCATGCCGATGCCGAAGCGCATGCGCAGCACGCGCTCCTCGCGCGGGGTGAGGCTCGCCAGGACCCGGGTGGTGGTGTCCTTGAGGTTCGCCTGGATCGCGCTGTCGAGCGGCAGGACCGCGTTCTTGTCCTCGATGAAATCGCCGAGCTGGCTGTCTTCCTCGTCGCCGATCGGCGTCTCGAGGGAGATCGGCTCCTTGGCGATCTTCATCACCTTGCGCACCTTCTCCAGCGGCATCTGGAGTTTCGCCGCCAGCTCCTCGGGGGTCGGCTCGCGGCCGATCTCGTGGAGCATCTGGCGACCCGTGCGGACCAGCTTGTTGATGGTCTCGATCATGTGCACGGGGATGCGGATGGTGCGCGCCTGGTCGGCGATCGAGCGGGTGATCGCCTGGCGGATCCACCAGGTGGCGTAGGTCGAGAACTTGTAGCCGCGCCGGTACTCGAACTTGTCCACCGCCTTCATCAGGCCGATGTTGCCCTCCTGGATCAGGTCCAGGAACTGCAGGCCGCGGTTCGTGTACTTCTTGGCGATGGAGATCACGAGACGCAGGTTCGCCTCGACCATCTCCTTCTTGGCCTGCCGCGCTTCCTTCTCGCCCTTCTGGACGGTCTGGACGATGCGGCGGAACTCGGGGATGTCGACGCCGACGTGCTGGCCGATCTGACCGATCTCGCCGCGCACTTCCTCGACGCGCACGCCGTATTTCTCGGAGAACGCCGCCCAGCCCTTGCCCTTGAGCTTGCCCACGCGCTCGACCCACATCGGGTCGAGCTCGCTGTCGCGGTATTCCTGGATGAACTCGCGCCGGTCGACCCGCGCGAGGTCGGCCATCTTCACCAGCTGGCCTTCCAGCGTCATCAGGCGGCGGTTGATGCCGTAGAGCTGGTCGACCAGCGCCTCGATGCGGTTGTTGTGGAAGTGCAGCTCGTTGACCAGGATCACGATCTCGGAGCGCAGGCGCTGGTACTCCAGCTCCTCGTGGGCCGAGAAGTGCTTGGTCTCCGAGAGCGCGGCGCCGATGCGCGAGGTCTGCATCTCGCGCAGGCGCACGTAGTCCTCGGCGATGCGGTCGAGCTTGGCGAGCACGTCGGGCTTCAGCGCCGCTTCCATCGCGGCGAGCGACAGGTTCGCCTGCTCCTCCTCGTCGTCGTCATCGTCGCCGCCGCGCGGGGAGGACTCGGTGTCCTCCTCCTCGTCGTCGGTGTCCGAGACCGACTTGGCGGCTTCGGGCGCGCCGGCCTGGGCGGCGGCCTCGGGGCCGGCCTGGACCTCGGCGACCACTTCCTCGCCCTCGGCCTCGGCGATCACCTCCTCGGCTTCCTCGTCCATCGAGGCGCCGAAGGTGGTCTCGAGGTCGATGACGTCGCGGAGCATGATCCGCTCCTCGACCAGCTCGTCCCGCCAGATGGTGATCGCCTGGAAGGTCAGCGGGCTTTCGCACAGGCCCGAGATCATCGTGCCGCGGCCGGCCTCGATGCGCTTGGCGATGGCGATCTCGCCCTCGCGCGAGAGCAGCTCGACCGAGCCCATCTCACGCAGGTACATGCGCACCGGGTCGTCGGTGCGGTCGAGGCTCTCGCTCTGGGTCTGGGCCGGAACGACCTCCTTGGATTCCTCCTTGGCCTCTTCGGCCTCGGTCTCCTCCTCCTCGACGACATTGACCCCCATCTCCGAGAGAAGGGACATCACGTCTTCGATCTGTTCCGAACTGACCTGCTCAGGCGGAAGAACGCGGTTGAGCTCCTCGTAAGTGATGAAGCCCTTGGCCTTGGCGGCGGCGATCATCTTCTTGACCGCGGCCTGGCTCATGTCGAGCATCGGCCCCGCGCTTTCGGCCTGTTCCTCTTCCTTGGAGTCGTCGACGTCTTTCGCAGCCATTCAAATCCTCCAGGGCGTCGCCCCCAGCCCTCGGGCGAATCACCATTGGACGCACCCGTGCCGTCCTGCTCCGATCCGATATAGGCGATTCGGCCCCCGAATCACCATGCCCGGCGCTAGTTTCGCCGCCTGGGCCCTTTTCGCCACGGCTCGCGGTCGATGAACGCGCGCAACCGCTGGGACAGCTGATCGTCCCCCTCGGCGGAACCGCCCTCTCCGCCGAGACCTCGGCGCAGGGCTTCTTCCCGCTCGCGGATGATGTAGGCGAGGCGATGGGCGATTTCATCGACCGTGTCGAGGGAAATCTCCTCGATCGCCGCCTTTCCCTCCTCCCTGGCGGAGAGGTGTCCCGCATGGTGGGTCAGCGCCTCGGTCAGGGCGGCGGCCGCAAGGTCGGGCGGCGCGTCGGGTCCCAGCGCGCGCGTCAGCACCAGCGGCCCGGCCGAGAGGGCCGAACGCGGGTCGCCGTTCATCTTCGCCTCCAGCGCCCGCGACAGCACGGCGCGGGGGTCTTCGGCGTCGAGCGCGTCGGCCAGCGCGTCGAGCAGCGCGTCGCGCAGGCTCGCCAGCGCCGGATCCGAGAACGGCATCTCGCGCAGGGCGTCCTCGTGGCGCTCGGCGGCCTGGGGGTGGTTGAGGACGCCCCACAGGATCACGCTCTCTCGGATCCGGGTCTGCGCCTGGGGCGAGGCGACCAGCGCGCTGCCCCGCGCCTCGGGGGTGGGCCCCTCGGCGAAGCCCGCCGCGAAGCCGCCCTGCCGGCCGCGCCGGGGGAAGGTGCGCCCGCCGCCCGGCCGGCCCCCGCCCTGGAAGCCGCCCTGGAAGCCGCGGCCCGGGCGGCCGTGCTCGGGATAGCCGCCCCTGCCGCCGGAGGAATACTCGGGTCCCGCAGGCGCGGAAAATTCGGGGCCGGGGTCCGAGGCGAAGGCCGCCGCATAGTCGGGTTCGAAATCCGGTCCGAAGTCAGGTCCCCCGAAATCCGGTCCGGTGGGGGAGCCGTATTCGGGCCGCGACTCGCCGCGGGGATCGGCGCCGTAGCCAGGATCGGCCGCGGACCGCGGCGCGGGGGCTGTGGGGCGCCCGAACAGGGCGTCGCGCCGCTCGCGCATCGCCTCGGCGTAGTGACGGCGCAGGTTGCGGTCCTCGATCCGGCGCAGCAGCTGGCCGAGATCGCGGTCGAGCGCCGAGCGCCGCTCCGGGCTCGACAGATCGCGCCCCTCGGAGGCGGCCCGCCACAGCATCTCGACCAGCGGCAGGGCCGCGTCGATCACCTTCTGCATGGCCGGCGCGCCCTGCGCGCGGATCAGGTCGTCGGGGTCCTTGCCCGGCGGCAGCAGGGCGAAGCGCAGGCTGCGCCCGGGGCCGATCAGCGGCAGCGCGAGGTCGGCCAGACGCCGCGCCGCGCGCAGCCCGGCCGTGTCGCCATCGAGCGCCACCACCGGCTCGTCGGCCATCTTCCACAGCATCTGCAGCTGATCGGCGGTCACCGCGGTGCCCAGCGGCGCCACCGCGCCCTCGAACCCGCCCGCCACCAGCGCGATCACGTCCATGTAGCCCTCGGCGGCGATCAGATCGGCGCCCTTGCCCGCCGCCTCCCGCGCGGGGCCGTGGTTGAAGAGCGAGCGGCCCTTGTCGAACAGCTCCGTCTCCGGCCCGTTGAGGTATTTCGCGCGGGCCTCGGGGCTCAGCGCGCGGCCGCCGAAGCTGATGCAGCGCCCGCGGGCGTCGCGGATCGGGAACATGATGCGGCCGCGGAACCGGTCGAACGGCCGGCCGCCGCCGCGGTCGCCCTCCTCGGGGCGGATCAGCATGCCCGCGCGCACCAGCATGTCCGCGTCCACGCCCTTGGCGGCCATCGCCTCCAGCAGCCCGCCCCTCTCGTCGGGCGCAAAGCCGATCTCGAAGCGCGCCTGCGCCGCGGCGTCGAGGCCCCGGCCCGAGAGGTAGGCGCGCGCCGCCTCGGCCTTGTGGGTGCGCAGCTGCAGGCGGAAGTGCTGGACGCATTGCTCCATCACCTCGGCGAGGCCCCGCTTGGCCTCCGCCCGCCTGGCCTCGGCCGGGTCGCGGGCGGGCATCTGCATGCCGGCCATCTGGGCCAGCGCCTCGACCGCCTCCATGAACCCGAGGTTCTCCGCCTCGCGCAGGAAGGTGATGTGGTCGCCCTTCGCCTGGCAGCCGAAGCAGTAGTAGAACCCCTCGCGGTCCTTCACGTGGAACGAGGCGGTCTTCTCCTGGTGGAACGGGCACGGCGCCCAGTAGTCGCCCTTGGCGGCATTGGTCTTGCCCCGCTCCCACGACACCTTGCGCCCGACCAGCGAGGCCAGGCTGACGCGGTCGCGCAGCTCGTCGAGGAATCCGGGCGGGAGTGACATGCCCCCATTCTCGGCCCCCCGCCCCGAGTCGACAAGCGCCCCCGCGCCCCCTCCCCCCGCCTGCGCGCGTCACGAGCGTCGCAGGCGGGCGGCCGGGCGGGCGAAGGCGCCCCGAAGGGGAGCCGAGTCCCGTCCCGACCGCCCCTCAGGTCCAGTTCGGCGCGTCGCCGCCCGGCAGCGCGGCCCGCGCGCGCATCGGCCGGTCGAAGGGCAGCGCCCGCTCCTGGCAGAAGTCGATCAGCAGCGTCTCGTCCTGCAACAGGAAATCGAGCACGAATCCCAGGAACTCGGGCTCCGCGGCGCGGCTGCGCAGCTCCTCGGGCGACAGGCCGGCGGCGGCCATGAACACCGTCAGCTCCTCCGGCCGACCGGCCAGGAAGCCCAGCGCGGCCAGCGCCAGCTGCTCGGCGGCCTCGGGCGTCACGAGGCGCGACCGCCCGCGGCGCGGTCCCGGGAGGAATTCTGGTGACAGATCTTCATGACGTCGGGGCCTCGGCAAGGTTCCGTTAACGCTTCTCAACCAGACTTCTGGCGCGCGGCCTCCCGCCGCGCAAGCCGTGGCGCGCCGACGCCCCCCGTTCCTGGTCACGGAAGACCGAAATGCCCGGACGCATCCTGATTGCCGGCGGTCCCTCGGTGGACGCCCACCGACTGGCCGACCGCCTGGCCGACGCCTTCCTGGCGGTGCACGCCGCGCCTGACGGGCGCGACGCGCTCGATCATGCGCTGGCGAGCGAACCGGACCTGGTGATCGCCGACGTCCGCGCGGGCGGCATTTCGGGGCTTGCCCTGTGCCGGGCTCTGAAGGCGCATGCGGCGCTGCTGCACGTGCCGCTGCTGATCGCGGGCGTCGACGTCGCCCCGCGCGACCGCCTCGCCACGCTCGAGGCCGGGGCCGACGACTTTCTCTCCCTGCCGATCGCCGACGCGCCGTTGCTGGCGCGCCTGCGCAACCTGCTGCGGGTGAAGGCCATGATCGACGAGCTTCGGGCCCGCGACCGCACCGCCCGCTCGCTTGGCCTCGTCGCCTGGACGCCCGCCAGCGGGCCGCTCGCCCCCGACCTCGTCGAGCCGCCGGGCGACCTGCTGCTGGTGCGGTCGGACGCCGGCGCGCGGCGGCGGGCGGCGCAGCTTTCGACCGCGCTGGGCCTGAGCGTGCGCCGCGCCGCCGACGGGCGCGAGGCGCTGGAGCTGGTGGACGACGCCCCGCCCGAGCTGGTGCTGATCGAGCCCGATCCCGAGGCGCCCGGCGCCGTCGAGGCCGCGCTTCGCCTGGTCGCCGCCCTGCGCGCCCGCCCCGCCGCGCGCGACGCCGGCGTGCTCGCCGCCCTGCCCGAGGGGTCGGCCGCGACCGCCCTCGACCTCGGCGCCAGCGACTGCGTGGCCGCCTCCACCGACCTCGCCGAACTCGGCGCCCGCCTGCGCACCCAGTTGCGGCGCAAGCGCTGCTCGGACCGGCTGCGCGACGCGGTGCGCCAGGGACTGGAGCTGGCGGTGACCGACCCGCTGACCGGCCTGTTCAACCGCCGCTACGCCGAGACGCATCTCGCGGCCATGGTCGCGCAATGCGCCGCCGCCCGGCAGCCGCTGTCGCTGATGCTGCTCGACCTCGACCGCTTCAAGCAGATCAACGATTGCCACGGCCACCCCGCGGGCGACGCGGTGCTGCGCGGATTCGCGGCCCGCCTTCGCGCCGCGGTGCGCGGGGTCGACCTGGTCGCCCGCATCGGGGGGGAGGAGTTCTGCGTCGCCCTGCCCGGCGCCGACGAGGCCGAGGCCCGCGGCGTGGCCGAGCGCGTCCGCGCCGCCGTCGCAGCCGCCCCCTTCCCGGCGCCCGAGGGCGGCGACGTCGCCGTCACCGTCTCGATCGGCGTCGCGGTGGCCGAGCCTCGCGCCCTCTGCGCCCACGCCGCCTCGCGGATCGAGACGACCGAGGCGCCGGCCCCTCCCGGCCGCTCACGCGCACCGACCTCTCTGGTCGCCGGCATGGCCGAGCCGCCCGCCGCCTTCGCGCGCGGCGCGCCCGCCCCGGCCCCGTCCGCCCGCGCCCCGTCCGCCCGCGCCCTGACCGCCGCCGTCGCAGCCGCCGCGCCGAGCGTCGAGGAACGACCGGGCGAGGCCGGCTCCTCGAAACTGATGGCGCTCGCCGACGCCGCCCTCTACCGCAGCAAGAGCCAGGGCCGGGACCGTGTCTCCTTTGCGCCGTCCTGAGCCGGACGCGAGGCTGAGCGCCGCCTGCGACGGGGAAAAGGGAGCGCCCACTCGGCCGGAGTGTGTCCAGAAGCGTGTCTGATCGGTAGGAGCTTGAGGAGGGTCGCGGCCTGGCCGAGCGGGCGCCTCGGGCCCCCGAGCGCGCGGGCGACCCCGCGTGCGGCCACCCGCACGGGCGCCTCTCAGGAAGTCGCCTGCGCCGACGTGGCTGAAGCCTCGTGAAGGCGGCCCCGGTCGCGAACGTCGGGACGCCGTCGTCGCGTCTGTGCCGGAGCGATCGGGGATTGGCCTCCGATGCCCCGGATCAGAAGCGGGGGATCAGAGGCGGGCGGTCGGGGGCGGGTCTGGCGGGTGCGGGTCTGGCGGGTGCGGCCCGGCCGAAAACCCCTGCGCGGCGCCCGGGTTCGATCCGGGCCCCGGTCACTCGGCGGGCCGCTCCCGCTCGCCGTTCTTCTCGCCATCCTTGCCCCAGCGGCCATGGAACCCTTTGCGACGGCGTTCGCGCAGGGCCTCGGCGATCTCCGCACGGGTGTCGAGAGACAGGCCGGAGGCGACGTCGACCAGCAGCGCGTCGGCCACGTCGCGGCTGCGCCGCTCGGCCGCGCGCGCCTCGTCCAGCGCGGACGAGAGGGCGGCGGCCTCGAAGGGCTGCGCCTCCATCGCCACCGCGATGCGCGCGCGCGCGGCGTCCCGGGAGCGGGCGAGGTCGCGCATCTCGGCGCGCCGCTCGTCGATGCGCTCGCGGGCGTCGTCGCGCGCCTCCTCGGGCAGCGCGCGGAACATCCGCCACAGGGTCACCCGGTCGAAGCCCGCGGGCATCTCGCCGGCCGGCGGCCCGCCGTGGCGCAGGAACGCGCCGCCGGCCGCGCCCATCAGCAGCAGGTTCACGCACACCGAGACCGCCAGCGCCCAGAACACCCAGCGCCGCCGGCGAAGCGGCGCGGGCGGCGGGCTCGGGGGCGGGCGTCCGCCGGGCGCGTCGACGTCCACGGCGCTCATCGCACGGTCTCCGCATCGGGGAAGGCGTCGTCGCTGAGCAGGTCGGCGTCGAGCAGCGACAGTTCGTAGGCCTGGTCATAGCTGTCCATCGCCAGCGCCGCGAACCCCTGCGAGACGGGATCGTCGCCCACATAGCCCAGCACCACCCCCAGCGCCGCAGAGGCCGCGAAGGCCGCCGAGGCGCCAAAGCGCATCAGCGGGCTGCGGCCGCGCCCGACGCGCGAGGAATCGCGCCCGCCCGGCCGGCCTCGGCGCGGCTCGGCCACGACAGAGGGCGGGGCCGAAGCGGCCCGGACCGACGCGGACGGGCGTGCGGCAGGCGTGGCCGAAAGCGCCAAAGCGGCAGCGCCCCCCGGCAGCGCCGCATCCGCGTCGCCGGCCATGCGGGCGAAGAGGTCCGCCGACAGGTCCGGCGTCTGCGCCGCCCAGGCCTCGAGCGCATCGTCGAGCGCCGCGGCCTCGGCCCGCGCGAGCGCGGCGCCCTCGGGATCGGCCTCGGCGCAGGCGCGGGCGGCGGGGCGCAGCGCGGCCGGCCAGGCGCCGAGGTCCGGGCCGTGGGTCAAGGCCAGATCGCGGAACGCCTCCGCCGACAGGGGCGCCGCGCGCGCTCCCGTCATCCCGAGCCCGGGCGCTGTCGCCGGGCCCGCCGGGCCGCCGTTGGTGCTGTCCACATCCTTGCGCGTCATCGCGCCGTCCTCCTTGGCCGGGGAGACCCCTCGGCGTCGTTCATCCGTTGCACGCGCCAGGGCGCGTCTTCCGTCGCTCGCGGCCGTCCGAAAAGGCTCGCAGCCGGGCGCGGCCGCCTGAAAGAGCTAGCGGCCGGGCGCGGCCGCCCGAAAGAGCTAGCGGCCGGGCGCGGCCGCCTGGACTTCTCCCCGCCGCGCCTCATGCGTCGGCGGCCGGGTCCAGCCCGACCTCCAGCCCCAGCGAGTCCCGCCGGTGCTTGAGCGCCGCCGCCAGGCCGCGGCGCGCGCGGGACAGCAGGCTCTCGACCGCCTCGACGCTCAGGTCCAGGCGCTCGGCGATCTCGGGGTTCGACAGCTCCGCGAAATGGCGAAGCGTCAGGGCGGCGCGCTGGCGGTCGGGAAGCGCGGCCACCGCGGCGCGCAGGGCGGCGGCGCGGTCGGCCTCGGCCAGGCGCGCCTCGACGCTGGGGGCGCCGTCGGGACGCTCGGGCGGGTCCTCCTGGCTCCAGCGGCGCCGCCGGCGCAGGCGGTCGATGGCCAGATTCTGCACCACCCGGTGCAGCCAGGTGCCGACCTGCGCCTCGCCCGGACGCCACTTGGGCGCCTGTTTCCACAGACGCAGCATCGCCTCCTGGGCGACGTCCTCGGCTTCGGCCCGGTCGGACAGCATCGAGATCGCCAGCCCGAGCGCCCGCGGCCCGTGGCGCGCGATCAGCGCCCGGGACGCGGCCTGCTCCCCGGCGGCGGCCCGGGCCATCAGCGCGTCGTCGTCATCCATCCTCGACCCAGGCCCGGCGGCGTCCCAGGGCACTCGCGCCTCCCCTCTGCGAGCCGCGGCGGAGGGCGCCCGGCGGCGCCGCGCCGCCGGGCCCTTGTCATGCGCAGGCTTCAGCCGAGGGGCAAGCCCCATCGGCCGGGCCGCTCAGTCCGCGTCTTCCATGCGCCGGCCGGCGCCCTTGCGCCCGAAGGACGAGGCCTCCTCGCGGCTGATCGCGCCGTCGCCGTTCGCGTCGGCCCGCTCGACCACGCGGTCGAGCCGGGCGAGCATCCCCGACGAGGCGAACTCCGCCCGGGTCACCGCGCCGTCGTTGTTGGCGTCGGCCGACTCGAAGCGCTTCAGCGCCCGGTCGCCGCCGCCGCCGCCGGCCGCGTTGGCCAGCTCGGTCGCGGTCAGACGTCCGTCGGAGTTGGCGTCCAGCCGCGCAAAGCCCGGCGCGTCGGAGTTACGGAAGCGGCGCATCTTCTCGGCCGCGGCCTCGAACTCGGCCTTGTCGAGCACGCCGTCGCCGTTCGCGTCGGCGCGCTCGACGATCTTGTCGGCGCGCTTCCCGGCGCGGGCCTCGCGTCGGTCGTCGCGCTTGTCGAGCATCGCGGTCATCTCGGCGCGGGCCACCTTGCCGTCGCCGTTCGCGTCCATCTGGTCGAAGCGGGCCCTGGCGGCGGCCTCGATCTCGGCGCGGGTGACGCCGCCGTTGCCATCGGCGTCGAGCTTCTCGAACAGGCGGGCGCCCCGCGGGGAGGATTCGGCCAGCGTCGCGGCGGGCGCCAGGGCGGCGGCCAGGCCGGCCGCGAGCGCCGCCGCAGCGGCCGCGCGGGCGAGGGCGTTGTTCGGTCTCGTCATCGCTCGATCCTTTCAAGGTCGTCCGGCGTCCGGGCCGCCTGGGGCCGGGTCCGCCGGGGCGTCTCTCCCCCCGGGTGTCTCGGCTTCAACGCGAGGGCCGCGCGCTTCCGTCGCGAGGGGACGCATTTTTTCCCGGCCCGGCGGACTCCGGCGCCTCGCAGAGGGGAGCTGCGCCCCGGCTTCCAGGCGCGGCGATCATGCTGCAGCGCACGCGATTTCGGCCTCTCCCAACGCCGCTAAGGGCTTGCAGGATCGGGAGGCGACACGCTGACGCAAGACGACTGGCGCACTGGCACCGCGGGGCGCGGCGGGTAGGCTCGCGGGCCATGAGACACGAACAGCATATCGGGCTCGACGCCTCGGGCGCCGCTACGGCCGACGGGGGCGCCCTGCGCCGCGACGACGTCGGCGAGACCCCGGAGACCGAGCGCGATCTTCGTCGCGCGCTGCGCCGCGGCTGGCGGCGCACCTGCCCGGCCTGCGGGGGCGGTCCGCTGTTCGACGGTTACCTGACCGTGCGCGAGCATTGCCCCGCCTGTTCCGAGCGGCTGGACCTGCACCGCGCCGACGACCTGCCGACCTGGATGACCATCCTGGTGGTCGGCCACCTGATCGCGCCGGCCATGCTGACGGTGTGGGACCTCTGGAACCCGCCGATGTGGGTGCACTGGGTGCTGTGGCCGCCGGCGGCGCTGCTGCTGTCGCTGGTGCTGCTGCCGCGATTCAAGGGCCTGGTCGTGGGCCTGCAATGGGCCAAGCGCATGGCCGGCTTCGCGCCCCGGCGCTGAACTCGGGCGCGGGTCCCCCCCACGGGCTCCGCCGCCGATCCGCCTACGGGCCGGCCCCGCTTCGCTTCTGTCTCCGCCGGACCCCGGCGCCCGTGCCGGGCGTCGGGACGCGGGCGTTTCGGATTGCCGCCGATTCGACCGGCCGGCTGGACAGCGGATTTCGCGACAGGCAGATTGTCCTTCAGAAGGAGCCACGAATGTCCCCCATGCCCGAGACGCCGGAGGCGGCCGCCGCCTCCCCCTCTTCCCAGACGGAACCCGCCGCCGCCAAGGCCCCCGGTCCCCCTCCGCGTGACGCCGCCACCGCCGTGATCGCGCGACGCGACGGCGACCACCCGCGCATCCTGATGGGTCAGCGCGGCAAGGGGGCGAGCTTCATGCCCTCGAAGTTCGTGTTCCCCGGCGGGGCGCTGGACCCCGAGGATCATGACGCGCCCGAGTCCTCTCCCCTGCGCCCCGCCTGCGTGGCGCGGCTCGAGAAAGCCTCGGCCCCCGGCATGGCGGGCCCGCTGTCGCGCGCCGCGGTGCGCGAGACCTTCGAGGAGACCGGGCTGATCCTGGGCCGTCCCGACCCCCGCGCGGCCGAGCTCGCCGAGACCATGACCGATCCCTCCTGGCGGGACTTCCTGGCCTCGGGGCACATGCCCGCCTGCGACCGGCTGACCTTCATCTTCCGCGCCATCACCCCGCCCTACCGGCCGAAGCGATTCGACGCGCGCTTCTTCCTGGTGGACGCCGACCAGCTCGCCTCGGACCCCGAGGACCTGAGCCGCGCCTCGGGCGAGCTCAGCCACCTCACCTGGCTGACCATCCGCGAGGCGCGCGATCTTGACCTGCCGCTGATCACCGAGGTGGTTCTGGCCGAGGTCGAGGAGATCCTGGCCCAGACCCCCGTGGGCGAGCTGCCGGCGGACCGTCCCGCGCCGTTCTTCCACCACGAGAAGGAGCGCAGCTTCTACGACGCGCTCTGAGCGCGGGCCGCGCGCCCGGGACTTGCCGCAAGGCTTGACTTGGGCGGTGCGTGCGGTAGACAGCGCGCTCAGAATTCAATCCACGCCGCTCCGGACGCCGGGGCGCAGCCGAGCCGATAGGCGACCGGAGAGTCCGAGATGGCCAAGCCGACCACCGTTAAGATCCGCCTGAACTCGACCGCGGGCACCGGGCACTTCTACGTGACGAAGAAGAACAGCCGGACGATGACCGACAAGATGGCGGTCAAGAAGTACGATCCCGTCGTGCGCAAGCATGTCGAGTACAAGGAAGGCAAGATCAAGTGATCCGGCGGCCCCGCCCGGGGCCGCGGCGCTGATCGAGCCTGGATCCAAGGCACCCGAAAGGGCGGACCGTCGCCGGTCCGCCCTTTTCGCTTGCGCGGGGAGCCTCGTTCGCTTGCGCGCAGAGCCTCGATCGATCCCGCCGCCAGGAGCGGCGGCGCCGGGCCGCGCCTGGCCGGCAAGGCGCCGCGTCGGCCGCCTCGCCGGTCGCCACCTGCGCGCCCGCGGCGCGTCCCCACGACATCGCAACTGGCGGCCCGCGCCACGCCGCGACCGGTCCGCAACGCGCCGCGGGCGGGCCCCCCGCACCGGCGCAACCGCCGTCGCGGCGCTTCCCCGGCCCGCCGCCAGGCGCCACGAAAAAGGGCCGGGGAGATCCCCGGCCCTTTCGCAATCCGTGGCGCGCGCGGTTACTCGCGGTTGCCCATGAACTGCAGCAGGAACATGAACATGTTCAGGAAGTCGAGGTACAGGCGCAGCGCCCCGCCGATGGCGGACTTGCTCACGTAGGCCTCGCCCTGCGGGCCCATGGCGCGCAGGTCCAGATACTCGTTCTTGATCTGCTGGGTGTCGTAGGCGGTGAGGCCCGCGAACACCAGCACGCCCACCACCGAGATCGCGAACTGCAGCGCCGAGGAGGCGATGAAGATGTTGATCACGGACGCGACCACCAGCCCGATCACGCCCATCAGCAGGAACGTGCCCATGCCGGACAGGTCCTTCTTGGTGGTGTAGCCGTAGAAGCTGAGGCCGCCGAAGGCGATGGCCGTGGCAAAGAAGGTCTGCGCGATCGAGATGCCGGTGTAGACCGCGAAGATCGAGGCGATCGACAGGCCCATCAGGGCCGCAAAGGCCCAGAAGAACATCTGCGCGCCGGAGTCGGACATCTTGCGCATCGCGGCGCCGAAGAGGAACACCATGCCCAGCGGCGCGAGCATGATCACCCACCGGATCGGGCCCGAGTACATCGAGACCAGAACCTGCTCGGGGATGATGGTGGTCGGCTGACCCTGCACCATCGCCTTCAGATCCATGCCGAAGACGTACGCGACCACGCCCGAAATGACCATGGCGACCGCCATCAGGCCATAGACGCGGTTCATATACCCGCGCAGACCTTCGTCGATCGCGGCCGAGCGTGTGCCGGCCCGGCGAACGGCGTCGTACTGCTGCATGTGCGTTTCCCTGTTCAACTCTGCGTTCGTGCCCAAGGACGACCCCCATTGGAGGTCGCCGAGTTCCGTCAGGATATCGTGATTCACGCAGCAACGTTCAAGCTTTTCTCGAGCCGAAACGATCACGTCCGCGCGGGCGTCTCGCCGCGGCCGCGGAGGCCCCCGAAATCCGTGCCCCGCGCCCCTCCGGCAGGCCCCCCCGCGCGGCCTGTTTCAGCCGTCCGCGCAGAGGTTTCGCGCGGCTGCGCTCACTCCCGCGCGCGCAGCACCTGGGCGGGGCGGGCGGCCAGCGGGCGCACCGCGAAGGCGAGGCCCGCGACCAGGCTCGCGGCCGCGCCGCCCACCACGATGACCAGCGCCGAGACCGGCTCGAAGCGGTAGGGCGCGTCCATCACGAAGACCATCACCGCCCAGGCGGCCGCCACGCCCGCAATCAGCGCCACACCGCCCGCCGCCGCCCCCAGCAGGGCCGAGCGCAGGGCGAAGCTGCGCAGGATCAGCCCGCGGGCCGCGCCCACGGTCTTGAGCACGGCGGCCTCGTAGACGCGCCGCCGCTCTCCGGCCGCGGCCGCGCCGATCAGCACCACGAGCCCCGTGAGCAGCGTCACCGAGGCGCCCCAGCGGGTGGCCTCGGCAAGCTGCCCCAGCGCCTCCGACACCCGGTCGATGGCGTCGCGCACCCGGATCGCGGTGATGTTGGGATAGGCGTTGGCGAGCTCGCGCAGCAGCCCCGCCTCGGCCGCCTCCTCGGCGTAGACCGTGGCGATATGGGTGTGAGGGGCGCCGGCCAGCACGCCCGGGCTCATCGCCATCAGGAAGTTGATGCCCATGTCGCGGAAGTTCACCACCCGGAAGTTCGCCACCCGCGCGGTGATCTCGCGCCCCAGGATCGAGATGGTGACCGTGTCGCCGATCTTCAGCCCCAGGCCCTTGCCGTGCTCCTCGGAGAAGGAGACCAGCGGCTCGCCGACATAGTCGGCGGGCCACCACGCGCCTTCCGTGATCTCGGTCCCCTGCGGCTGCTCGGCCGAGTAGGTCACGCCGCGGTCGCCGCGCAGGACCCACTGGTAGTCCTCGGGGACCCGCGCCTCACGCGCGGGCGTGTCGTTCAGGCGGGTGATGATGCCGCGCAGCATCGGCGCGGTCTCGATGTCCTCGACGCCGGGATAGGCCCGCGCGCGCTCGAGAAAGCCGTCGAGCTGGTCGTTCTGCACGTCCACGAAGAAATAGGCCGGCGCCCGCTCGGGCAGGTCGGCGTCGATCACGTGGCGCAGGTTCCAGTCGATCTGGCCGACGGCGGCCAGCACCGCCAGCCCCAGGCCCAGCGACAGGATCACGCCCGCCGTCTCGCCCGTCGTGCCGCCGACCGCGCCCAGCGCCAGCCGCGCGGCCGGGCGCCCGCGCAGGGCGCGGCCCCGCGCCAACCGCCGCGCCAGCGCCTGCACGCCCATCGCGGCCAGCCACAGCGCGGCCAGCGCCCCGGCCACGCCGCCCGCAAAGCCCAGCGCCACCTGCCAGATGCCCGAAAAGAACACCGCCGCCCCCACCAGCAGCGCGGTCAGCGCGGCGATCAGGGCGAGATAGACCGGCCGCGGCCAGGCGCGCGCGCCCTCGCCGGCCTCGCGATAGAGCGCGGCGGCGCGCACGTCGCGGGCGCGCGCCAGCGGCCACAGCGCGAAGATCAGGGCCGCGAGCAGGCCGTAGGTCCCCGCCTCCCACAAGGGCTGGGCGTAGACGGCGAACAGCGCGGGGACCGGCAGCCGGTCCTCGAGCAGCGGGCCGGCGAGCGCCGGGATCAGCGCGCCCACGGCCAGCCCGATGCCGACCCCGAGCACCGCCAGCGCGCCCACCTGGGCGAGATAGATGACGAAGATCGTGCGGCCCTCGGCCCCCAGCGTCTTGAGGGTCGCGATGGTGTCGGTCTTGCGCTCCATGTAGCTGCGCACGGCGGCCGAGACGCCCACCCCCCCCATCGCCAGCGCCGCCAGCCCCACCAGCACCAGGAAGGCGCCGATGCGGTTCACGAAGGTCTGCACGCCCGGCGCCCCGTTGCGCCGGTCGCGCCAGCGCAGACCGGATTCCGGGAAAGCCGCGGTCATCGCGGTGGACATCGCCTCGAGGTCGGTCTCGGGCGCGAGGCGCATCCGGTAGTCGGTCTCGTAGAGCGTGCCGGGCGCGATCAGGCCCGAGGGCTCCAGCGCCGCGACCCGCATCAGGGTGCGGGGACCCAGGGCCATGCCGGCGGCGGCCTCGTCGGGCTCGCGCTCCAGCACCGCGCGAAGCTGGTATTCGGCCGAGCCGAGGCGCACCGTGTCGCCGGGGGCCAGGGCCAGGCGGTCGACCAGCGCCCTGGCCATGACCACGCCCCAGGTCCCGTCGCGGTTCTCCAGCGCCTCGTCGAGCGTCAGGCCGTCGGAGAGGATCGCCTCCCCATACAGCGGATAGGCCCCGTCGACGCCCTTCACCTGGGTCAGGGCGCGATCCAGTTCGCCGTCCTCGGCCGGGGCTGCCACCATCGAGCGGAACTCGACGGTCTCCGAGACCTGCTCGGCGCGGTCCTGCATCCAGGAGAGCTCTTCGGGGCTGGCGAAGCGGTAGGTGAATTCGACCTCGGCGTCGCCGCCCAGGATCGCCCTGCCCTCCCGCGAGAGCCCCTCGGAGATCGCCGAGCGGACCGAGCCCACGGCCGCGATCGCGGCGACCCCGAGCGCGAGGCAGGCGAGGAACACGCCGAACCCCTTCAGCCCGCCGCGCAGCTCGCGTCGGGCGATGGCGAAGGCGGGACCGAGGGACGAGGCGCGGCGGCGGCGGACGGACGGACCCTCCGCCGCGCTCATTCCGCCGCCTCCGAGGCGCGCGAGCCGGCGCCGGGGGCATGCGGGGAGGCGGCGGCCTCCCCCGGGCTCTCGCCCTCGATCAGCCCGTCGGCGACGCGGATCACCCGGTCGCAGCGGGCGGCGAGCTCCGGCGCATGGGTGACCATCACCAGCGTCGAGCCGTGGCGGTCGCGCAGGCCGAACAGCAGGTCCATGATCGCGTCGCCGGTGGCGCCGTCGAGATTGCCAGTCGGCTCGTCGGCCAGCAGGATCTGGGGGCGCGGCGCGGCGGCGCGGGCCAGCGCCACGCGCTGCTGCTCGCCCCCCGAAAGCTGGGCGGGGTAGTGGTCGAGCCGCTTGCCGAGGCCGACGTTGGTCAGCTCCTCCTCCGCCCGCTCGAACGCGTCGCGGTTTCCGGCGAGTTCGAGGGGGGTGGCGACGTTCTCCAGCGCGGTCATCGTCGGAATCAGGTGGAAGGACTGGAAGACCACCCCCATATGGTCCCGACGGAAGCGCGCCAGCGCATCCTCGTCCATCCGGGTCAGGTCCTGCCCAAGCGCCGCGACCCGACCGCCCGTGGCCCGTTCCAGCCCGCCCATCAGCATGAGGAGCGACGACTTGCCCGAGCCCGAAGGCCCGACGATCCCCACCGTCTGCCCCCGCGCGACCGAGAGGTCGACGCCCCTGAGGATCTCGACCCGCCCCGCGCGGGAGACGAGCGTCAGTTCCGCCCGGTCCAGTTCGATCACGGGCGGCTCGCCGGCGGTCTCGGTCATGCGGTCAGGTCCCCTGCTGCGGCGCATCATGGATGCGGGTCCCCGGGCATATGGGGCCCGCGGACGGCGGCTCAAGGCGGCGGCGGCCGCCCTGTGTCTCACGTTCGCGTCCGCTGGTTCCGTTGCGGCGGCCGAGATCACGCTGCTGGCGCTGGGCGACAGCCTGACCCACGGCTACGGCCTGGCGCAGGAGGAGGGCTTCGTTCCCCAGCTCGAGGCCTGGCTGCAGGCGCGCGGCCATGACGTGGACGTGATCAACGCCGGCGTCTCGGGCGACACCACCCGCGGGGGCCTGTCGCGGCTCGAGTGGTCGCTCAATCCCGAGGTCGACGCGGTGATCGTCGAGCTGGGGGGCAACGACCTGCTGCGCGGGATCGACCCGGCCGCGAGCAAGGCCAACCTCGACGCCATCCTGACGGCGCTCGACGAGAAGGGGCTGCCCGCCCTGCTGACCGGCCTGCCGGCGCCGGGCAACTACGGCGCAGAGTGGCAGCAGGCCTTCGACGCCATGTATCCCGACCTCGCCGAGACGCACGACGCGCTGCTCTACCCCAACTTCCTGGCCGGGATCGGCGGGCTCGAGGACCGCGAGGCCGGGCGCGCGCTGATGCAGAGCGACGGCATCCACCCCAACGCGCAGGGCGTGCAGAAGGTGGTCGAGGGCATCGGCCCGAAGGTCGAGGAGCTGATCGCCAGGGCTCGGCCGCAGGACTGAGGCGCCGGGCGCGACGCCCGGCTCCGCGGCCGGAGGCGCCGCGCCACGGTCTCGCCGGCGCGCCGCGTCCGCCCGCGGCGCCGGGCGAGCCGCGCGCCGGGGTGCGACCGCCGCCAGGCGGCGAGCGGTGGAAACGCGCCGCGGGCGAGGCGCCTGCGACAGGCGGAACCCGCGTCGCGGCGCCCGGCTGCGCTCGCGCGGGGCCTCAGCCCTCGAGCGCGCCGAAGGCGGCCACGCGCAGCATCACCGTGCGGATGCGGTTCAAAAGGCACAGCCGGTTGCGGCGGATGATGGCGTTCTGGGCGTTCACGACCACATCCTCGAAGAAGGCGTCGATGGGCGCGCGCAGACCCGCCAGCGCCGACATCGCGGCCGAGAAATCCTCGGCCCCCAGCGCCTTGCCGATGGCGGGGTCGGCGGCGTCGAGCGCGGCGAACAGCGCCTTTTCCGCATCCGCCTCGGCGAACTGAACGTCGGGGTCGAGGGAATACTCGATCCCGTCCTTCTTCTCCTCGGCCTCGAGGATATTGACCGCGCGGCGGTAGCCCGCCAGCAGGTTCGCGCCGTCCTCGGAGTCCACGAACGCCTGCAGCGCGCGCACGCGGGCGACCAGCATCGCCAGGTCGTCCTGGCCGCCGAGGGCGAAGCAGCCCTCGATCACGTCGTGACGCACGCCCTCGGCGCGCAGGTGCACCTTCAGGCGGTCGGCGAGGAAGCCCAGCAGGTCGGGGACCAGCAGTTCCATCGGGCCGGCGTGGTCTGCGGCCTCGACATGGTTGGCCTTGGCGCCCTCGGCGATGGGACGGGTCAGGGCCAGGCGCAGGCCGTTCTCGAGCACGATGCGGATCACCCCCAGCGCGGCGCGGCGCAGCGCGAACGGGTCCTTGGAGCCGGTGGGCTTCTCGTCGATCGCCCAGAAGCCGGTCAGCATGTCGATCTTGTCGGCCAGCGCCACGGCGATGGCCACCGGCTCGGTCGGCACGGCGTCCGAGGGGCCCAGCGGCGCGTAGTGCGCCCTGCAGGCGGCGGCGACCGGCTCGGGCAGGCCGGCGGCGCGGGCGTAGTAGGCGCCCATCACCCCCTGAAGCTCGGGGAACTCGTAGACCATTTCCGAGGCGAGGTCGGCCTTGGCCACGCGCGCCGCCTGCTCGGCCTGGCCGGGATCGGCGCCGAGGTCAGGGGCGATCTCGCGGGCGAGCTTCGCGATGCGCCCGATCCGCTCGGCCTGGGAGCCGAGCTTGTTGTGGAAGGTGACGTTGGCGAGCGGGCCCGCCATCGCCTCCATCCCCCCGGCTTTCACCGTCCGCAGGTCGTTCTCCCAGAAGAACAGCGCGTCCGAGAGGCGCGCGGCCAGCACCCGGCCGTTGCCCGCCAGGATCGTGGCCCCGTGATCGGCCGTCTCGCGGTTGGCCACGGTCACGAAATTCTCGATCCGCCCGGTGGCGGGATTGCGCACCGAGAAGAACTTCTGGTGCGCCTTCATCGAGGTCTGCAGAACCTCGGGCGGCAGAGCCAGGAACTTCTCGCCGATCGGGCCCATCAGCACGACCGGCCACTCGACCAGGCCCGCGACTTCGGCCAGCAGGCCCTTGTCCTCGACCACATCGAGCCCCTGGGCGAAGGCCATCTGGGTGGCGTCGTGCCAGATCCGCTCGGCCCGCTCGGCGGGGTCGAGCACCACTTTCGCGGCCAGCAGCCTGGCCGCGTAGTCCTCGAACGAGGTCACCGCGAAGGACCCCGGCGCCATGAAGCGGTGGCCGCGCGTGCGGTCGCCGGCCACGATGCCCTCGACCTCGAGCGGCACGACCGAGGCGCCGCTCTCGTCATGCAGGATCGCGAGGATCGAGTGCAGCGGACGCACCCAGCGCAGGCTGCCCGCGCCCCAGCGCATCGACTTGGGCCAGGGGAAACTGCGGATCGCGGTCTCGAGCGCCTCGGCGATCACCTCGGCCGCCTCGCGGCCCGGCTTCTCGATCACCGCGAAGAGGACCTCGCCCTTCTTGTCGGCGCGCACCTCCAGCTGATCGCGGGTCAGGCCGGTCGAGCGCAGGAAGCCCTCGACCGCCTTCTCGGGCGCGTCGGCGCGGGGGCCCTTGCGCTCCTCCCGCGTGGCGCGGGTGGCCCTGGGGATGTCCTGCACGGCAAGCGTCAGGCGGCGGGGCGTCGCGAAGGCGGCGGCGGCCGCATAGGTCAGGCCGGCCTCGACCATCGCGTCGGTCATCAGGCGCCGCAGATCCTCGGCGGCCTTGGCCTGCATCCGCGCGGGGATCTCCTCGGAGAAGAGTTCGATCAGGAGGTCGGGCATGGGGCGGGGTCCTAGGGGCTCGGGAACGGGCGGACAGCAGGGGGAGACGGAGACGGGGAGATACCGGAGCGGCGGGCGCCGCCGCCCTCAGTCCTCGGGCGGGGCGCCGCACCCTTCGGGCGCGGGGTCGCCCTCGAAGGTCGCCGCGCCGCAGTCGTTGAGCTGGCGCCACATCCAGCCGCGCCGGCTCTCCAGATCCACGGCGACGAAGCGGTCGAAGCCCCAGGGGACGTTGCGCTCTGCCAGAGCGGCGACGGCGCGGCCCTCGGCCATGGCCCGGGCGAGTGCGGGGGCGTCGAAACACTCGAACCACGACGGGGCGACGAGCGGGGTCGCCTCGTCGGCCGCAGGATCCTCGGCGGCGGCGATCAGCTCGGGCGGCGGATCCCCGGCCAGCCGGAAGCAGGCCCGCAGCTTCAGGGGCGAGGTGTCGGCGTCGATGCCCCGCCAGTCCTCGACCGGCACGGAGACGCCCGCGATCTCGATCTCGGTCACGCCCTCCATCTCTCCGTAATAGGCGCGGGTCTGGAACCACCACAGGGCGGCGCCGAAAACGACGGCAAAGAGGACGAGGCCGAGGGTCAGCACGCGACCGGACATCCGGATCTCCTGTCAGCCGGGAGGGAGGGCGAACCGCCCCGCCGGCGGCGCGCGGCCAGTCAGGCCGCGGCGGTTGCATCCCCCGCGGCGCCCGCGGCCTCGGTGGTCACGAACGCGTCGGCGCACATCCTGGCCAGCGCGCGGACGCGGCCGATGTAGGCCTGCCGCTCGGTCGGGCTGATCACGCCGCGCGCGTCGAGCAGGTTGAAGATGTGGCTGGCCTTGATGCACTGGTCATAGGCGGGGTGGGCCATGGTGATCTCGCGCCCGGTCTTGGGGTCGGTCGCGGGGTGCGCCAGGATCGCGGCGCACTCGGCCTCGGCCTCCTCGAAGTGGCGCAGCAGCACCTCGGTGTTCGCCACGTCGAAGTTGAAGCGCGAGTATTCCCGCTCGGTCTGGCGGAAGATGTCGCCGTAGGTCAGCGGGCTGGGCGACTGCGGGTCGTTGAAGGGCATGTCCATCACGTGGTCGATGCCCAGCACGTACATCGCCAGCCGCTCGAGCCCGTAGGTCAGCTCGCCCGAGACGGGGCGGCAGTCGTGCCCCCCGACCTGCTGGAAATAGGTGAACTGGCTCACCTCCATGCCGTCGCACCAGACCTCCCACCCCAGGCCCCAGGCGCCCAGCGTCGGGCTCTCCCAGTCGTCCTCGACGAAGCGGATGTCGT
>NZ_CAXBOD010000028.1:0-57238 GCF_963977235.1 uncultured Albimonas sp.
GTCGCGCTCCAGCGCGCCTTCGCCCTGGTCGCGCTCCAGCGCGCCTTCGCCCTGGTCGCGCTCCAGCGCGCCTTCGCTCTGGTCGCGCTCCAGCGCGCCTTCGCTCTGGTCGCGGACCGGCGCGCAATGTCCCGCGTTCCGGCGACTGGCGCAATCGCGGGCCGCCCGCTTCGTTGCCGCAGAAACCGCGCGGCCTGGCCCGACGGGAGGCGTGCGCCTCCGCCCCCGGCCCGCCGGGGAGGGTGGGCGGGAGGCGGGCCGGGGGCGGGGGCGCACGCCGGGGGACAGGCGCCGCCGCCAGTCGCAGGGCCCGTCGCGACGCCAGAGGCAGGGCTCGCGATGCGGTCAGGCGCGGGCCGACCGGCGGCCCGCGGCGCAGGCGGATCGAGAGGGCGACCCTGCATCGGGCCCGGGAACATTCCCGGGGGGATCGACGCGCGGCCGATCAGAGGACGTAGCGGCTCATGTCCGCGGAATGGGCCAGGGCGCCGACGCGGCTCTCGACATAGGCCCGGTCGATGGTCACCGACTGGCCGCCGCGGTCGGGGGCCTCGAAGCTCAGCTCCTCGAAGACCCGCTCGAGCACCGTGTGCAGGCGGCGCGCGCCGATGTTCTCGACGGTGCGGTTCACCTCGGCGGCGAACTCCGCGATGGCGCCGACGCCGTCCTCGGAGAACTCGACGCTCACCCCCTCGGTCTCCAGCAGCGCGGTGTACTGGCGGGTGAGGGCGTTGTCGGTCTCGGTCAGGATGCGCACGAAATCGGCCTCGGTCAGGGCCTTGAGCTCGACGCGGATCGGCAGGCGGCCCTGCAGCTCGGGCAGCAGGTCCGAGGGCTTGGAGACATGGAAGGCGCCCGAGGCGATGAACAGCACGTGGTCGGTCTTCACCGCCCCGTGCTTGGTGGTCACGGTGGTGCCCTCGATCAGGGGCAGCAGGTCGCGCTGCACCCCCTCGCGGGAGACGTCGGCGCCCTTCGCGCCCTCGCGCGCGCAGACCTTGTCGATCTCGTCGAGGAACACGATCCCCGACTGCTCGACCGCCTCGATGGCGTCGCGCGCGAGGCTCTCCTGGTCGACCAGCTTGTCGGCCTCCTCGGCGATCAGCAGCTCGTAGCTGTCCTTCACCTTGACCTTGCGCTTGCGGGTGCGCCCGCCCAGCGCCTTGCCGAAGATCGAGCCCAGATCCGCCATCTGCCCCGGCTGCTGGCCGGGAATGTCGAGGCCGGCGAAGGGGTTGGAGGTGTCCTCGATCTCCAGCTCGATCTCGGTGTCGTCGAGCTCGCCGCCGCGCAGCTTGCGGCGGAACATGTCGCGGGTGGAGTCGCGCGACCCCGAACCGGTCAGCGCGTCCAGCACCCGCTCCTCGGCGGCGCCGTGGGCGGTGGCCTTCATCTCCTCGCGCCGACGCTCGCGCAGCATCACGATGGCGGCCTCCACGAGGTCGCGCACGATCTGCTCGACGTCGCGGCCGACATAGCCGACCTCGGTGAACTTGGTGGCCTCGACCTTGATGAAGGGGGCCTGGGCGAGCTTCGCGAGACGGCGCGAGATCTCGGTCTTGCCCACACCCGTCGGGCCGATCATCAGGATGTTCTTGGGCGTCACCTCATGCATCAGGTCGGCGTCGAGCTGACGGCGCCGCCAGCGCGAGCGCAACGCCACGGCGACGGCGCGCTTGGCCTCCTGCTGGCCGATGATGAAACGGTCGAGCTCCGAGACGATCTCGCGGGGGGTCAGGTCGGACATGTCGGTCTCCGTCGTCGCGCCGCGGGCCCTTGGGCCGCGCGCGTGGCAAAAAGGATCAGGCGGCGGGCGCCCAGGGGGGAAGGCGGTCCTTGCCGGGGAAGTCGGGCGTCGCGCGCATCAGGGCGGTGCGAAGCGTCACCCAGCCCGCGCCCAGCCCGATGATCAGCGCGCCGAGCAGCATCAGCCCGCCGGCGGCGCCGAGGCCGGCCGCGTCCACCACGCTCCACACCATCGAGGCGAGGTAGGCCGCGGCCGCCAGCAGCAGCGATCGTCGATCCAGCGCCAGCGCCAGCGCCGCCAGCAGCGCCAGAAACAGCGCCATCAGCGCGCCGGAAAGGGCGGTGGGCTCCCGCAGCAGGCTCAGCGCCACGGTGTTGACGATGGCGGGACCAGCGGCGAGATGCAGCCAGAACCCGCAGGCCGACAGACGCGTGACCCGATGGGGATCGCGCAGGTCGAAGCCGAGCGCCAGCGCGAAGCAGATCATCCCGAAGACCAGCGTGCCGATGGCGAAGGCCGACGAGGCGCCGAGATCGAACAGCGCCGCCGCCCCTCCGCCCGCGATCATCGCCTGCACCGCCGCCTGGCCGTCCCCGGCCAGCACGATCAGCAACGTGGCGTAGGCGGCCAGCGCCGCGAGAAACAGCGCGAAGGGCAGCCGGAAGCGCAGGAAGAAGGCGATGGCCGCGACCAGCGCCGTCCCGGTGACGGCCGCAAGCGTCGGAACCGAGGGTCCCGGCCCCGCCAGCGCGTCGGCATCCACGAACAGGCCCGTGGCCACCATCCCCGCCGAGACGGCGAAACCGATCGCCAGCAACAGGCTGGGCAGCGTCATGCGGCGGCGACGGGTCAGGTACTCGGCCAGCGCCCAGGCGCCGATCACGCCCATCAGGCCGGGGCCGAACTGCCCGAAGGCGAGGCCCAGCAGCCAGCCGCCCATGCCCAGGATCGCCACGCCCGCGGCGACGAAGACGTCGTTGAGGCCGCGAAACAGCTCGAACGGCTCGTCGCCGACATGGGCGCGCAGGCCGCGTCGGGATTCGCCCAGCGCAGCCAGCCGCACGGCCTGCCGCTCGTCGATCATGCCCGCGCCGACGGCGGCGCGCAGATCGCTCGCATCGAGCGCAGCGGCGGGGGCGTCAGGCGCGGGATCAGCCGTCAAGGGTTTCGACCGTCAGGTTGCCGTTGGTGAACACGCAGATCTCGGCGGCGATGGCCATGGCCTTGCGGGCCACGGTCTCGGCGTCGAGCTCGGTCTCCATCAACCCGCGGGCGGCGGCCTGCGCGTAGAGGCCCCCCGAGCCGATGGCGGCGACGTCGTGCTCGGGCTCGAGCACGTCGCCCGCGCCGGTGATCACGAACAGCTGCGCCCCGTCGGTGACGATCAGCATCGCCTCGAGGTTGCGCAGATACTTGTCGGTGCGCCAGTCCTTGGCGAGGTCGACGCAGGCGCGCAGCAGCTGGCCGGGCTGGGCCTCGAGCTTGCCTTCCAGCCGCTCGAGCAGGGTGAACGCGTCGGCGGTGGAGCCGGCGAAGCCCACCACAACCGGGGCGCCGCCCGGCTCGATCCGGCGCACCTTGCGCGCCGTGCCCTTGATGACCGTGTTGCCGAGCGAGACCTGTCCGTCGCCCGCGACCACAACCTTGCCGCCGCGCCGGACCGCGAGGATGGTGGTGCCGTGCCAGCCGGGGAAGTCGTCTGCGCTCATGGGGTCTCCGGGTCTTTCGTGCCTGCCGTCGAGCGGCCGGGAGGGGTTCGGTGTCGAGCGGCCATATAGGCGGGGCGCCGCCGGGACGCCACCCGGCTTGACGCAAGGGGCGCCTGCGGGAGGGCCCCTCGCCCGCCTCCGCCCCCGCCCCTCGCCGGCGCCCGGCCCGCTTGCGCGCCTGCTCCACGCCCGCCTCCGCGCGCGTCGCGCGGCGCCCTTTCCGCGGAGCCGCGCCGGGGCTATACCCCTGCCGTCCGCAAGATAGGGGGCCTGTCCGATGCGCACCGCCAGCCTGACGCGCAAGACCAACGAGACCGACATCTCGGTCGAGGTGAACCTGGACGGGACCGGGGCGCATGACTGCGCCACCGGCGTGGGGTTCTTCGACCACATGCTCGACCAGCTCGCGCGCCACTCGCTGATCGACATGACGGTGCGCTGTTCGGGCGACCGGCATATCGACGACCACCACTCGGTGGAGGACGTGGGCATCGCGCTGGGCCAGGCGCTGGCGCAGGCGGTGGGCGACAAGCGCGGGATCCGCCGCTACGGATCCTGCCTGCTGCCGATGGACGAATCCCTGGTGCGCGCGGCGCTGGACCTCTCGGGCCGGCCGTTCCTGGTGTGGAAGGTGGCGTTCCCGACCGAGAAGATCGGCGCCTTTGACACCGAGCTGGTGCGCGAGTTTTTCACCGCCTTCGCGATGAACGCCCGCATGACCCTGAACGTGGCGAAGCTGGACGGCGAGAACTCCCACCACATCGCCGAGAGCGCCTTCAAGGCCGTCGCCCGCGCCCTGCGCGAGGCGGTCGAGGAGGATCCCCGCCAGAAAGGCGCCCTGCCGAGCACCAAGGGGGCGCTATGACGACCGCGCCCGGAACCGCCATCGTCGACTACGGCTCGGGCAACCTGCACTCGGTCGCCAAATCCTTCGAGCGGATGTCGCGCGAGGCCGGGGCCGGCGGCCCCGTCGTGGTGACCGCCGACGCCGAGACCGTGCGCCGCGCCGACCGCATCGTCCTGCCCGGCGTGGGCGCCTTTGGCGACTGCGCCGCGGGCCTGCGCGCGGTGCCGGGCATGTGGGAGGCGATCGAGGAGCGGGTCGCCGCCGGCACGCCCTTCCTCGGGATCTGCGTGGGCCAGCAGCTGATGGCCGACCGGGGGCTGGAGTTCGGCGCCCACTCCGGCTTCGGCTGGATCGCGGGCGACGTGGCCCCGATCGAGGTCGACGACCCCGCCCTGAAGATCCCGCACATGGGCTGGAACCCGCTGGTCATCGACCGCCCGCACCCGCTGCTCGAGGGGATCGCGGACGGCGACCACGCCTATTTCGTGCACAGCTTCCACCTCACCCCGCAGGATCCCGCGGCCCGTTTCGCCCACGTGATGCACGGCGGCCCGGTCACGGCGATGGTGGCGCGCGACACGATGGCCGGCACCCAGTTCCACCCCGAGAAGAGCCAGGCCACCGGCCTGCGCCTGATCGCCAACTTCCTCGCCTGGAGGCCCTGAGCGCGCCGCGGCCGCCCGCGCGCCCTCGATCCGCCTTCCGCCCGCGGCGCGTTCCGGCGCGGCGCCCGGGCCGAGCGCCGCGGGCGGGGGGCCGCGCGCCCTTCCCCGCCCGCCCGGCTTGCCTTCTCCGGCGGTCCGGTCCACATCTCCGCCGCCCTTGCCTCGCCTGCAGACTTCGGAGACCGGCGCCATGATCCTCTACCCCGCCATCGACCTGAAGGAGGGCCGCTGCGTGCGCCTGCTGCGCGGCGAGATGGACAGCGCCACGGTCTTCAACGACGACCCCGGCGCCCAGGCCCGCGCCTTCCAGGACGCCGGCTGCGCCTGGCTGCATATCGTGGATCTCGACGGCGCCTTCGCCGGCCGCCCCGCCAACGCCGAGGCGGTCGAGCGGATCCTCGCCGCGATCTCGATCCCTGCCCAGCTTGGCGGCGGCATCCGCGACATGGCCCAGGTCGAGGCCTGGCTGACCCGCGGCGTCGCCCGCGTGATCCTGGGCACGGCCGCCGTCCGCGACCCCGAATTCGTGAAGGCCGCCGCCCGCGCCTTCCCCGGCCGGGTCGCCGTGGGCATCGACGCCCGCGAGGGCATGGCCGCGGTCGAGGGCTGGGCCGAGACCACCGACATCGAGGCCGTCGACCTCGCCCGCCGCTTCGAGGATGCGGGCGTCGCCGCGATCATCCACACCGACATCGACCGCGACGGCGCGATGCAGGGCCCCAACATCGAGGCCTCCGCCGCGCTCGCCCATGCCGTCGCGATCCCGGTGATCGTCTCGGGCGGCGTCTCCTCGATGGAGGACATCCGGGCCGCAAAGGCCTGCGGCGCCCCGCTCGACGGCGTGATCTCCGGCCGCGCCCTCTACGACGGGCGCCTCGACCCCGCCGGAGCCGCCGCCCACCTCGCCGGCTGAGCGCCGCCGGCAACGGGCGCCCCCCCGAGCGCCTGTTCTCCGGAGCCGTCTCTCGCTGATGCCGATCAGAGCGACTCGCCCCGTCCGGTCAGGGATCGCCGCAGGCGACCCCCGAAGGGGGCTTGTCCTTGACCGGGCGGGGCGAGTCGCTCAGGCATCAATCAGCGAGGGACGGATCCGGAGAACAGGCGCGGGCATGTTCTTTGGTGAGTCTTGAAGCGCCCCCCGCGCCCGTCGCACCCCGCGCCCCGCCAGCCGCGCGCCGCGGGCCCGCCCTCCTCGCCGGCGCCCCGCCCGACGCGGCGCCTCCCTGCCCCATGGCCTCGCCCCGCCGCGCGCGCTATATCCCGTGCCGCCCGCGCCGCCCCCCTGCCCGGAGGCCACTCTCGATGCTGAAGACCCGCGTCATTCCCTGCCTCGACGTCAAGGACGGCCGCGTGGTCAAGGGCGTGAACTTCGTCGACCTGATCGACGCCGGCGATCCGGTCGAGGCCGCGCGCGCCTACGACGCCGCCGGCGCGGACGAGCTCTGCTTTCTCGACATCACCGCCAGCCACGAGAACCGCGGCACCCTCCTCGACATCGCCGCCCGCACCGCCGAGCAGTGCTTCATGCCGCTGACCATCGGCGGCGGCGTGCGCACGGTCGAGGACGTGCGCAACCTGCTGCTGGCCGGCGCCGACAAGGTCAGCTTCAACACCGCGGCGGTGAACACCCCCGAGGTGATCGACGCGGCCGCCGAGAAGTTCGGCGCCCAGTGCATCACGGTCGCCATCGACGCCCGCACCGTCGCCCCCGGCCAGTGGCAGATATTCACCCACGGCGGCCGCACCGCCACCGGCATCGACGCGGTCGATTTCGCCCGGGACATGGAGCGGCGCGGCGCCGGCGAGATCCTGCTGACCTCGATGGACCGCGACGGCACGCGGGCGGGCTACAACCTGCCCCTGACCCGGGCCGTGGCCGACGCCGTCTCGATCCCCGTCATCGCCTCGGGCGGGGTCGGCGCGCTCGAGCATCTGGTCGAGGGCGTGACGCAGGGCCACGCCTCGGCCGTGCTCGCCGCCTCGATCTTCCATTTCGGCCACCACACGATCGGGGAGGCGAAGGCCGCCATGGCCGCCGCCGGCATCCCCGTTCGCCTCTGATCCCGCCCCCGATCCCGCGCGCCCTGCGAGGAGCCCCGCCATGCCCAAGGCCCCCGTCTCCGCCCCCCTGTCCGCCCCGACGCCGGACCTGTCGGTCCTGGCGCGGCTCGACGCCGTGATCCGCTCGCGCAAGGGGGCGGACCCTGCCAGCAGCCACACGGCGCGGCTGTTCGCCAAGGGCCCGCGCAAATGCGCCCAGAAATTCGGCGAGGAGGCCGTCGAGGCGGTGATCGCGGCCGCGGCCAACGACCGCGCCGAGCTGAAGTCCGAGGCCGCCGACACCCTCTACCACCTGTTGGTGATGCTGGCCGCGCGCGACGTCTCGCTGGCCGACGTGCTGAGCGAACTGGAGCGCCGCGAGGGCGTCTCGGGCGTCGCCGAGAAAGCCGCCCGCCCGAAGGCCTGACCCCCTCCAATCGCGCGTTGCACCGCCTTTCGACGGGCGCTATACACCGCCCTCGAAGCACCCGTAGCTCAGCTGGATAGAGCGCTGCCCTCCGAAGGCAGAGGTCACAGGTTCGAATCCTGTCGGGTGCGCCATTTCCGTATAAAATACAATGACTTCGGCTTCAGCCAGAACGGGCGAAGCTGGAAGGCGCAGCCTTCGGCAATTCGGTCCGGACGGCGCATCGCGCGGTCGAAGGGCCGGACGGCGAGCCGCTTCTTCGTGCGAGAGAGCGATTTGCTCGCCGCTGACTGGGATACCCGCCTGCGCGCGGGAGATCTCAACTCCCGAGACAAGCGGCGAGTTCGTCGGGCGTTCCATGCGGGAAGGCTTCCCTCAAATGATCGAGGAACGCCGAGACGCGGGCGCTCAGCAGCCGACGGGTGGGGTAGAGCGTCCACAAGGCAATTTCCGGTCCCTCCACGTCGCCCCAGTGGACCAGCCTGCCGTCGGCGAGGTCGCGGCTGACGAGGGATATCGGCAGGCGCGCGGCGCCCACGCCCATCCGGACCGCATCGCGAACCATGACGAGCGACGACAGGCTGAGGATCGGATTGACGGAGATGCTCGCCCGGCCCGCCGTCGTCAGCACGTTCCAGGCCTGGGCCTCATTGCCCGGCCCGCGGACGACGGCCGGAACAGCGCTGTCATCCGTCGGTCGCGGCAGACCCGGGCTTGCCACGACCACCAGCCGGTCGCGCAGGAAGATCCGCCCGACGAGGTTCTCATCCGGCTCGGGATTGACCCGGATCACCAGGTCATAGGCTTCCTCGATCATATCGACGGCCCGGTCCTCGGTTGTCACCTCGAGCCGGACCTCCGGGTATTTCAGCGCAAAGCCGGCCGCCAGCTTTCCCATCGCGGTCTGCGAGAAGAGCAGGGGCGCGCTGATCCGCAATCTTCCGCGGGGGTTCTGGCCGCCTGAGGCGATCGCAGCGGCGGTCTCGTCAATCTCGGTGAGCAACTGGCTCGTCCGCTCGAACAGCGCGCGTCCCTCCTCCGTCAGCTTCAGGTCGCGCGCGCCACGCTCGAACAGGCGCAGGTCGAGGCTCGCTTCAAGTTCAGCCACACGGCGGGACAGCGTCGCCTTCGGACGGCCCGAGGCTCGGGACGCCTTTCCGAACCCGCCGTGGCGGGCGACCAGATTAAAGTCGGCGAGAGCAAGCAGGTCCATAAGTGTTCCACTGGTGAGACGTTCCGTCCAGATATGGCGTCTATCGACGCGAATGTGGATCGCTAACTTGAGATCAGGCCAACACCTGACCCCAAGGAGCAACACCATGACCGTTCTCGTCACCGGCGCGACCGGCAATGTCGGAAGCAACGTCGTCGACCAGCTCGTCAAACGCGGCGCAGATGTCCGCGCGCTCGTTCGCGACCCCGCAAAGGCCAGCTTTCCCGCGGGCGTCGATGTCGTCCGGGGCGACCTGCTCGACGTCGACTCGCTGCGCGACGCCATGAAGGGCGTCTCGACGCTGTTCCTGCTGAACGCTGTCGTCGCCGACGAATTCACCCAGGCGCTGATCGCGCTCAACGTCGCCCGCGAAGCGGGGATCGATCGGATCGTCTATCTCTCGGTGATCCACAGCGACATCTACGTCAACGTGCCGCATTTCGCGGGCAAGTTCGGCGTCGAGCGGATGATCGAGCAGATGGGGATGGGCGCCACCATCCTGCGCCCGGCCTATTACATGGACAACGAGATCACGATTCTGGACGCGATCACCGGCTATGGCATCTATCCCATGCCGATCGGCGACAAGGGCCTCGCGATGATCGACGCCCGCGATATCGGCGAGATCGCCGCGATCGAACTGGTCCGCCGCGAACAGTCGCCCACGCCCCTCCCGCTCACCCGCATCAATCTGGTTGGCCCGGATACGCTGACCGGCGCGAGCGCGGCCGCCATCTGGAGCGACAGTCTCGGCCGCGAGATCGCCTATCCCGGCGAGGATACGGCCGGCTTCGAGCAGAACATGCGCCAGTTCATGCCGGGGTGGATGGCTTACGACATGCGTCTGATGGCCGAACGCTTCGTATCCGACGGGATGCTGCCCGAGGCCGGCGATGTGGACCGTCTCACCACGCTGCTCGGCCGCCCGCTGCGCTCCTATCGCGATTACGTCGCGCAGATCGCCGGCTGACCTTCCAACCGCCAACCGCCAACCTCCAGACAAGGACCACCGCCATGATCTTCTCGACCGCCACCGTTTCGGTGAATCCGGACGGCGAAACTCCGCTCACCCGCGAACAGGTCTGGAAGGGCCTCGAGCTGAAAGCGCGCGACGCCCGGTTGTTCCTTCCGCCCGGCCTTTGCGCCAAGTGCGACGTGACCGAGGAGAGCGCCACGCACTTCGTTCGTGACGCCACCATCGCCGGTGCAGATCTGCGCGAGGTCATCGTGCTCGAGCCGCAGCGCAAGGTCACCTTCTTTCAGGCGACCGGCCCGCGCGAAGGGGCCATCGTCAACGAGGTGTTCGAGGACGAAACCGGCGCGCTTCAGCTCAAATTTTACTGCTATCTCGGACTGCGCGACAGGGCGCCGAACGGTTCCGAGGAACAGGCCGAGCAGGCGCAATTCGACAGCGACAAAGGCTACAAGGCCGCTCTCGTCTCGACGCTGAAGCGCACCCGCGAGATGCTCGCGGAAGGCAAGCTCTGAGCCTTACGCCCTGGCGGCCCCTCAGGCGGGGTCCCGGCCAGGGGCGAGCGGGCGACGGAGTGGGCCTGGCGGATCGCACGGAATTCTGGCGGACGGCGCGCGGGGCAATCCGAGGCGGATCGGGCGCTTCATCAGAGAGATGACGCTTCGCCCGGCCTTGGCCGAGACGCGCGGCCTCCGCGATGAACGGAACGTCTCGGCAGGCGCCATGCAGGCAACTGGCGGCAAATACTCCCGCCCGCTTCGATCGATCCGGGCAGCCTGTGCGGAGACTGCCGGACCTGAGACGCGGTTCGCATCCTGGCCGGAGCAGCGTCCGCGGGGTTGTGCTCCGCCCCCCAATTCTGGATCGCCGCGTCCGGCGATCCCCGCGTCAGACCGCGCCGGGGAGCTCGATGGTCGAGAGGAAGTGCTTGGCGTGCTCGAAGAAGGCCGCCGGGGCGAAGCGCAGGCCGCCGCCGGCGCCGGTCATCAGGGCGAAGCGGTTGGTGGGCAGGCCCGGGTCCTCGAGACGACGGAAGCGCAGGACGCCCGAGGCGATCTCGGACTGGGCGCCGATCGGCGTCATCACCGAGGCGTAGCGGCCAGAGCGGGCCAGCTCGACCAGCATCCGGATCGAATCCGCCTCGACCAGCGGCGGCAGGGCGGGGGCGGCGCGCAGCAGGAACGGCTCGATCACCGAGCGGATCGAGATCTCGGGCTTGGCCACCGCCAGCGGGTGCGAGACGCAGTCCGCGATCGTCAGGTGGGGCGTGTCGGCGAGCGGATGGTCGGGGCGCATCAGGGCGCCGATGCGCACGTCCCGGCGCAGGGCCACCTCGATCCGCGGCGGCGGCGCGACGGCGATGAAGCCGAAGCCCACGTCGACCTCCCCGGCCGCGAGACGCGAGATCACCTCGGCCGCCGGCAACACCGCCACATCGAGATGGATGCGCGGGTGGCGGCGGCCGAACTCGGCGATCAGGGTGGGCAGGAAACTGAGCCCCACGCTCTCGATCGTGGCGATGCGCACGCGGCCGGTGCGCAGACCGCGCAGCATGTCGAGCTCGGCCACCGCGGACTCCAGCGGCGCCGAGATCCGGCGGGTGTGGCGGAACAGGATCTCGCCGGCGGGGGCGAGCTTCAGGCGGCGGGCCTCGCGCTCGAACAGCTCGAGGCCCAGAGCGTCCTCCATCTGGCTGATCTGGCGCGAGACGGCCGAGGAGGCGACGTTGAGCCGCCGCGCCGCCTCGCGGATCGAGAGATGTTCGGCGGCGGCGTTGAAATAGATCAGCGCAGGCTGGTGGAAGACCCGGGCCAGCAGCGCGGGCGAAAGCGCGTCCTTGCGCGGGCGGGCGTCGTCCTCCGCCTGGGCGGTTTCGGGCTCGGGTTCGCGCGCATTGATGGCCATGGATGGGAGTCTCGCTGGTGTTGCCGTTTCGGCATCATAGCGATCTCTTATTGAAAGTATCAAATTCTTGGCAGAGCCGTAAAGTGAACCGGTCGGCGGCCGACAAGACCCGCCGAACGCCGGGGTTCTGCGCCCTGGACGAGGGAATAACCAGACGGACGACGGAGAGATCCGGCGACGGCCCCGCGCCGCCGCCCGGCGGAGGCGTGCGAGTGGATCTGAACGGCGGGGAGACGCTGGAGCGGCCCGAGGGTGACGCGGCGACGGCCCGGGTTGGGCGGCTGGCGGCCGCCGAGGCGTGGCCCGCGGGCGGCGCCGGTCTGTTCCGGGAACCGCAACCGGGGCTGCGCGCGCTGGCGGACCTGGGGGGCGCGATCCGGGCGCCGCTGCGCGTCGGGCCGGGGGGGCTCGAGATCGCGGCCACCTCCACCATCGCCGAGATGAAGGCGCCGGGCGACGGGCGCGTGTCCGTGCTGGCGGGGGCCCGGGGATGAGGGTCACGACCGACGGCACGACCCTCTCGGCGCCCCCTGGCCCCGGCCAGCGCCTGCGCGGCTTCCCGCGCACGCAGGGCCGCGTGGGCGTCCAGAAGGACTGCGAGGCGGGCGACTGGGGCGCCCGCACCGTCCAGATGGACGGTCCGGGGACTTCCCGCCTGACGCCCGCCGCCCGGCACGAGGACCCGCTCGACGCGGGGCCCCACGCCGTCGCATGCGGGAGCTGCGGGCTCGGGCTCGACCAGCGCCTCGACATTTTCGAGCGCGCGCTGGTCGGAACGGATCGGATCGCGGGGGGGCCTGCTGGGGAGCGCCCCGCCGCGACCGCGGCCGCCGGGGAGCGGTCGGGGTGCGGCGCGTCCGCTGGGGGCGCGTCCGCGGGGGAGGCGCCCCCCGGGGCGGCGTCTCCCCGCGTCGGAGGCGCCGGGGAGGGCGCCTCCGACGTTCTGGGGGACGCACGGGGCGGGGTCGCACCGGCGACTGGGGCCGCGCTGTGGGAGGAGGCGGACCTCGACGGGGAGGGGCGCGTCGCCACCCCCGCCTTCCGCGGCCGCCGCCTGCCTTCGATGGGCGACCTGCCGGTGGCCGGGGCGCATTTCGCGCAGGCCCACGACCGCCTCGGCCCGCGCGGCGCCGGGTCGATGTCCGAGCGCCCCCGCAACCCGGTCGTCGCCGCGCTCGCCGCCGCGATCCGCGACGCGACCGGGCTGCGCCTCGAGGCCGCCCCGTTCCTCGCAGACCCGATCCGCGCGCGTCGGCGGGCGGGGATCGAAGCGCCCGTGCGCAAGAGGGCCCGGGCCGATTGCACTCCGCAGGACCGACGGATCGAGGAGACCGACCGTGAGCACGAACCCGCCCGGATCTAGCAGCTACAGCTACAGCTACAAATTGTTCCACAAGAGCGATTACAGCGCCTTCTGGGCGCTGTTCACCGACAACCTGATCAACCTTCTGGTGCTCTCGGGCATCTGCCGGTTCGTGTTCGGGATGCCCGACGAGATCGTGTTCGGCCGGATCCTGCCCGGCGCTGCGGTGGCCATCGTCTTCGGCATCGCGGTCTACACGCTGCTGGCCAGACGCGCGGCGGCCAGGGCGGGGCGGGACGTCACCGCCCTGCCCTACGGCATCTCGACCCCGGTGATGTTCGTCTATCTCTTCGGCGTCATCGGCCCGATCTACTGGGCCACGCAGGACCCGCTGCTGGCCTGGCAGGTGGGCATCGGCGCGGGCTTCATCGGCGGCATCGTGGCGGCGCTCGGCGCCGTCGTGGGTCCGATGCTGAAGGCCGTCACCCCGCGCGCGGGCATGCTGGGCACGCTGTGCGGCATCGCGCTGGTCTACATCGGCGCCGTGCCGCTGGCCGAGGTGTTCGAAAAGCCGCTGGTGGGCTTCGCCTCGCTCGCGATCATCCTGTGGGGCCTGGTGGGGCGCTTCAGGCTGCCCTTCGACGTGCCCGCGGGCCTCGCCGCGCTGGTCGTGGGCGTGGTCATCGCGCTGGTGCTGGGGGAGTCCTCGATCTCGGTCGACGGTCTGGGGTTCTACCCGCCCGTGCCCTGGTTCGGCGACCTGGTCGCGGGCGTGCAGCACCTGTGGGCCAACCCCGAGCTGTTCCTGGTGCTGATCCCGGTGCAGATCTACAATTTCATCGAGACCATGAACAACGTCGAGAGCGCCGAGGCCGCCGGCGACCATTACCCCGTCGCCGTCTGCCAGGTGACCGACGGCGCGGGCACGATGATCGGGGCGCTGTTCGGCTCTCCCTTCCCCACCACCGCCTATATCGGGCATCCGGCCTACAAGCGGATGGGGGCGCATGCGGGCTATGTCGTGGGGGTCGGCGTGGTGATCCCGCTGGCGGCGATCTTCGGGCTGCTGGCCTTCCTCGGCGACCTCATGCCGGTGGCCGCGGCGGCGCCCGTGCTGGTCTTCGTGGCGCTGTCGCTGATCGCCAACACCGCCGCCTCGGTCCGGCCCGCGCACATGGCCGCGGTGGGCTTTGCGATGCTGCCCCATGTCTCGGATTTCCTGATCACCAAGTGGGGCTCGCTGATGGGGGCGCTGGGGGCCTCGGGGGTCGAGGGGCTGCCCCAGCTCGGCGACCCGGCGCTGACCGCGGCCCTCCTCCAGCAGGGGGCGCACTACACCGGCCACCTGGCGCTGAGCCAGGGGGCGATCCTGACCGGGCTGATCTGGGGGGCGATCGTGGCCTCGCTGATCGACGGGAACTTCAAGGTCGCGGGCGGCTTCACGCTTGCGGGCGCGGTCATGTCCTCGGTCGGCATCATCCACGGGGCGGCGCTGCACTGGCCCTCGCTGGCCGGGCCGACGGGAGGGTATCTCGTGGCGGCGGCCTTCTTCCTGATCTACCCGCTGATCCTGGGGGACAAGGCGACCGAAGCGGGCGATCCCGTCGTGGACGACGTGGCTCCCGCCTCTCGCACGCCCGCCGAGTAGGCCCGCGCCTCCCGGGGTCGCGACGCCCGGGGTCGCGACTCCCGCGGAAGGCCGCGCCGGACGTCCCGGCGCGGCCTTCGTCCGTCTCGCGGGCCTTGATGCCGGCCCGCGCGCTCGGCAGGGTGCCTCCCGAGCGCCGGCGATCAGACCGGCCCGAGGAGGACCCCCATGACCCATTCCTGGCGTCGCCCCGAGGCGATCATCGACGGCGCGGCCCTGCAGGCGCGGCTCGGCGACCCGTCGCTGCGGATCTTCGACTGCACCGTCTACCTGCGCTACGAGGAGAACACCGGCCGCCCCTACCGCGTCGAGAGCGGGCGGGCCGACTACGAGACCGGCCACATCCCCGGCGCCCGCTTCCTGGACCTGCAGGAGGAGCTCTCGCAGCCCGAGGCCGCCACGCGCTTCATGCGCCTGCCCGCGCCGCAGATGGCCGAGGCCTTCGCCCGCGCCGGCGTGGGCGGGAGGACGCAGGTCGTGCTTTATTCCCGCGGCACGCCGCAATGGGCGACGCGGGTGTGGTGGCTGCTGCGCTGGATCGGCTTTGACGACGCCGCGATCCTGGATGGCGGGTTCGATCTGTGGGAGGCCGAGGGCCGCCCCGTCTCGACCGAGCCTGTCGACTACCCCCCCGGGAAGCTGACCGCGCAGGAGCGGCCGGACCTGTTCGTGGGCAAGCGGGAGATGCTGGCCGCGATCGGCGACGGGGCGGTGTGCTCGCTCAACGCCCTGAGCCCGGAGCTGCATTCGGGGGAAAGCGCCCGCTACGGCCGGCCGGGGCGGATCCCGGGATCGAGCAATGTGCCCGCCGCGGCGCTGGTGGACCCGGCGAGCAAACGTCTGGTCTCGCCCGAGGCCGCGGCGGCCGCCTTCGCGGCGGCGGGGGCCGAGCCCGGCAAGCGCGTGCTGAACTACTGCGGAGGCGGGATCGCGGCCACGCTCGACGCCTTCCTGCAGCACCAGCTGGGGTTCGAGGACGTCGCGGTCTACGACGCCTCGATGTCCGAATGGGCGATGGACGAGAGCCTGCCGATCGAGGTCGGCTGAGGCGCGGCCCGGTCCTGCAGGCTCACCCCTGCGGGCCCGGATCGGGCGGGACGCGGTCCCGCTCGAACTGCGCGGCGCCCGGGAGCGGCGGCAGCCAGGACTCGCGCCGGCAGGTCCAGAGCTCGTAGGTCGGGACCAGCCGGTCGAGCGCGTCGAGGGCGCCGAGGTGCACCTCGACCTCGCCCTCCGAGCGGGCGAAGACCGACGACCCGCAGCGGGGGCAGAAGTGCCGGCCCCGCCAGTCGCGGGTCTCGCCCGCGATCTCGACGGCCTCGGGGGGAAAGGCGGCGGCGGCGTAGAACGGCGCGCCATGGTGCTTGCGGCAGTCGAGGCAGTGGCAGAGCCCGACGCGCAGCGGCGCGCCCCTGGCCAGCAGCCGCACCGCGCCGCAGAGGCAGCCGCCGGCGAGGTCGGTCATGAGCGGTCTCCCGTCGCGCAAGGATGCGGCGAGCCTAGCGCGGAGGCTTGACCGGGCGCCAGTCTTGCGCGAGGCGCCGCGACAGGCCGGACGCCCGGTCCCGGCGCCCCGCCCGCGGCGCAGGGCGGACCGGGCGCCGGGGGCGACCGCCGCGGGCCGCAAGGCGAGCCCCCGGATCGGGCGACGGCTCGCCGGGCGCTCCCGGGCGCCGGTCGGGCCGGGACAACCGCCGGCAATGCGCCGCGAGCGGAGCGCCGGCACCGGGCGCCACAGCCGACGCGGCGCTTCCCGCCCGCGACCGCGCGCAGCGGTCGCGGGACGGCGCAGGGCGCCGCTCGAGCCCCATGTCGGGAGAGGCCCCGGGTCAAGCCCGGGGCGCCCTGGCGTTCCCCCGGTCGCGCCCGCTGGCCGGGTTCGCCCCGCTCATGCCGGGGCGAGCGGCGCCAGGCTCAGGTGCGCTTGCGCATGGCCTCGAGCAGGGCGGCGCCCAGCGCGCCCTCGCCGGGGCCGGGGGCCGGCTTGCCCCCGCCCGGCTTGCCCCCGCCGCCGCCCGGCCCCTTGCCGGGGCCGCGGCCGCCGCCCGGGCCGCCAGGTCCCTTGCCCCCAGGTCCGTTGCCCCCAGGTCCGTTGCCGCCGGGTCCTGCGGGGCCCCGGCCGCGACCGCCCTGCGCTTCGCGCGGGCCGCCGCGACGCGCCTCGCCCCGCGGGGCGCCCTCGTCGGCGGAGGCCTGCTTGCGCATCGACAGGGCGATGCGCTTGCGCGGCGCGTCGACCTCCATCACCCGCACCTTCACCACGTCGCCCGCCTTCACCACCTCGTGCGGGTCCTTCACGAACCGGTCCGCAAGCTGGCTGATGTGCACCAGCCCGTCCTGGTGCACGCCGACGTCGACGAAGGCGCCGAAGGCCGCCACGTTGGTCACCGTGCCCTCCAGCAGCATCCCCTCGCGCAGGTCCGAGATCTCCTCGACCCCGTCGGCGAAGGAAGCGGTCCTGAACTCCGGCCGGGGGTCGCGGCCGGGCTTTTCCAGCTCGCCCAGGATGTCGCGCACGGTGGGCAGACCGAAGGCCTCGGTGACGAAATCCTCCGGCTCCAGCCCCTTCAACGCCGAGGGATCGCCCATGATCGAGCGGATGTCCCGCCCGCAGGCCTTCACGATGGAGCGCGCGAGGTCATAGGCCTCCGGGTGGACCGAGGAGGCGTCGAGCGGCTCCTCCCCCCCCTGCACCCGCAGGAAACCCGCGCATTGCTCGAACGCCTTGGGGCCGAGGCCCGACACCTTCTTCAGCGCCTTGCGCGAGCCGAACGCGCCGTTGGCGTCGCGATGCGTCACGATGGACTGCGCGAGCGAAGGGCCCACGCCGGCCACCCGCGCCAGCAGCGGCGCCGAGGCGGTGTTGAGGTCCACCCCCACCGCGTTCACCGCGTCCTCGACCACCCCGTCGAGCGCCCTGGCCAGCCGGTGCTGGTCGACGTCGTGCTGGTACTGGCCCACGCCGATGGACTTGGGCTCGATCTTCACCAGCTCGGCCAGCGGGTCCTGCAGGCGCCGCGCGATCGAGACCGCGCCGCGCAGCGAGACGTCGAGGTCGGGGAACTCCCGGCTCGCGAGCTCGGAGGCGGAATAGACCGAGGCGCCGGCCTCCGAGACCACCACCTTGGTCGGGGTCTTGTCTCCCGCCGGCAGCAGTTTCAGCGCATCGGCGACCAGCCGCTCGGTCTCGCGCGAGGCGGTGCCGTTGCCGATCGCCACCAGGTCGACGCCGTGGCGACGGACCATCTCGACGATCTTCGCCTCGGCGCCGCGGACGTCCTTCTTCGGCTGGAACGGGTAGAGGGTCGCCGTCTCCAGCACCTTGCCGGTGGCGTCCACCACCGCGGCCTTCACCCCGGTGCGGATGCCGGGGTCGAGGCCCAGCGTCGCGCGCGGCCCGGCGGGAGCGGCCAGCAGCAGGTCCTTGAGGTTGCGCGCAAAGACGGCGATGGCCTCCTCATGCGCCCGCCGGCGCAGGTCGCCCATCAGGTCGAGATACATCGTCAGGCTCAGCTTCACCCGCCAGGCCCAGCCGGCGGTCTTGCGCAGCCACTGGTCGCCGGGCTGCTCGCCCCGGATGCCCACCGCGGCGGCGACGGCGGCCTCGACCTGGGCCTCGCCGGTCTCGGGGTCGGGGGCGATGGCGACCGTCACGATTTCCTCGTTCTGGGCGCGCATGATCGCCAGCGCCCGGTGCGAGGGCATGGTCGCCCACTTCTCCGAATGCGCGAAGTAGTCCGAGAACTTGGCCCCCTCTTGCTCCTTGCCCGGCACGACCGCGGCCGAGACCACGCCCGTGCGCTGCATCAACGCGCGCAGGCGGCCCAGCAGGTCGGCGTTCTCGGCCAGTTCCTCGACCAGGATGTCGCGAGCCCCGTCGAGGGCCGCCTTCCCGTCCTTGACCGCCTCGTTCACGTAGCCCTCGGCCAGCGCCTCGGGAGACTCGCCCCGCCGCTCCTGGATCGCGCGCAGCAGGGGTTCGAGCCCGTTCTCCCGCGCGATCATCGCCTTGGTGCGGCGCTTGGGCTTGTAGGGGAGATAGAGGTCCTCGAGCGTCGCCTTGGTCTCGGCCCCCGCGACGGCGCGGGCGAGCTCGTCGGTCAGCTTCCCCTGCTCGGAGATCGACTTGAGGATCGCGGCGCGCCGCGCCTCCAGCTCGCGCAGGTAGGTCAGCCGATCGGCGAGCGTGCGCAGCTGGCTGTCGTCGAGCCCCCCGGTGACCTCCTTGCGGTAGCGGGCGACGAAGGGAACCGTCGCGCCTCCGTCCAGCAGCTCGACCGCGGCGGCGACCTGGGGGGGGCGGGCGCCGATCTCCTCGGCGATCAGCCGGGCGATCTTCTGGGCGAGCGGGGCCTCGGCGGCCGCCTTGGAGGCAGGCTTGGCGGGCGCGGGGGACGGGCTGTCGGCGGACGTGTCCAAGGCGGGGCTCCCTCGTGATCTGGGACCCGAGGGGATAGCGAACGCGAGCCGCCGGTCCAAGGGGGAAGCGGCGTCGCGCCGGTCGCGGGCTGAGGGCGCGGGCGGCGCGCGTCCCGGTTCGCTGCCGGCCGAGCCCCCGCGGATGACCCCGAGCTTCCGCGGATGACCCTGCCGATGACCCTGCGCCAGCGAGCGATTCCACGGTCGGCGGGGCCTTGCGGGCCGGGGCGGATTGGGTCAGAAGGCGATGCGTTATGTTATAACGTAACGAATCAAGTCCAGCCCGCCGGGAGACCCATGACCATCCTTCGCAGCCTCGCCCCCGCCGCCCTCCTGCTCCTGCCCGCCGCGCCGGCGCTGGCCGAGGGCGCCTTCCACGTCGTGCATCCGGGCGTCGAGCGCGGCGCTTTCGAGCTCGAGTCCCTCAACGCCGTGTCGCTGGGCCATGTCGCGGACGGCGAGGAGCGTTCGGTCCACGAACTGGCGCTGGGCTACGGCGTGACCTCGTTCTGGAAGACCACCCTGGCGGTGGAGCTCGCCAATCCCCGCGGCGCCGGCGTCGAGGCCGAGGCGCTGGAGTGGGAGAACCTGTTCATGCTGCCCGTCGGCGAGGGCGCCGGGGGTCACTCGCACGGCCACTCCCACGGCCACGACGCCGACCTCGCCTGGTCCGCGGGCGTCTACGCCAAGCTGGAGGCGCCGTTCGAGGGGGGGATCGGCGACGGCGGGCTGGTCTTCGGTCCGGTCGCCGAGATCTCGGCCCACGGCGTCACGCTGATCGGCAACCTGTTCGTCGAGACGCCCTTCGGCGAGGGGGACCCGGGCCTCGCCTACGCGCTCTCGGCGATGGCCGGGGTCGGGGGCGGGCTGCAGGCCGGGCTCGAGGCCCACGGCGGCGTCGAGGAGGCGTTCGGAAACGCCCCCGCCTTCAGCGACCAGGCGCACTACGCGGGGCCGGCGCTGGCGATGACCTTCGATCTCGACGGCCGCAGCCTGACGCCCCGCGCCGCCGTGCTGTTCGGCCTGACCGACGCCGCGGCCGACGCCGCGCTCTCCCTCAACCTCGAACTCGACTTCTGAGGAGCCGCGCCATGCCCCGCCCCGATCCCGCCGACCCCCGGCTGCCCGTGACCGTGCTGTCGGGCTTTCTCGGCGCCGGCAAGACCACCCTGCTCAACCACGTGCTCGCCAACCGCGAGGGCCGGCGCGTGGCGGTGCTGGTCAACGACATGTCCGAGGTCAACATCGACGCCGACCTGGTGCGGGAGGGGGGGGCAGACCTCTCGCGCGCCGACGAGACGCTGGTCGAGATGACCAACGGCTGCATCTGCTGCACCCTGCGCGAGGACCTGCTGACCGAGGTCTCGCGCCTGGCGGCGCAGGGCCGTTTCGACCACCTGCTGATCGAGTCGACCGGCATCGCCGAGCCGCTGCCGGTCGCGGCCACCTTCGAATTCCGCGACGAGGACGGCCGGAGCCTGTCTGACGTCGCCCGCCTCGACGCGATGGTCACGGTGGTCGACGCCGCCGCGCTGGCCGCGGATTTCGCCAGCCACGATTTCATCGGCGAGCGGGGGGAGTCGCTGGGCGAGGGCGACGCGCGCACGCTGGTCGACCTGCTGACCGACCAGATCGAGTTCGCCGACGTGGTGGTGCTCAACAAGATCGGTCTGGCCGGCCCCGGGCGCGCCGGCGCCGCGCGGGCCATCGTGCGCAGCCTCAACCCCGAGGCCCGGCTGATCGAGGCCGACTGGGGCCAGGCGCCGCTGGACCGGGTGTTCGAGACGGGCCTCTTCGACGTCGACCGCGCCCACATGCACCCGCTTTGGGCCAAAGAGCTGCACGGTTTCGCCGAGCATGTGCCCGAGACCGAGGAATACGGCGTCACCTCCTTCGTCTACCGCGCCCGGCGGCCGTTCCACCCCGCGCGGATCCACGCCGCGCTGAACGGCCCCCTGCCCGGCGCGATCCGGGCCAAGGGACATTTCTGGATCGCCACCCGCCCGCAATGGGTGGCGGAGTTCAGCCTCGCGGGCGCGGTCTCGTCCGTGCGGCCGCTGGGCGGCTGGTGGGCCTCGGTCCCGCGGGAGCGCTGGCCCCAGGACCCCGAGTCGGTCGCCCGCACGATGGACCGCTGGCAGGCGCCCTGGGGCGACCGGCGCCAGGAGCTGGTGTTCATCGGCGTGGGCCTCGACCGGGCGCGGATCACCGCCACGCTCGACGCCGCCCTGCTGAGCGCGGAGGAGGCCGCGGACTTCGCCCCCGAGGCCTGGCGCGCCCTGCCCGACCCGTTCCCCGCCTGGGGCCGGCAGCCGGGATGAGCGGCCGCGCCTCCCCCCGCGCCGGCAATCGGGGCGCCACCGCGCTGCGGGCCCGTCGCCGCGCGGGCGACCCGATGGCCGAGTTCGACCGCCTGCCGCAGCCTCTGCGCCGCTGGCTCGCGCGCGCCGTCCTGCCGTGGAGCCCGCGCTCGGCCGCGCGGGCCTGGTCGCGGGCGCGGCGCGCCTGCAACGGGGACGAGGCCGCGGCGCTGGCCCGGCTCGACGCCCTGCAGGCCCAGGCGCTGGCGGCCGCCAGCGCGGGGGACGCCCGCTGAGGAAGCCGCCCGGCGGCCTCGGGCCCGGTCCGGGGCCGCCTGAAAGATGTCCGCGGCGCCGCCCTGACGACAAGGCCGGGCGGCGCCGCGGGCGTCATCAAAGTTATGCTATAACATACCATCCCGATCCATTAGGGTCGCCGCGACGGCGATTCCGCCCCTTGCTCCGAAAGGCCCTCCATGACGCGCCGCCTCGCTCCCTTCGCGCTTTCCGCCGCCATGCTCGCCGCCCTGCCCGCCTCCGCGCAGGATCACCGGGAGCTGGGCGCCCATGTCCACGGCCACGGCCAGCTCGACATCGCGCGCGAGGGCGACCGGCTGGCGATCGCGCTGCAGGCGCCGGGCGCCGACATCGTGGGCTTCGAACATGCCCCCCAGAGCGAGGCCGACCGCGCCGCGATCGAGCGCGCGCTGGACCTGCTGACCCAGCCGCTGGAGCTGATCGCCCTGCCCGAGGCCGCCGGGTGCGAGGCGATCGAGGTCGCCTCGGAGCTTGTCGGGGACCATCCCGACGCGCACGACGACGGGCACGCGCACGACGACGGGCACGACGACGACCACTCCCACGACGAAGATCACGACGACGACCACGCGCATGACGACGACCACGGCGACGAGCACGCGCACGACGACCATGACGCCGCCGCCGGCCACGCCGAGTTCCGCGCCCTGTGGGAGCTGAGCTGCGCGGACGCCGAGGCCGTCGACCGCCTCGCCTTCCCCTATTTCGAGCGGTTCGAGGGCGCGCAGGAACTGGCCGTCCAGGTCGTCTCCGACCGCGGCGCCCGCGCCTTCGAGGTCGAGCGGGCCTCGCCCGAGCTCGACCTCGACGGCGCGCTCTGAGCGATGACGCCGGCGCTGCGACTGGCGGGGGTGCGCTACGCCTGGGGGGCGGGACGCGCGCCGGAGGGCTTCGCGCTCGAGGTTGACGCCCTGCAGGTCGCGCGGGGCGAGCGGGTGTTCCTGCACGGGCCCTCCGGCTCGGGCAAGTCGACGCTGCTGGCGCTGGTCTGCGGGGTGGCGAGCCCGCAGGCCGGCGCGGTGGAGGTCGAGGGCGAGCCCCTCTCCTCCCTCTCCCCCGCCCGCCGCGACCGCTTCCGGGCCGAGCGGATCGGCGTGATCTTCCAGATGTTCAACCTGCTGCCCTACGCCACCGCGCTCGACAACATCCTGCTGCCGCTGCGCTTTGCGCCCGCGCGCCGCGCGCGGCTGGGCCGGGGCGCGCGGGCCGAGGCGTTGCGCCTCTCGGCCGCGCTGGGCCTGAGCGAGGCGCTGGTCACGCGCGCGCCCGCGGCCGAGCTCTCGGTCGGCCAGCAGCAGCGGGTGGCCGCGGCGCGCGCGCTGATCGGGGGGCCGGGGCTGATCGTGGCCGACGAGCCGACCTCGGCGCTCGACGTCGCCGCGCAGGGGGCGTTCCTCGACCTGCTGTTCGCCCAGACCGAGGCGGCGGGCGCCGCCCTGCTGATGGTCAGCCATGATCCCGCGCTCGCGGCCCGCTTCGACCGTTCGGTGGCGCTGCCCGAGATCGCCCGCGGCGCCCGGGGGGCGGCGGCATGAGCCTCGCGCGGCTGGCATTCCTGTCGCTGCTCAACCGGCGACTGACCGCGCTGCTGACGGTGGCCGCGATCGCCCTCTCGACCTGCCTGCTGCTGGGGGTCGAGACGGTCAGGACCGGCGCGAAGACCAGCTTTGCCGACACCGTCTCGGGGACCGACCTGATCGTGGGGGCGCGCTCGGGCTCGGTGCAGCTGCTGCTGTATTCGGTGTTCCGGATCGGGGACGCCACGGCGAACCTGACCTGGGAGAGCTACGAGGACGTGGCCGCGCGGCCCGAGGTCGAGTGGATCGTGCCCCTGTCGCTGGGCGACAGCCACCGCGGCTTCCGGGTGCTGGGCACGACGCCCGAGTATTTCCAGCGCTACCGCTATCGCGGCGGCCGGCCGCTGGCCTTCGCGCAGGGGGCGGCGTTTGCGGACCTGTTCGACGCGGTGCTGGGCGCCGAGGTGGCCGAGCGGCTCGGCTACGCCCTCGGCGACGAGATCGTGGTGGCCCACGGCCTCGCCTCCTTCACCGACCACGCCGACAAGCCGTTCCGCGTCGCGGGGATCCTCGCGCGCACCGGCACGCCGGTGGACCGCACCGTGCACGTGGGGCTGGAGGCGATCGAGGCGATCCATGTCGACTGGTCGCGCGGGGCGCAGGCCCCGAAGGGCGCGCGGGTCTCGGCAGACGCGGCGCGCGCGATGGACCTCTCGCCCGGCGCGGTGACCGCGGCGCTGGTGGGGGTGAAGTCGCGCCTGCAGATCTTCGGCCTGCAACGCTGGATCAACGAATACCCCGAAGAGCCGCTGCTCGCCGTCCTGCCCGGCGTCGCGCTGCAGGAGCTGTGGGCGATCGTGGGGGTGGCCGAGACGGCGCTGGTCGCGGTCTCGGGCATGGTGGTGGCGACGGCGCTGATCGGGCTCGCGGCGATGGTCTTCGCCGGGCTCGACGCAAGGCGGCGCGAGATGGCGATCCTGCGCGCGGTGGGGGCGCGGCCGGGCACGATCCTGGGGCTGCTGGTGCTGGAGGCCGCGATGCTCTCGGGAGCGGGGGCGGCGCTGGGGCTGGGGATGCTCTATGGGCTGCTGGCGCTCGCGCGGCCGTGGATCGACTCGGCCTGGGGGTTGTGGTTGCCTCTGTCGGCGCCGGGCGCGCGGGAGCTGGCGCTGCTTGCCGCCGTGATCGCGGCGGGCGCGCTGGCGGGCCTGCCGCCGGCGATCCGCGCCTGGCGCATGTCGCTCGCCGACGGCATGACCCTGCGAACCTGACGCGACCCCCGATCGGCGGCCGGAGACCGAGACCATGCTGCGACGAACGCCCTGCCCCTCTCCCGCCCGGCGCCGGCTTCTGGCGGGGCTCGGCGCGCTGGCGCTGGCCCCCGCCTGGCCCGGGACGCTGCGCGCCGAGGAGACCCTCGACCTGAACTGGGACGACCTGATCCCCGCGCTCGGCCAGGGCGACAGCTACCGGCGGCTGAGCGAGCTGGGCGTGGTCCAGCACGGAGAGATGAGCTCGGGGTTCGAGCAGGAGACGGCGGCCGAGGTCACCCGCGCCTACGACGGCAAGCGGGTGCGCCTGCCCGGCTTCGTGGTGCCGCTCGACTACGACGGGACCGGGACCACGGCCTTCCTGCTGGTCCCCTTCGTGGGCGCCTGCATCCACGTGCCCCCGCCCCCGCCCAACCAGATCGTCTTCGTCACCACCGGGACCCCCTACGAGCTTGCGGACATGTTCGAGCCGGTGATCGTCACCGGCATGTTCGGCGCCTCGGCCGCCGAGACGCAGCTCGCCGACGTGGGCTACTCGATCTCGGCCGACCGGGTGGAGCCCTACAGGTGAGGCGCGCGCCGCGCCGGGCCGCGTGGGGCGCCGCGCTGATGCTGGCGCTGGCCGTCGCGCCGGCCGCAAGGGCCTGCGCCTTCGACGCCTGGCTGCCGCCGCTGACCCTGGTCGACCGGCTGTTTGACGCCGACGCCGTGGCGCTGGGCGTGGCCGACCCCGAGGACCCCGCGCGCTGGGTCCTGTCGGGCGCGCCGCGGGCGGTCTCGACCTCCGCCTACGCGCCCGATCCGGCGGCTTTCCTCGCGGCGGGGGCGGACGCGCGCCCGCCCGCGCTCGACGCCGACGAGGCGGTGCTGTTCGCCCACGACCCGCTCGACGACGTCTGGCGGCGGCTCGAGGTGGTGGACCGCGTCACCCGCCCCGCGATCGAGCGCATCCTGGCCGAGGCCCCGGGCTGGCAGGACCCGCTCGACCCCGCGCGCATCGCGCTCGCCGCCGAAATGCTCGGCGCCCGCGACGGCCGCCTGCGGCGCCTCGCGCTGCGCGAGCTCGACCGCGCGCCCTACCCGACGCTGCGCGCGCTGGACCTGCCGCTGGGCGCGGACGCCCTCGCCGAAAGCCTGCGCGACCCCGCCGCCGGCCAGAGCGAGCCGATCCACGCCCTGCTGCTGGGCCTTGCCGGCGGCCCGCGGGCGCAGGCGCTGGTCGCGGGCCGGCTGGGCGCGGCGGCCCCGGGCGAGGCAATCTCGCCCGCGCTGGGGGCCTGGGCGGTGGCGCTGGTGGAGTTGCAGGGCGAGGCCGGGGTCGAGGCGCTGGACGCCCGGTTCCTTGCGTCCGAGGCGGGGCGCGACCCCGCCGATCTCGCCCCCATCGTCGAGGCGCTGGCGATCCAGGCCGAGGCCGCCCCGCCCCCCGTCCGCGCCCGCATCCTCGCGACGCTCGAGGCGAGGCTCGCCGCGCGCCCCGATCTCGCCGCGCCCGTGGCGCGCAGCTTCGGCGGCCGGGGCGATTACGCGATGGGCCCGGGCGTGCAGGCGGCTCTGGCCCGGCGCGCGGGCCTGCCCGCGGCCGAGGCGATGACGGCGGCCGGCTACGTCTTCGCCGCCCGCAAGGCCGCCTCGCCCGACGACGCCGGCGGCGGCGGCGGGGCCGCCTGGACGCCGGATTGACCGCGCGAGGCGCTCGCCCCCTCCGCCGCCGGCGCGCCCCGGGCCTGACCCGGGGCCTCGCGCGGCCCGCCGCGGGCGCGGGGCCGGAGGGGCGCGCGGCGCTTCAGTCTGGATCGGCGGCCAGGGAACGGGTGGTCTCGCCGCGGGCCTCGCGTTCGGCCTCCAGCTTCGCGAGCGCGGCGTCGAGGGGGGCCCGGTCGGTTCTGCCGGAGAAGGCCCCGGCCCGGCCCATTTCCGCCGCGAACAGCGTGAACCGCTCCCGCGCCACGGCCAGCAGGCGGGCGAGCTCGTCAAGCGGCGCGCCGTGGTCGTCGACGCGCAGGTCGAGGCGGGGATAGACCTCGCCGTCGTGGATCCGGATCGCGGCCGACTGGCGGCCGCGCCTGTCGCCGCCCGCGGCCTCGGCCGCGCGCATCGCGCAGAGCAGCCGGTCGGCCATGGCCAGGCCGGGGGCCGCCCGCCAGCCCTCGAGCGCCGCCGCGATCACCCCCGGTCCGGCCAGCATGTTGCCCGCGACCGAGACGTTCTCCCCCGCCGCGTGCCCCGCCCAGTCCACGCACGCGGCCCCGGTGTGGGCCGCGATGCGCCCGGCCGCGTCGATGGCGTGCCATTGCCGCTGGGGGGCGCCGGCGTCGCGGGCGACGAAATCGGCGAGCACCGCGTCAGGCGCCTCGCCCGCCGCGATCCGGTCGGCGCCCTCGACGCCCCACAGCGGGTTGACGAAGGCCTGGGTGGCGACGGCGGCCGAGGGGCGAACATGGGGGACCAGCGCCCCCACCGCGAAGAATCGGCTGGCGACGCCGAGGCCGAATTCGCCGGTCGCAGGGTCGCGGGCGAGGATCGAATAGGTCATCGGCGGGGCGCTCCTCTCTCAGGGGGCGAAGGCGGCCTCGCCCCCGGCGGCGGCGTGCAGCGAGGGAGCCCAGCGGGTCAGCACCTGCCCCAGATGCTCGGCCATGGCGCCGGCGGCGGCGGTCGCGTCGCCGGCGCTCAGCTGGGCCAGCAGGGCGCGATGCTCGTCGCCCACCCCGGCCTCCTGGAAGAACGGCCGCGGGACTTCCAGCCCGCCCAGGGTGAAGCGGTGGATGTGCAGCGCGCAGCGCCACAGCATCGGGCGCAGCAGGCCCATGCCGGCGGCCTCGGTCAGGGTGGCGTGGAACTCCCGATCCAGTTCCGAGCACTGGTAGAGGTCCCCCGCCGCATGGGCCGCGTCCATCCCCTCGAGGATCGCGACCAGCCGCGGGTCCGAGAGGTCCGCCTGCCCCGCCGCGATGCGCAGCGCCACGGCCCGCTCGATCGACAGGCGCACGCGGACCATGCCCGCGGCCTCCGGCAGGCTGGTGTCGGTGACCACGGTGCCGCGATAGCCGCGACGCTCGACCAGCCCCTCGCCCGCGAGCCGCAGCAGCGCCTCGCGCACGGTGCCCTGGCTGCAGCCATGTTCGGCGGCCAGCGTCTGCTCGAGCAGGTGGTCGCCGGGGACGAGATTGCGGAACAGGACCGCGCGGCGCAGGGCGAGATGCACCTGGTCGACGCGCCGGCCGGTCCCCGCGGCGGCGCGGGGGGCCGGGGTCTCTCCCTCGGGCGCGCGGCGGGCCTGCGCCCCTGACGCGGCCTCCGGCAACGCCCCGGCCGATGACGCCCCCCCCGATGACGCCCCCGATGACGACTGCATTGACTCCCCCCCGAAGTTGGTTCCGTATTATCGATATCGATAATGGCTCCGCATGGACCTGTCGAGTCGGGCGCGACGGTTTAGCCGCCCTCCCCTCCGGCCCTCCCGGGCCCCTGCCAGAGCCTGCGCGGAGATTTCGCCCTTGCCGCTCCTGGAGATCGAGGACCTGGCCATCGACCTGGCCCGCGACGGAGAGCGTCGGCGGCTGGTTCACGGCGCCTCCCTGACGGTCGATGAGGGCGAGACCGTGGCGGTGGTCGGCGAATCGGGCTCGGGCAAGTCGCTGACCGCGCTGGCCGCCATGGGCCTGCTGCCCGAGGAGTTGAGCCTCGGCGCCGGGCGCATCCGCTTTGAGGGCCGCGACCTGGCGCAGCTGTCGGAGGACGAGCGCCGGATCCTGCGCGGCGGCGACATGGCGATGATCTTCCAGGAGCCGATGACGGCCCTGAACCCGGTGCTCTCGATCGGCCGCCAGCTGACCGAGGGAATGCGCGCCAAGCTGGGCGTCTCGCGCTCCGAGGCGCGGGCGCGGGCGGCCGAGCTGCTGGCCCGCGTCGGCGTCACCGACCCCGAGCGCCGGCTGACCCAGCACCCGCACGAGTTCTCGGGCGGGATGCGCCAGCGGGTGGTGATCGCCATGGCGCTGGCCTGCGGGCCGAAGCTGATCCTGGCCGACGAGCCGACGACCGCGCTCGACGTCACCATCCAGGCCCAGATCCTGGCGCTGACCGCGAAGCTGTGCCGCGACGACGGGGTGGGGCTGGCGCTGATCACCCACAACCTCGGCATCGTGGCGCGCTACGCCGACCGGGTCTGCGTGATGTATGCGGGCGGCGTGGTCGAGACGGGCGAGGCGCGCGCGCTCTACAAGGCGCCGCGGCATCCCTATACGCGCGGGCTGCTCGACAGCGTGCCGCGGCTCGACCTCGACCGCGCCCACGGGCTGCGCCCGATCCCCGGCTCGCCCCCCGACCCGATGCGCCCTGTCGCCGGCTGCCGCTTCCACCCCCGCTGCCCGCGCGCCGAGGCCCGCTGCCGGGCGGAGGCGCCCCCATTCGAGACCCGGGACGGGCGCGGCTTCGCCTGCTGGCGCCCCCTGCCCGTCCCGGTCGCGGAGCCCGCCGGATGAGCCCGCCGCTGCTCGAGCTTGCGGACCTGCACGTCCGCTTCCCGATCCGTTCGGGCCTGCTGCGCCGCGAGACCGGCCAGGTCAGCGCCGTCGCCGGCGTCAGCCTGAAGATCGCCCGCGGCGAGGCGCTGGGCCTCGTGGGCGAGAGCGGCTGCGGCAAGACCACGCTGGCCCGCGCCGCCCTGCAGTTGCAGCCCCCCAGCGAGGGCGAGATCCTGTTCGACGGCCGCCACATCAAGACCCGCGCCGACCGGAGCGCCTTCCGCCGTCGCACGCAGGCGATCTTCCAGGACCCGTTCTCGTCGCTGAACCCGCGGATGACCGCCGGCGAGATCGTGGCCGAACCGATCCGCGTCCACCGCCTGCGCCCGCGCCGCGAGGCGAAGGCGCGGGTGGCCGAGCTGATGGACCTCTGCGGGCTCCCCGCCCGGTTCATGGAGCTCTATCCCCACGAGATGTCGGGCGGCCAGCGCCAGCGCATCGGCATCGCGCGGGCGCTGGCGATGGAGCCCGAGCTGATCGTCTGCGACGAGGCGGTCAGCGCGCTCGACGTCTCGGTGCAGGCGCAGGTGATCAACCTGCTGGCCGAGCTGCGGCGAGAGCTGGGGCTGACCTACCTGTTCATCGGGCATGACCTGTCGGTGGTGCGCCACCTCTGCGACCGGGTGGCGGTGATGTATCTGGGCCGGGTGGTCGAGCAGGGGCCCTCGGACGCGCTCTTCGCCGACCCGCAGCATCCCTACACCCGCGCCCTGATCGACGCGGCGCCCGAGCCGGACCCCGAGCTCGCCCGCGCCCATGAGGTGATCCCCCTCCAGGGCGAGGCCCCCTCCCCCGCAGCCCCGCCGCCCGGCTGCGCCTTTCACCCGCGCTGCCCGATCGCGGTGGCGCGCTGCTCCCAGGAGATCCCGGCGCTTGCGCCGGTCGGCGCCGGGCACGGCGCCGCCTGCTGGCTCGCCCGGTCATCGACCCGCGGGACCGGCCAATCCGACGGGAAACCCGTCGACCTTTCGCCGAACCCGGCCCAAGTCCGACAGGAGATGCACCGATGAAAGACAAGCCCCCCACCGAGGCCGAGCTGAAAGCCGCCCTCGCCGAGGCCCATGACTTCGACCCGAGCGACCCGCTGTTCGGCCTGCGCCGGGACGAGCTCTCGGGCCCCCGGCTGTCTCGTCGCGCCACGCTGCGGCTGCTGGCGGCCGGCGGCGCGCTGGCCGCGACCGGGCTCGCGCCCGGCGGCCTGACCAGGGCGCTCGCGCAGGGCAAGTCCGGCGGCACGCTGACCTGCGCCTGGGCGGGGGTGGCCGAGATCGTGACGCTGGACCCCGGCCAGATGACCCAGGTGCTGCAGTTCCAGATCACCTCCAACGTCCTCTCGGGCCTGACCCACATCAAGCCGGACCTGATCGCCGAGGGCGACCTCGCCGAAAGCTGGGAGATCTCGGAGGACGGGCTCGTCTACACCTTCAAGCTGCGCGAGGGCGTGACCTTCCACAACGGCGACGCCTTCACCGCCGACGACGTGCTCTACACCTATGCGCGCTCCTCGGACGCGGCGAAGTCGATCCACTCGGCCAACCTCTCCAACGTCGCCTCGCTCGACAAGCTCAGCGACCACGAGGTGCGGTTCACCCTCAAGGCCCCGCAGGCGAGCTTCCTGACCAAGACCACCGAACGGGCCTCGGGCCGGGTCCTCTCGATCGTCTCGAAGCGGGCGCTCGACGAGATGGGCGACGCGGCCTACGGCCTCGCCCCCGTCGGCACCGGGCCGTTCCGGATCGCCTCCCACGTGCTCGGCCAGGGCGTGGTGCTGGAGAAGCACGCGGGCTACTTCGACCCCGAGCGGCCGAAGCTCGACCGCGTGGTCATCCAGCCCGTCGACGGGGTCGAGCCGCTGGCCGCCGCCGTCGAGGCGGGCGACATCCAGCTCGTCGGCGGCAACCCCATCGCCGCCCAGCTGATCGACCGTTTCAAGGCCAACCCCGACCTGATCACCGACGTGAAGCCCGGCCCCGGCTTCCAGTCGGTCTGGCTCAACCCCTGGGTCGAGCCGATGAAGGTCGAGGATTTCGACAAGCCGCTGGAGGAGCTGAAGAAAGAGCCCGGCTTCATGGTCCGCCTCGCGCTCGCCAAGGCGCTGGACCGGGACCTGTTCGTCAAGCAGGCGCGTTTCGGCTACGGGCTGCCGGCCTACGGCTCGGTCAACGCGGCGATGGCCTTCTACTACGACGAGGCCATCGCAGAGACCTCCGAGCAGGCCTACGACCCCGACGGCGCCCGGGAGCTCATGGCCGCCGCCGGCTATCCGGACGGAGAGGGCTTCCCCGAGATCAGCCTGCACGTGCGCTCCTCCCACAAGCGCGACGGGCTGGTGGTGGCCAACATCCTCAAGCAGGCGCTGGGCATCACCGTGAAGGTCGAGGTGATGGAGTTCACCGTCCAGCTCGAGCGGTTCCAGGCGATGGACTTCCAGATGACGCTGACCGGCTCGGGCGGGGACTACGACCCCGACGACGCGCTCGAGGACTGGATGACCACCACCTGCAAGTTCAACGGCCGCACGCGCGACAAGGACGCGATGCCGTTCGGCTATTTCTCGTCCTCCGAGGTGGACGCGCTCTCGGCCAGGCAGTCGGTGACCCCGGATCCCGAGGCGCGCCGCGCGATGGTGATCGAGGCCAACAAGATCACCTCGGACAAGGTCGCCTGCGGGTTCCTCTACCACCCCGTCGACGTCCTGGTCCGCGCGGCCAACGTCGACTACCCGGCCGAGAGCCGCATCCCCGGCCTGGTCGACCTCGACCGCGTGACGCTGGGCTGAGCCGAAGGGTCCGGCGGCCGCCCGGGAGGGGGCGGCCGCCGGCGACCCGCCGCGACGACGGGCGGAGACGGGCGAGGGGCGCGGCGATCCGCGCCGCCCCGCTCCGCCGAGGGGTCGTCAGCGCGGGGCCGGGACGCGCGGCGGGGACAGGCCGCGCGTCCCGGCATCCGCCGCGGCGGGCGAACCGCGGGCGCGGCCCCGACCGGGGCCGGGCCCTGTCCGAAACACCGGTCCGCGGACCGCAGACGGAGGCAGGGCGATGACCGTCTTCCTGATCCGACGCACGCTGGGCGCGATCGCCGTGATGTGGGCGGTGGCGACGCTGGTGTTCTTCATGCTGCGCCTCGTGCCCGGCGACCCGATCGCGGCGATGCTCGCCGACGCCGCGGGGCCCGAGGCCGAGGCCGCGCTGCGCGCCAGGCTCGGGCTCGATCAGCCGGTCGCGGTTCAATACGCGCTGTGGTTGTGGAACGCGCTGCAGGGCGACCTGGGGGCCTCGATCTACGGCTCCAACCAGCCGGTGCGCACGATCATCGCCGAGGCCTTCCCGCGCACCCTGTCGCTGGCGCTGCTGTCCTTCGTGATCGCGGTGGCGATCGCGGTTCCCGCCGGCATCGTCTCGGCGACCCGGCGCAACACCAGGGCGGACGCGGCGGTCAGCCTGGGGGCGTTCCTGGGTCTCTCGATGCCCGACTTCTGGCTCGCGATCCTGCTGATCATCGTCTTCGCGGCCAACCTGCAATGGCTGCCCGCCATCGGCTACGTGCCGATGTCCGAGAGCTTCTGGGGCTGGCTCGAGCATCTGATCCTGCCGGCCATCGCGGTGGGCACCGCCTTCTCGGCGATCATCGCGCGGATGATCCGCTCCTCCCTGCTCGAGGTGATGAAGGCCGACTACATGCGCACCGCCCGCGCTAAGGGCCTGCGCGAGCGCGCGATCCTGTGGGGCCACGCCATGCCCAACGCGATGATCCCGGTGATCACCGTGGTCGGCATCGCCTTCGCGCTGCTGATCTCGGGCGCGGTGGTGGTCGAGAACGTTTTCGCCATCAAGGGCCTGGGCCGGGTGCTGATCGGCGGCATCCAGGCCCGCGACTACCCGGTGGTGCAGGGGGCGATCCTGGTGATCTCGGCCTTCTTCGTGTTCTCCAACCTGCTGGTCGACCTCGCCTACGGCGCGCTCGACCCGCGCATCCGGTACGACTGATGACCGACGCGGCCCTCCCCCCCGCCGAGACCGAGGCCCTGCCCCCCCGCCGCCGCGGACGCCTGCGGCAGGCGCTGGCCCGGGACCGCAAGGCGCAGGTCGGGCTGGCGGTGCTGGCGGTCTTCGTGATCGGCATGGCCTTCGCCTCGCTGATCTCCCCCTACGATCCCAACGAGATGACGCTGGACATGATGAGCGGGCCGAGTTGGGCCCATCCGCTGGGCACCGACGACCTCGGCCGCGACCTGCTCTCGCGCATCCTCCACGGCACGCGGGTGTCGCTGCTGATCGGGGTCTCGACGGTGGTGATCGCGCTGGCGCTGGGGGTGGCGCTGGGGATGGCGGCGGGGTGGTACGGGGGCTGGCTCGACCTCGTGATCATGCGCTACATCGACCTGCAATGGGCCTTTCCCAACTTCATCATCGCGGTCTACCTGGTGGCCGTGTTCGGCACGGGGCTGGTGAACGTGATCGTGGCGGTGTCGCTGGCGTTCCTCGACGATTTCGCGCGCATCGCGCGCTCCATGACCCTCACGATCCGCGAGGAGCAGTTCGTCGACGCCGCCCGCACCATGGGCTTCTCCGACGGCCGCATTCTTCTGCGCCATGTCCTGCCCAGCGCCATGGCGCCGATCATCGTGCAGGCCACCGTCTCGGTCAGCTACGCGATCCTGGGCGAGGCGACGCTGTCGTTCCTCGGCCTCGGGGTCGAGGCGACGACGCCCACCTGGGGGCTGATCCTGGCCGACGGGCGGGGCTTCGTCTCCCAGGCCTGGTGGCTCGGCGTGTTCCCCGGCCTCGCCATCATGCTGGTGGTGCTGGCGATCAATTTCATCGGCGACTGGCTGCGCGACGCGCTCGACGTGCGCCAGAGCCTCTAGGCCCTCCGCGGAGCTTTCCATGACCTTCCCGATCGTCGCCCCCTACCCCTCCCGCCGCTCGCCGGTGATGGCCGACAACGTGGTGGCGACCTCGCAGCCGCTGGCCGCCCAGGCGGGGCTCGAGATGCTGCGGCTGGGGGGCAACGCGGTCGACGCCGCGCTCGCCGCCGCCGCCGCGCTCACGGTGGTGGAGCCCACGGGCAACGGCCTGGGCTCGGACGCTTTCGCGATCCTCTGGGACGGGTCCGAGCTGCACGGCCTCAACGCCTCGGGCCGCTCCCCCGCCGGCTGGAGCCCCGAGCGCTTCGCCGGCCGCGAGGCGATGCCCGAGCGCGGATGGGAGGCGGTGACCGTCCCAGGCGCCGTCGGGGCCTGGATGGCGCTGAACGCGCGCTTCGGGACCCTGCCGTTCGAAACCCTGCTCGCCCCGGCGATCCGCCTGGCCGAGGGCGGCTTCGCCGTCACCCCGATGATCGCCGCCACCTGGGCGCGCAGCGTCTCGCTGAAAGCCCAGCCCGGTTTCGCTCGCACCTTCCTGCCCGGCGGCCGCGCCCCCGCCCCCGGAGAGCGCTTCGCCAACCCCGCCGCCGGCGCCGACCTGCGCCGCATCGCGGCCACCCGCGGCGAGGCCTTCTATCGCGGCGAGATCGCCGAGCGGATCGTCGCCGACGCCGCCCGCCACGGCGGCGCGATGACGCTCGACGATCTCGCCGCCGAGGCCCCCGACTGGTGCGGCACCGTCCGCGGCGCCTTCGACGGCGCCGAGCTGCACGAGATCCCCCCCAACGGCCAGGGCATCGCCGCCTGCATGGCGCTCGGCATCCTCGAGCATCTGCCGGTGCGCTGCTTCGGACCGGACGAGCCGGAGGCCGTCCACCTGATGATCGAGGCGATGAAGCTCGCGCTGCGCGACGCCGAGGAACATGTGGCCGACCTCTCGGCGATGACCTCGGTGGGGGTCGAGGACCTGCTCTCGCCCGGCTATCTGGCGGAGCGCGCGGCGCTGATCGACGCGGGCCATGCCCAGGACTTCGGGGCGGGGGCGCCCAGGGCGGGGGGCACGGTGTATCTGACGGCCGCCGACGCCTCGGGGATGATGATCTCGTTCATCCAGTCGAACTACATGGGCTTCGGCTCGGGCGTGGTGCCCGAGGGCACCGGCGTCAGCCTTCAGAACCGGGGCTGCGGCTTCTCGCTCGATCCCGGCTCGCAGAATGTCGTGGGTCCCCGCAAGCGCCCGTTCCACACCATCATCCCCGGCTTCCTGATGAAGAACGGCGCGCCGGAGATGTCTTTCGGCGTGATGGGCGGGCCGATGCAGGCGCAGGGCCATGTGCAGATGGTCCTGCGCACCCAGCTCTGGAACCAGGACGTGCAGAGCGCGGCCGACGCCCCCCGCTGGCGGATCACCCAGGGGCTGGGGGTCGCCTGCGAGCAGGCGATGGACCCGGCCCTGGTGGCGTCCCTGCGCGCCATGGGCCACCAGATCACGCTCGAAAGCCCCGACGTCTCCTTCGGTTTCGGCGGCGCCCAGCTGATCCGGCGGCTGCCCGGCGGGGGCTACTCGGCCGGCTCCGACCCCCGCAAGGACGGCTGCGCGGCGGGCTTCTGAGCGGCCGCGCGCGCCCCGCCCCCCACATCGCCGCCCGACGCCGCCTGACGCCGCCCCCCGGCGGCTGGCGAAGCGGTGACCGGCGCGCGCGTTGATGGTGGGCCGGACAATCCCATATTGCCGTTGGGGGCAGGTGGGAGCGACGATTGACGGAACACGATCTGACGCGGGACGAGGTCAACGGACTTCGCTCCGCCCGCGAGCTCGAGGGGCACCTCAGCTGGCTCGACGCCATCACGCCGGCCGCCCTTGGGGTGCTGGCGGTGGCCTCGGGCATCTACACCTATCTGGGCGTGTCCTCGCTGCTCGAGGACACCGGCGCGATGAGCTTCCTTGCGGCGGTGGCCTATTCCATCGCCGTCTCGGTCGGCATCTTCGTGTTCTGGAGCTATCTCCTGCGCCTGCTGCCCGCGATGCGCACGGCCGGCGGCTTCGTGGGGCTCAGCCTCGCCACGCTCGTCGGCTCGCTCGCCATCGTGGCGATGTCGAGCTGGCTGAACGCCGCCGCGCTGGCCGGCGGCGCCGCGGTCGAGCAGCATCTCGCGCGCACCGTCCAGGACTATCAGGCGAGCCTCGAGCGCGCCCACCTCGTCGCCGTCTCCGCCCAGGGGCTCGAGCGCGACGTCGCCCGCGCCCGCACCAGTTTCGAAGATCTCTCCGAGCAGGAGCGGGCGGGCGAGCTGTCCGGCGCCGCCGGCCGCGGCGCCGTCTTCCGCCTGCTCAACCAGAAGGCCGACGAGCTGCGCGCGCTCGAGGCCCAGATCGCCGCCCAGAACGCCCCCATCCAGGCCGCCTTCGAGGAGGGCAACGACATTCTCTCGCGGATGCGCGCGCTGATCGTCGAGCAGGGCTCGGTCGAGCAGCGCTCGGTCACCTTCTCCGAGGAATCGGTGCGGCTGGCGGGCGTGATCACCACCCTGCGCCAGCTCCAGGTGGCGCAACTGGTGGCGCGCGCGGCCGAGGACCTGCGCGCCTCGGTGGTGCTGCCCGAGCTCGACGGGCGCTCGGCGGGCGTGCGCCAGGACCAGGCCGCCACCATCGGCTCGGTGCTCGAGTCGCTCGACGGGCGGGCCGCGACCCTGCGGGCGGCCGCCGAGGAGGTGCTGGCGATGCCGCCCCCCCAGGAGACGACCTACACCCCGATCTCCTCGGCCGACGCGGTGATCCGCTATGCGGGCAACTTCGCGCCCTCCTGGGCCGGCGCCATCGCCATCGACCTGCTGCCCGGCGTGCTGGTGTTCATCCTCGCCGTGACCCAGGCCGCCATCCGCCGAGGCAAGGAGGGGGCGGGGGTCGAGGCGACCCTGACGCTCGCCGACCTGCGCGCCGCCATGCGGGCGATGAAGGACATCGAGGGCGCCATGGGGGCGGCGGACGACGAGGCCCTGCACCGCTCCGGCGCCCGCAGCCGCGCGCAGGAGCGCGAGCGCGCCCCCGAGCGTGATCCCGGGCGCGCGCCCGAGCGTGATCCCGCCCGTGAGCCCGCCCGTGATCCCGACCGGGACCATGCCCGCCGCCGCGACGACGACCGCGGTCGTGACCCGCGACACGACCCCGACCGGGATCCCCGGCCGGAGCGGGAGCGGGCGCGAGAGCAGGAACGCGCCGCCGCCCGCCCGAAGTTCGACGCGGCCGAGTAGCGTGAGCGTCTCGCCCGTCGCCGCGGACCCCGCCGCCCTCGGCCCCGCCCCCCGCGAGCCCGACCCCCATCACTCCCACCCCCGTGGGTCCCACCCCCCCGAGGCCCATCCCCGCGAGGCCCATCCCCGCGAGTCCCACCCCCGGGCGCCCGCCTCCCGTGCGCCCGATCCCGGCGACGCGTCCGGCGCGTCGCCCCCTCGCCCGCCCTTCTCCCGCCTGCCCTCGGCCCGGCTGGTCCTGCGCCTGTGCCTTCTCGCCCAGGTGCTTGTGGCGGGCCTCGTCGCGGTTGAGACCGGCTGGGGCGAGATCGACTTCGCCGGGCGCGACGGCATCCGCACCCGGCCCGAGACCCCCGTCTCCCCCGGCGACCAGCGCCGCCCGTTCTCGCCCGGCCAGGTGCCCTCGCGTCTGGGCCCCGAGCAGCCCTCCGACGGGCCGGTGCGCCTGCCCGCCACGCTGCCCCGGCGGCTGGAATTCTCGATGCACGACACGCAGGAATTCGGCCGGGTGATGCTGGCGGCCGGGGGCATCGACGAAGGCGCCGCCGCCCGCCTGCGCGGCTATGTCGAAAGCCTGCCCGAGCCCCCCGACGCGGTGGCCCTGCACAGCCCCGGCGGCGCGGTCGACCAGGCGCTGGCCATCGGCCGGCGGCTGCGGGAGCTGGAGCTGAACACCCTCGCCCTGCCCGACGCGGCCTGCCTCTCGGCCTGCCCCTACGCGCTGGCGGGCGGGGTCGAGCGCATCGTCTCGCGCACCGCCTGGGTGGGGCTGCACCAGCACTACTACGACGAATCGACCATCCTGCCGGCCTTCCTGGCGGTGGAGCGGATCCAGCAGGGCCAGGGCGAGACGCTCTCCTACCTCGCCGAGATGGGCGTCGATCCGGTGATCATGGTCCACTCCCTCCAGACCCCGCCCCAGGACATGTATCTGCTGGTGGAGGAGGAGCTGACCGACTATCGCCTCGCCACCCGCATGGCCGACTGAGCCGCCCCGCGCCGCTCCCCCCCAGGCGCCGACGCCCGCCCCGCGCCGCGGGCGCCCCCGCGACACCGGATCGGCGCCGGTCGCGGCGCCTCCCGCCCCCGGACCGGACGCGGCGTCTCCCGGACAGGAACGCGCCGCGTCGACCCTCGCGCGGGCGACGCGGTCCCGCCCGCGGCGCGCTTTCGGCGTCGGCCCGGGGGACGAGGAGGCCCGGGACGGGCGGCAGGCGAGGGACCCCGCCCTTGCCGCCGACCTGCACGCGGAAGTTTACCCATACGGCGCCCTTCGCTATCCTTGCGCGACGACGCCGGGCGGAAGGCGAGGGCCGAAGAACGGCCCCGACGCGCGGCGCAGACGACCGGGGACTACCCGGCGCGGCGTTGGGAGGATTTCGGATCATGCGGGACGACCTCGATTTCGAGGCGTGGCGCGAGACGCTGCGCAGCTTCTGCGGCAACTTCGAGGTCGACCCCGGGCCCGACCTCGCCCGCCGCCGCGCGGGCTTCGGCAAGCTCAGTCTCGGCGGCATGGCGATGAGCCACATCTTCACCAACTACGCCCGCCTCGCCCGCGACCGCGCCTGCATCCGGCGCGACGACGTCGACTGCCTCTACCTCGCCCGCCAGCTCCGCGGCTGGCTGGAGTTCGAGCACGACGGCCGCCTCTGCCGGCTGGGCCCGGGCGACTGCGCGCTGATCGACTCGCGCCTGCCGGTCGCCATCCGCTACGGCGAGGGCGGCGCCGAGACCGCCACCCTCCACGTCCCCCGCGAAGCCCTGATGCGCGACGCCCCCGGCGAGATCGCGGTCGGCGAGGCGCGCCCCGCCCACGACGCGCGCGGCCACGCCCTGCACGACGCCATGGGCTTCATCGCGACCGAGGGCCTCGACGACGCGGCCAACCGCGGCTTCCTGATCGAGCTCGCCCGCCTCGCCTTCCGCCGCGATCCGGCCGCCCCCTCGCTCGACCGCATCGACCGCGGCGGCGACCGCGCCGTCGCCCTGATCCACGCCATCGAGCGCGGCGCGACGGACCCCGATTTCTCGCTCGCCGCGCTTGCCGCGCGCGCCGGCCTGTCCGAGCGGCAGGTGCAGCGCGACCTGCTGGGTCGCGGCACCAGCTTCTCGGCCGAGCTGATGGCCCGGCGCATGGACCGGGTTCGCCGGGCGCTGCGCGCGGGCGCCGCCGACGGCCCCCGCCCGCGGGTGGCCGAAATCGCCTACGCCGCCGGCTTCAACGACCTGAGCCACTTCAACCGCGCCTTCCGCCGCCTGCACGGCTGCACCCCCCTGGCCTACGCCCGTGGCGAAGGCGCCCAACCCGCCCCCGCCTGACCCGGCCCGGCGCGGGACGCGCGCCGGCCCGCCGGCCCCGGCCCAGGCCCAGGCCCAGGCCCAGGATGCAGTCCCTCCGCGCAGCCCCTCCGGGCGGCGCCGCACGCGGTCCGGGCGACCGCCCCCGGGCGGGACCATGTCGTCCGAATCCCATCCGCGTGGCGCGATAGGCCAAGACGCCCCGGCCCGCGGGGCGCAACGTTTTCGCGCAGGAACCCTGCGCCCAGCCGGATCGCCAGGCCGGCGGACCCGCCCCCTCCGGGGCGCGGTCCGCCCTCCTCACGCTCGCCCCCGTTCGCCGGAACCGGTCCGGCGGGGGCCCCCTTCCCGGCGCGGCGCGAAAAGAGTCCGCGGTGACGGGAGGAAGCCATGAAACTGACCCTCAACGGCGAGGCGCGCGAATTCGACGTGCCCGACGACATGCCCCTGCTGTGGGCGATCCGGGAGGCCGCGGGCCTGACCGGCACCAAGTTCGGCTGCGGCGCGGGGCTCTGCGGCGCCTGCACCGTGCATCTCGACGGAGTCGCGGTGCGATCCTGCCAGACCCCGGTCTCGGCCGCAGAGGGCGCCGAGGTGACCACGATCGAGGGCCTCCACCCCGAGGGCCGCCACCCCCTGCAGCTCGCCTGGATCTCGGCCCAGGTTCCCCAGTGCGGCTACTGCCAGTCGGGCCAGATCATGCAGGCCGCCGCCCTGCTGGCGAGCAACCCCGCCCCCACCCGCGAGGACATCGTCTCCCACATGGGCGGCAACATCTGCCGCTGCATGACCTACGACCGCATCCTTGCGGCCATCGAAACCGCCGCGGGCTGAGGGAGACGCCGGACATGACCCACCATCGCATGCCCCTCACGCGCAGGGGCTTCCTGGTCTGCGCAGGCGCCGCGGGCGCCACGCTGACCATGGGCTACGCCGCCACGACCGGAGCGGCCACGGCCTCGACCTCCGCCGAGATGATCTCGCCCAGCCTGTTCTTCGACATCCACGCCGACGGCCGCGTGGTGATCCACGTGACCAAGGCCGAGATGGGCCAGCACGTCGGCGGCGCCCTCGCCCAGACGGTCGCCGAGGAGCTGGAGTGCGGCTGGGAGAACGTCGACCTCGCCTACGTCGGCTTCGATCCGCGCCACGGGCTGATGCTGACCGGCGGCTCGTGGTCGGTGAACTGGACCTTCGACGCGCTCAGCCGCGCCGGCGCCGCGGGGCGCATGGCGCTGATCGAGATGGCCGCCGCGAAGCTGGGCGGCGCGCCGGAGGACTATTCGGCGAAAGACGGCGTGATCTCGGGCAACGGCCAGCAGATCACCTATGGCGAGCTGGCGGCCTCCGGCCTCAGCCCGCGGACGTTCTCCGAAGAGGAGATGGCCGCCCTCGTCCTCAAGCCCGCCGCCGAGCGTCGGGTGGTTGGCCAGCAGGTGGCCCAGCTCGACATCCCCGCCAAGGTCGACGGCAGCGGCGTCTACGGCATCGACGTGACCCTGCCCGGGATGCTCGTCGCCGTGCCCGCGCCCCCGCCCGTGCGCTACGGCGCGAAGGTCCTGTCGGTGGACGAGACCGAGGCCGCGAAGGTCCCCGGCTATGTCCGCCACGTGGTGATCGAGGATCCGCTGGGCGTGCAGACCGGCTGGGTCGCGGCGGTGGCCAGCGGCTACTGGGCCGCGAGCCAGGCCGCCAGGGCGCTGAAGGTCGACTATGACCCGGGCCCCAACGCCAACGTCTCGCTCGCCGACATCCATGCCGAATCCCGCCGCCTGATCGAGACCGAGGAGGACACGCGCCTGTTCGTCGACGACGGCGACGTGGACGCGGCGCTGGCCGGCGCCGCCTCGACCCTGACCGCCGACTACACCACCGGCGTCAACGTCCACGCCCCGATGGAGCCGATGAACGCCACCGTCGAGATCCGCGACGGGACCTACCACATCCACGCCGGCAACCAGTTCCAGACCCTGATGACCGGGCTGGTGCAGGCGCTGGGCGTGGCGCCCGAGAAGATCGTCTTCCGCCAGTGCCTGCTGGGCGGCGGCTTCGGGCGGCGGCTCGACGCGGATTACGTGGTGATGGCCTGCCACGTGGCCCGCGCGGTCGAGGCGCCGGTGAAGCTGGTCTACTCGCGCGAGGTCGACACGCTGTGCGACTTCACCCGGCCGGCGGCCACGGTGCGGCTGACCGCGGGGCTCAAGGACGGCGCCGTCACGGCCTGGAAGAGCCACTCGGCCTCGGCCTGGGCTTCGGCCCGGCAGGCGCCGGCGTTCCTGACGCCGGACCTCTCGGGCGACCCGGAGAAGAAGCTCGACGGGTTCGCGATCAACGGGGCCGACCACTGGTACACGATCCCCGACCAGCGGGCGCTGTTGTCGCTGAACCAGCTCGCCCAGTCGGCGATGCCGCCGGGCCACCTGCGCTCGGTCGGGCCGGGCTGGCAGATGTGGGCGGTCGAGAGCTTCCTCGACGAGGTCGCGGCGGAGCTCGGCGAGGATCCGCTGGCCCTGCGCCTGCGCCTGCTCGACGGCGCGGGCAAGAACGCGGGCGAAGGGGCGATGACCGGCGGCGCCAGGCGCCTCGCGCGGGTGCTGCAGGACGTGGCGGACCGGGGCGGCTATGCCCAGCCGCGCGAGGCGAACGTGGCCGTCGGCCTCGCCTGTTCCGCGGCGCAGGAGCGGAGCGCGGCCTCCTGGACCGCCTGCGCGGCGGAGGTCGAGGTCGATCCCTCGGACGGCTTCGTCACCGTGCGCCGGCTTACGCTCGCCACCGACGTGGGCACGGCGGTGAACCCCGACGGGGTGCGCGCCCAGCTTTCGGGCGCGGCGCTGTGGGGGCTGTCGATGGCGCTGTTCGAGGACGTGGGCTTCGAGAACGGCGCCATCCAGGCCGACAACTTCGACCGGCTGACCCCGCTGAGGATGTGGGACATGCCCCAGGTCGACGTGGCGGTGCTCGACTCGGGCGCCTACCCCACCGGCGCGGGAGAGCCGGGCGTCACCGTGGTGGCGCCCGCGATCGGCAACGCGGTGGCCAGGGCGGTGGGGGCGCGCGTGCGCTCCCTGCCGATTACCGCCGACAAGGTGAAGGCCGCAATGAAGGCCTGAGCAGACCGCGGGGCGGCCTCCGCCGGCGGCCCCGCGGGACAAGAAAATCGGACAACCGATTGGGAGGAAACAGATGAGATCCCTTGCGATACCGGGCGCGCTGGCCGCGCTCGTTCTGGCCGGCGCGTCCCCCGCGCAGGCCCAGGCCCCGAGCCCCGAGCAGATCCGCGCCGCCACGGCCGGCATCGACGGCGCGGCCATCGCCGCCAACGCCCAGGGCGGAACCGAGAACTGGCTCAGCTATGGTCTCGGCTACGACGAACAGCGCTTCTCGAAGCTGACGTCGGTCGACCGCGAGACGGTGGGCGAGCTGGGCCTCGCCTGGTCGCACGACATGGAATCCCGCCGCGGCGTCGAGGCGACCCCGATCGTGGTCGACGGCATCATGTACGTGACCGCCTCGTGGTCGGTGGTCCATGCGCTCGACGCCGTGACGGGCGAGGAGTTGTGGGTCTATGACCCCGAGGTCGACCCCGAGACCGGCTACAAGGGCTGCTGCGACGTGGTCAACCGCGGCGTGGCGATCTGGGACGGCAAGGTCTTCGTGGGCGCCTACGACGGCGTGCTGCACGCCATCGACGCGGCCACCGGCGAGGGGCTGTGGAAGGTCGACACGGTCTGGAACCACGACTGGTCCTACACCATCACCGGCGCGCCCCGGGTGATCGACGGCAAGGTCATCATCGGCAACGGCGGCGCCGAATACGGCGCGCGCGGCTACGTCACCGCCTATGACGTTGAGACCGGCGAGCAGGCCTGGCGCTGGTTCACCGTCCCCGGCGACCCCGGAAAACCCTTCGAGAACGACGCCATGAAGATGGCGGCCGAGACCTGGGATCCCTCCGCCAAATACTGGGAGATGGGGGGCGGGGGCACCGTCTGGGACGCGATGGCCTACGACCCCGACCTCGGGCTGCTGTATATCGGCGTGGGCAACGGCGCACCGTGGAACCGCGACGTCCGCTCGCCCGAGGGCGGGGACAACCTGTTCCTCGCCTCGATCGTGGCGCTGGACGCGGCCACCGGCGAGTATCGCTGGCACTACCAGAACACCCCCGGCGACACCTGGGACTTCACCTCGACCCAGACCATCATCCTGGCCGACATCGACTGGCAGGGCGAGGCCCGCAAGGTGCTGATGCAGGCGCCCAAGAACGGCTTCTTCTTCATCCTCGACCGGGAGACGGGCGAGTATCTCTCGGCCGAGCCCTTCGCCCACGCCACCTGGGCCTCGCACTACGACGACGAGGGCCGGCCGGTGGAGCTGGTCGGCGCGCGTCCCAGGCCCGGCCAGGCGGTGGAGGTCACCCCCTCGGCCTACGGCGCCCACAACTGGCACCCGATGAGCTACAGCCCCGAGACTGGCCTGGTCTACATCCCCGCCCAGGGCGTGCCCCTGACGCTGATGCCGGACATGGAGCGCACCTTCAACGAGGCCTCGGCCAACTCCTACGGCTCGGGCAACGGCTGGAACCTGGGCTTCTACCTCAACGCGGTGGCCCCCACCGGCCAGGCGCGCGGCATGCTGATCGCCTGGGACCCAGAGACCCAGTCCGAGGCCTGGCGGCGCGAATACCTCTATCCGTGGAACGGCGGCACGCTGGTCACCGCGGGGGGGCTGGTGTTCCAGGGCGCGTCGGACGGCCGCTTCCTGGCCTATGATGCGCAGACGGGCGAGGAACTGTGGTCGACCACGCTGGGCGTGGGCGTGATCGCCGCCCCGATGACCTGGTCGAAGGACGGCGAGCAGTACGTGACCATCGCCGCGGGATGGGGCGGCGCCTACGGCGTGCAGGGCCGCCACACCGAGACCGTCGGCCCGGGCACCGTGTTCACCTTCAAGCTGGGCGGCGACGCGCAGATGCCCGAGTTCGCGGTCCCCGAGCGGGAGCTGACCCTGCTGCGCGGGGTCGAGTACGACCCCGCCGACATCCCCGAGGGCCAGGGCCTCTACGTCGCCAACTGCGCCACCTGTCACGGCACGCCGGCGCTGGGCAAGAGCGGCAACGTCCCCAACCTCGGCTACTCGGACCCCGCGATGATCTCGGACCTGCCCCATGTCGTGCTCAGCGGCGCGCTGACCGACGGCGGCATGCCCAGCTTCGAGGGCAAGCTGAGCGAGGCGCAGATCTCCAAGATCGCCGCCTTCATCCAGGGCGTGGTCGACATCACCCACCCCAGGGAGTGAGGCGGCCGCCCCCCGCCCGCCGACCCTGCCGCGCCCCGGACCCCCGGGGCGCGGCGCCCTCCCCCACCTTCGCGGCGGCGCCTCGTCGTCCGCATGAACCTTCTTCGCGCGCGCGGTCACCCATGAGCACACCCCGCAGCAGGAGGAGCGCGCGCGATGGGCCAGCCGATGACGGAGCAGGAGGTCAGGGACCTCAAGACCGCGATCTCCGCCGCGGCCGGAACCGCCCGCCCCTTCGGCCTGTGCATCGCCGCCAAGCCCGCAGACACGGTGTTCCTCGCCCTGAAAAGCAAGAGCCCGGCCGAGCAGGAGCGTCTCGCCAAGCAGCGCGTGGGCAAGAGCCGGACCGCGCGCGGGGAGATGCGGCTCGAGGGCGGCGTCCTGCGCCTCTGCTGCGAAGAGACGCCCGCCGCCGGCCTCGCCGAGAAGCTGCGCGAATTCTTCAGGACGGTGGTGGGCGCCAGCCGCAAGGTCGCGATCTGCGACGCGGCCGGCGCGATGCTCGAGGGCGAGGCCCCCGACGCGGGCGCGCGGGACGCCCGGACCCGGACGGCGCCCCCCCGGACCGACCCCGTCGTGTCGGAGGACGAGGACGAGGCCCAGGCGACCGCCCGCGCCGAATGGACCGGCGCCGCGGCGCGGCTCGAGCAACTGCTCGAAGACGTCTTCGCCGGGCGGGCCGGCAATCCCGCGACCGTGCGCGACACGCTGGGCCTGGCGCAGGAGGCGGCCGGGCGCGGCGACTTCGCCAGGGCCGTGCGCATCGCCGAGCGGGTCGAGAGCCGCCTGAAGGACCTCGCCCAGCGCCGCCGCGCCGACGAGCTCGGCGCCCGCTACGCCGCCGCCCATGACGAGATCGCCCCCAAGGCGGCGGCCGCGATCCAGGCCGGCGTCCCCACCGCCGCAATGATCCGCACGACCCTCGAGTTCGCCGAGTTCAAGGCGGCCGCGGGCGAGCTTCCCTCGGCGATCAAGACGCTGGTCCGGCTCGCCGACCTGCTCAGGGACGACCCCGTCGCCGCCGAACCCGACCCCCTGCGCGACGCCGAGGCGGCCGAGGCCCGGATCGCGGCCGCCCGCGTCGACTTCGAGGCGATCCGCGCCGAGGTCGAGGCGGCCGACGCCGTGCCCCGCGGGACCCGCCGCGCCGAGGCGCTGCACCGCCAGCTCGACCGGCTCAAGGCGCAGCTCGACAAGATGATCGCCACCCGCGACCTCGCCGCCGCGCCCGCCGACGTGGTCGCCCGCATCGCCGCCGTCGCCGGCGACCTCCGCGCCGAGGCTCCGGCCGTCGAGGCCGCCGAGACCCTGCGCGCGCGCGTGCTGGCCGAGGCCGCCAGACACGCCGACCTGCTCTCGGCCGCGCGCAGGATCTACGACATCGGCGGCGCGTTCGCCGAGGACATCGCCGCCTTCGCGTCGACCGACAGATGGCACCACGAGGAGATGGCCCGCCACGCCTACGACAGCGCGCTCTCCACGCTGCGCCTGGCGGTGATCGACGCCCGGGTCCTGGTCGCCCGCCAGCCGGAGTTCGACGCGCTCAAGGCCAACGAGGCGCAGGCCCTGCAACGGCTCGGCGCGCTGCAGGCCCGCAGCGCGGCCATGGCCCCTGTCCCGGACGCCCTGCCCGAGACGCTGGCCCTGCACCGGCGATGGCGGGAACTCGACGGGAAGATGATCGCAGCGCGCGACGCCCATGACTGGGCCGCCTGCCTGACGCTCGCCGACGAGCTGGACGCCACGATGGACGCGCTGGACGCGCTCAAGCCCCGGGCGGACGCGGCGCAGACGCGCCAGGACGACATCTACGCCCGCTGGAACGCTGTGGCGGCGGCGATGGCGCCCATTCCCGGCCAGGCCGCGGCGAGCCCCAGGCTCGCCGACTGGAAGGAGGCGGTGCGCGCCATCGACCGGACCTACCAGGCCGCCGCCAGAGCCGCGGACCTCGACACCGCCGAGACCGCGCTGCGCGCCGCCGAGGACGTGGTCGACCAGATCCCCGCGCTTCTCGCGCTCGAGACGACGGCGCGCGCCAACCAGGCCGCCTCGGCCGCGGCCTATGGCGCGGCGCAGCCGCTGCTGGACCAGGCGCTGGAGGTGCGCGCCTCGACGCCCAGGGGCCTGAAGGCGCGCGACGCGCTGGTCGCGGCCCACGAGGATTTCGCGGACGCCAACGCAAAGGGCGATCCCGACTGGCAGGCGCGCCTCGACGCGCTCGAGGCGGCGGCGCGGGCGATGCTGGCCCGCGAGCCGGACGAGCGGAACGCCGCGCGCAAGACCTTCGAGGCCCTGCAGACGGTGATCGCCAGGACCGACCCGATCTGCCAGACCGCCCGCACCATCGCCGAGGCCAACCGCCCCACGCTCGACGCCGACCTCGCGCGGATGGACGAGACGCTGGCCCTCGCGCGCGACAGCGCCGCGGACCGGCGCTGGATGCAGGCGATCTCGTGGTGGCAGGCGGCCCGCAAGATCGCCCTCTGGATCAAGTCCGTGCGCAAGAAGACCGCAAAGACGACCCGGGCGCTGGGCGAGCGGGTGAAGGCGCGCGTCAACCCTGCGCTCGCCGACCGGCTCCGCGAGGCCCGCGCCCTCTCGACCGACGTGCACCCCGAGGGCGCCCGCCTTCGCGCCGAGCTCGACGCCCAGACCGCCGAGTTCACCGTCCTCAAGACCGCCGAGCGCTGGCACGAGGCCGGCCAGAAGCTCGACGCGATCGAGGCGACGCTGCGGGCCTTCGACGCCTACAGGCCCACCCATGACGCGCTGAACACCGAGCTCGCGACGCTGAAAGCCGGCTGGAAGGCCCGCGGCGGCGACGTCACGACGGCCTGCGCCATGGTCCCGAGCACCGAGGCCGTGGCCCAGGCGATCCATGTCCTGGGCCCGCGCTACCTGGCCTGGAAAGCCGCCTACAAGGGCCATCGCTACGCCGAGGCGAACGCGGCCTGGCCCGCGCTGCTGGACGCCGTCGACAAGGTTCTCGCGCTCAAGTCCGAGCATGACGCGGCCCGCCCCGCCCTCGACGCCGTCGACGCCGCCCTGGCCGCCGGCCGGCCCGCCCGCCGGCAGGCCGAGGCGCTGGCCCCGCTGACGCCCGAACTCAAGCGCCTGGCCAGGGCGCGCGAGGAGGCCCGCGTCGTCGTCGACGAGAAGATGCGCCTGCAGGACTTCGCCGGCGCGCTGGCCGCCGTGCCGGCGCTCGACGCCGCGGCGAAGGCCCAGCTCGACGCCGCGCGCGCGACCGTGACCCTGCCCGCAGGCTCGGTCGATCCCCGCGACGGCGCGACCCTGGCCGCGGACCTCGAAGCCGAACTCTACGAGGTCGAGGCCGCGAAGGCGCAGGCCGCCCGCGCGCAGGCGAAGGCCGAGCTTGCGGCCCGCCCGATGGACGAGCTGCGCGCCCTCTCGACCGACGCCAAGCTGCAACTTCTCGCCGACCTGCGCGCCGGACGCGGCAGGCTCGACCCCGACGAGGCCCCGCTGCAGGCCAGGCTCTACGAGGCGATGACGCCGAGCCCGGAGTTCCTGGCCCTCGAGACCGGCCGCCAGCAGGAGCTGGCGCGCCGCATCGCCGAGGACGAGGACCTGCAGGCCGCGCGCGCCAACTGGAAGGACCTGCCCCTCGAGGCGCGGGTCGAGGCTCTGCAGCGCACCGTGGCGGTGGAGTGCGAGATCTACGGCATGGCCCCCGCCACGGTCGAGATCTTCGAGGCGGCGATGCCCGCGCCCTCGGGCTATTTCAACGCGGCGATGCAGACGGTGCGGATCAACGGGCACCCGAGCGCCATGATGGACGATTTCCTCGAGATGCTGGACACCGTGGTCCACGAGAACGTGCACAACTACCAGGCCGAGCTGGTGCGCCGGCTGGAGGAAGGGCTGATCGACCCCGACGACCCCGAATACGATCAGGCCCGGATCTTCCAGGCCAACTCTGCCTCGGGCGGATACATCAAGGCCGAGACCGGCGGTCACCACGCCTACAAGACCCAGCCGCTGGAGTGGGAGGCCTGGGCCGCGGGCAAGGGCGTCCGCGCGCTGGTCCAGGGCCCCCCGCCGCCTGCCCAGGGCGAGGCCGGCGCAGACGCGGCGCAGGCCGACGTGGCCCTCGCAGGCAACCGGGCCGAAGCCCCCGCCCAGATCTGAGGAGCACCAGACGATGGATCCCGAGCGCATGCACGACGCCGCCGCCACCCCGATCGCGATCGCCTGGCTTGACCCCGAAGGCCGCCGCACGCGGCTGGGCGAGGGGCGCATCGACGCCCGCGGCGCGATCGCGGTCGCGACCTCCCGGCCGGGGATGGCCGACTATCTCGCCGGTCTGATCGACCCGCTCAACGCCCGCGACGAGGTGGCGGTCAAGGAGCCCTGGCCCGGCGAGCCCGGCGCAATCTCCCACCGCCGCGTGCCCCGAAACGCGCCGGAGTTCCTTGTCGAGCTGAAGGCCTACGCCCTGCGCGCCCTGTCGCTGGAGCTGGATTTCGACGAGACCGCCTTCGCCTCGCCCCTGCCCGCCCCCCTGCCGCTGGGCTCCGACGACACGCCCGCCCCCGACGCGATCCGCCCGCTGAACGCGCCGAGCCTCGACCTCGACGCCTATGCCGAGCCCGAGCCGGAGGAGGGCGACGGGGACGACGCGCCCCCCCTGCCCCCGCTGGTCATCCCCGGTCTCGACGAGGTCTGAGGCGGCCGGCCCGCCTCCCCCGCGCTGCCCTGGCCGCGTGCGGATCGGCTGACGCCGGGCGCGCCGCGCCCCGGCGCGACCCCGCAACGGGCCGCCCGGAACCGCGGCGACGAGCGGACGAGGCGTCGCGTTGCGGCGCTGCGCCCTCAGCCCGCGGCGGCTTTCAGGAAGCCCCCGACGCGGGCGAAATAGGCCTCGGGCTCCTCGTAGAACGGGCAGTGGGCGCTGTTTGGAAAGACCTCGATCTCCGCGCCCGGGATCGCCGAGGCGAGGCGCAGGGCGCAGGCCGGGGTCATCTCGTCGTGGGCGCCGCAGAGGACCAGCGCCGGGGCGTCGAAGCCCCCCAGCGCCTCCAGCCGGTTCCAGTGGCTGAGATTGCCGATGTAGTGGAACTCGTTGGGGCCCTGCACCTCGAAGTAGGGGGCCATGTTCCAGTCCTCGACCGAGGCGGTCATCGGCTCGGGCCACGCGTCCAGCCGGCACATGTGGCGGTAGTTCAGCAGGGTGATCGCGGCCAGATACTCGGGGTGCTCGTACTGGCCCAGCGCCTCGCGCCGCTGCATCATGCGCACCGTCTCGATCCCCAGACCGCCGCGCAGGCGGTTGAGCTCGCTGACCAGATGCGGGATGTCGCCGGCGGTGTCGGCGAGGGTCAGGCTCTTCAGCCGGCCCGGACAGGTCACGGCGAACTCCATCCCCAGCCAGCCGCCCCAGGAGTGGCCCAGCAGGTGCGGTTTCTCGAGGCCCAGCGCCTTGAGCACCTGGTCCACCTCGGTCGCGAACCGCGCCACATGCCACAGCTTCGGATCCTCCGGCCGGTGCGAGGCGCCGGTGCCGAGCTGGTCGTAGCTGATCACCCGGAACCCCTGCTCGACCAGCCGCAGATGCGGCTCGGCCAGATAGCGGCAGGGCAGGCCCGGCCCGCCCGAGAGCAGGACCACCGGCTCCCCCTCCCCCCAGGCGTAGGCGACCACCTCGTGCCCGGTGTCGAGCTTGATGCGGGTGGTCTCGTCGGGCGCGGCGAAGTCGGGCATCGGGGGTCCTTCCGGGGTCAGGGCGTCTCGGCCAGCGTGTCGGCCAGCGCCTCGACGAACAGGCTCGCCTCGGCGTCGCTCAGGATCAGGGGCGGGCGCAGCTTCAGCGTCTCGCCGAAGCGGCCGGCTGCGCCGATCAGGACCCGGCGACGGCCGAGCCCGGCCAGCACGTCGCGAACCAGCGCCCCGTCCGGGGCGCCGTCGCGGCCCAGCTCCACCCCCAGGAACAGCCCCGCGCCGCGCACCCCGGCGATGCGGGGGTCATCGGCGGCAAGGGCCTGAAGCTCGCCCTTCAGGCGGGCGCCGGCGGCGGCGCTGCGGGCGACCAGGCCCTCGGCCTTGATCGTCTCGACCACCGCAAGCCCCGCCGCGGCGGCCACGGGGTTGGCGCCGAAGGTGTTGAAATAGCCGAAGTCCTCGACAAAGCGCGACAGGATCTCGGGCCGCGTCATGGTTCCGGCCATGGGAAACCCGTTGCCCATCGGCTTGCCGGTGGTGACGATGTCCGGCGCAAGCCCGTGACGCTCGAACCCCCACATCACGCCGGTGCGCGCAAAGCCCGGCTGCACCTCGTCGGCGATCAGCAGACCGCCGGCGTCGCGGATCGCGGTCTCGGCCGCCTTCAGGACCCCCTCGGGGTCGGCATGCACGCCGTCGGACGAGAAGATCGAGTCCCAGATCATCCCCGCAAAGCCGTGGCCCGACGCCTCCAGCTCCGCCGCCGCCTCGGCGACCGCTTTCGCGAAGCCCCCCGCCAGATCCTCGCCATAGACGGCGGGGTCGGGCGCCGGCACCGTGCGGATGCGCGCAGACCCGCCGCCCTTCTTCCAGGCGCTGGGAGAGATTTCGGTCGTGGCGGCGGTGTTGCCGTGGTAGGCGGCCTGCGTGACCACGAAGCCGCGCTTGCCCGTCCAGCATTCGGCGAGCCGCAGGGCGAGGTCGTTGGCCTCCGACCCGGTGCAGCTCAGCACCACGTTCGACAGTTCCGGCGGCAGGGTCGCCTTCAGCGCCTCGATGTAGCGGTCCACGACCTCGACCAGATAGCGGCTGTTGATGTTCAGCCGGCCGATCTGCTCGCGCACCGCCTCGACGACGGCGGGGTGGCAATGCCCCAGCGAAGGGACGTTGTTGTAGAAGTCGAGATATCGCGCCCCCGCCCGGTCGGTCATCCAGGCGCCCTGCCCCGAGACCATCTCCACCGGCCGGTCGTAGAACAGCACCGCCGCCGCCCCCATGTTCGCCAGTCGCCGGGCCAGCAGCGGATCGTCCCCCGCCTCGCCCGAGAAGGCGTTCATCGACAGGATCGCGCGGGGTTCGGCGGTCATGGGCGGCTTCCTCAGACGGTCGCGAGGTGGCGTTCGGCGAGCGCGACCGTGCCGGAGGCGTAGCCCCCCGCCATCAGCTCCCGCGCGGTCGGCGTCTCGGCGTGGGAGGCGATCCAGGCGGTCAGCAGCATCCGGCGCAGCATGACCATGTGGGGCAGGATCGCCTCGGCCTCCGGCGGCAGGGGGGCGACGCTCGCGTAGCCCTCCAGCCAGGCGGCGGCGAGGTCGGGGATGTAGGGCTCGGTCTCGAGGAACGAGATCGCGGCGGCGAAGTCGTAGGCGAACCAGCCGAAGCCGCAATCGTCGAAGTCGATCACGCCCAGGCGTCCGTCCTTCTCCAGCAGGTTCGCCAGGCGCAGGTCGGCGTGGATCAGGCCAAACCGATCCGCCCCCTCGCCATAGGCCGCCAGCCGCGCGCGCAGGGCTTCCGAGGTCCGCTCCAGGATCGCGCGGCCCTCGGCGTCCAGCCCTTCGGCGGCGCGCCAGTCGCCCCAGTGCATGACGGGGCCGACGGTCGTCTCCCAGGTCCAGGTCTTGCGGACGAACCCCGCGGGCTTCGCCCAGCGCCGCACATGGCCGTGCAGGCGGGCCGAGATCGCGCCGAGGTCGCGGAAACCGGGGACAAGGCCCGCGCCGGCCTCGGGCTCGGCCCCCTCCATCCATTCGAAGGCCACCGCGTGGCGGGTCTCGCCGTCATGCGCGAACGTGGCGACCTTGCCGCCCGCGGCGAGGGGCAGGATGGCGGGGGTCGCGACCACGTCCTCGGCCCGCAGCGCCTCGAGCCAGGCGATCTCGGAGGCGATCTCCGCAGGCGAGTGATAGGCCGGCCGATGGACGCGAACCACCACGGGGGCGGCCGCCGCGGGGTCGTCGAGGCGGAAGGTGGCGTTCTCGGAGATGTTGAGCAGGCGCGCCTGCGTGGCGGGCGAGAGCCCCCACTGCGGGGCCAGCGCGCCGGCATGCGCGCGCAGATCCTCGAGGAACGCGTCCGTGTAGAGCCCCGTCATCCGCCGTCGTCCCCTCTTCCGCTGCGCCGCCTGTCCGCCGCTTGCCCGTCGCTTGCCCGCTGCTTGTCAGGACGTGCAAGCGCGGCGCCAGACGCCCGGACGCTAGCGAGCCATGCTGCATGGCACAAGAATTGCGGCGTCCCGCTCGGCAATGCAGCGAAGGAGACGGGATCGTGCTGACATCGATCGAGGGACGCGTGGTGGTGGTGACCGGGGCGTCGAAGGGCATCGGCAAGGGCATCGCGAAGGTCTTCGCCGACCGCGGCGCGAAGGTGATGCTCGCCGCCCGCGGGACGGAGGCGCTGGAGGCGACGGCGGCCGAACTGACCGCGGGCGGAGCCACCGTGGCGACCCACGCCTGCGACGTCTCCGACTGGGCCTCGGTGCAGGGCCTGGCGGCGGCGACGCTCGAGACCTTCGGGGGCCTCGACGTGATGTGCGCCAACGCCGGCGTGTTCCCGCAGGTGAGCATCGCCGAGATGACCCCCGAGGACTGGGACGCGGTGATGGCCGCCAACCTGCGCAGCGCCTTCCTGTGCACCAAGGCCGTGCTGCCGGTGTTCGCGGGCAAGCCCGGCGGCCGCGTGGTGCTGACCTCCTCGATCACCGGGCCGGTGACGGGGTTCCCGGGGTGGGCGCACTACGGCGCCTCGAAGGCCGGGCAGCTCGGCTTCCTGAAGACCGCGGCGATCGAGCTCGCCAAGGTCGGGGCCACGATCAACGCGGTGCTGCCGGGCAATGTGATGACCGAGGGGTTGGACGGGCTGGGCGAGGATTACCTCGCCACCATGGCCGCCTCGATCCCGCTCAAGAAGATCGGCTCGGTCGCCGACATCGGCCACGCGGCCCTGTTCTTCGCGTCCGACGAGGCCGGCTACGTCACCGGCCAGACGCTGGTGGTCGACGGCGGCCAGATCCTGCCCGAATCGCTTGAGGCGCTGGACTAGGGCTTCGGCCCCGGGCCCGCCAGCCTCACGGCGGAGCCTGGCCGCGCCCGCTCGCGCGATGCGAGAGCGGGCGCCTCTATTGCAGGCATGTCCGGACAATACTGCGCAGTTTTCGACCAGACACAAACCTCGTGCCTATTTTTTGTCGACAGCAAGACGATCCGAGGCGCAGCCTTCCCCTGCCCAGCACGCCGGCCCTCCGGCGCAGCCGAACGGAGACCCTCGCGCCGCGAGCGACGGCGCCGAAGTCGAGGATGGACATGAACAAGCCCGAGACCCCCATCGCAGCCGATCACGCGCCCACCCATCCTCTGGAGCCGCTGACCGAGTCCGAGATCGCCGCCGCCGCAGCCCTTGTCCGCGCCGCCCGCGCGACCGAGGCCCTGCGCTTCGAGATGATCGAGCTCAAGGAGCCCTCGAAGAAGAAGGTCCGCGCCTTCGAGCCCGGCGACGACTTCCCCCGCGAGGCGCGCGTCAACGTCTTCGAGATGGGCCGCATCGGCGTGTGGAAATACGTGGTCTCGCTCTCGGCCGGCAGGATCCTGTCCGAGACCTTTGTGGAAGGCGCCCGGCCGATGATCATGGCCGAGGAGTTCCTCCAGATCGAAGCCACCGTGAAGGAGAACCCCGAGTTCCAGGCCGCCTGCGCCAAACGCGGGATCGAGGACGTGAGCCTCGTGTGCGTCGACCCCTGGTCGGCGGGCAACTTCGGCGTCGAGGGCGAGGAGGGCAAGCACGTCGCCCACACCTTCTGCTGGGTCAAGTCCGGGCCCTACGACAACCTCTACGCCCACCCGATCGAGGGGCTGAACCCGGTCGTCGACGTCAAGAAGATGGAAGTGATCCGCATCGACGACTACGGCGTGCGCGAGGTCCCCAAGGAGGACGTCAACTACGAAGCCCAGTTCCAGGACGGCTTCCGCAAGGACCTCAAGCCCATCGACGTGGTCCAGCCCGAGGGCGTGAGCTTCGACATGGATGGCCGGCGCATCACCTGGGCCGACTGGGACCTGGTGATCGGCTTCAACGGCCGCGAGGGGCTGACGCTCCATGACGTGAAGCTCGACGGCCGGCCGGTGTTCTACCGCCTCTCGATCGCCGAGATGGTGGTCCCCTACGGCTCTCCGGCCAAGCAGCACGCGCGCAAGAACGTCTTCGACATCGGCGAATATGGCCTCGGCAAGCTCGCGAACTCGCTGGAGCTGGGCTGCGACTGCCTGGGCGCGATCCACTATCTCGACGGGTATGTCTCGGGCATCGACGGCGCGCCCGAGAAGATCAGGAACGCCATCTGCATCCACGAAGAAGACGACGGCGTCCTTTGGAAGCACTGGGATTTCCGGACCGACCGCACGGAAGTGCGCCGGGCGCGGAAACTGGTGATCTCGTCGATCTCCACCGTCGGAAACTACGAATACGCCTCCTACTGGTACTTCATGCTCGACGGCACCATCGAGTTCGAGATGAAGGCCACCGGCATCATCAACACCGTCGGCTGCGAGCCGGGGAACCCCGGCAAGTACGGCACCGAGGTCGCGCCGGGCGTGCTCGGCCAGATCCACCAGCACACGTTCTGCGCGCGGATCGACCTCGCGGTCGACGGCGACGCCTGCACGGTCGTGGAATGCGACACCATCGCCCCGCCGATGGGCCCCGAGAACCCCTACGGCAACGCCTTCTACATCCAGGAGACGCCCCTCGCGCAGGAGGGCGGCCGCGCCCGGGCGCCGGAGAAGGAGCGCTATTGGAAGTTCGTCTCGGCCCAGGGGAAGAACCGCATGGGCCGGCCCACGGCCTTCAAGCTCGAGCCGACCCGCTCGATCACCGCCTTCAACAAGCCGCAGGGTCCGTCGGGCTCGCGCATGCCCTTCATCTACAAGGACCTGTGGGTCACCGCCTATGACCCCGAGGAGCGTTTCCCCGCCGGCGAGTTCATGAACCACTCCGACGGGAGCGAGGGCATTCCCGCCTGGATCGCCAAGCAGCGTCCCGTCGAGGGCGCCGACATCGTCGCCTGGCACGTCTTCGGCCTGCACCACATGCCCCGGCTCGAGGATTTCCCGGTGCAGCCGGTGGTCAAGACCGGCTTCACGCTGATGCCCAACGGCTTCTTCGACATGAACCCGGCGCTGAACATGCCGCCCGAGCGCAACGAGGCCAGCACCGACGCCGGCTGCTGCGGCGGCATCGCGGCCGAGTGACCCCGCCGCCCCCGGTGGGCGGCAGATCTGCGCCGCCGCCCCCACGGGCGGCAGATCTGCCTCGCCGCCCCCGATGGGCGGCGGCCTGACCAGCGATGCGCGTCGGCGGCCGTGGGGCGGTCGCCGGGGCGCCCAACGGCGGATCGGGGACGCAGCCCCGACCGGAGATCGACCAGACAGGGAATAGTCACCGCATGAACAAGAACCAGTTCCTGCCCCCCCACCGGGGTCCCTCGCGCCGCGCCGTCCTCGCCGGTCTGGGGGCCGGCTTCGCCGCCTCGATGGCCGGCGGCCGGGTCAAGGCCGGTCCGGGCGCGACCTACGCCGACGACCTCTGGGCGAAGACCGTCGAGGAGCTCAAGTCCGGCGGCTTCCGCATGGACCTCAACCTCCACTCCTGGGAAGGCTACACCGAGGAGCCAGTGCTCGATCCGTTCTCGACCCAAACCGGGGCGAACGTGAACCCGCAGATGCTGATCTCGGATCCCTCGGCGGTGAACAACCTGCGCTCGGGCGGGACCAAGACCTGGGACATCATCAACCTCAACAACGCCTGGCAGCGGAAAATCCTGTATCCCAACAAGCTGATCACCCCGCTCGACAAGGCCAAGTTCGAGCCGCTGTATGAAATGAACGTCCCCGAGTTCGCCTGGCCCTACAAATGGGCGATGGCCGACGACGGCGCGCTGCTGGGCATGATCCAGCGCTACGGCCCCTCGGGGGTGGCCATCAACTCCTCGATGATCGACGCGAGCGAGATCGAGGACGGCGGCTATGCCGGCCTGATCGACGGCCACGCGGGCGAATACGGCATCCTCGACTACGAGAACTGGGTGATCATGCACGCCTGCATGGCCGCGGGCTTCTCGCCCTTCCGCAAGCACACGGAAGAGGAGATGGCGGCCTATGAGGAGATGATCTTCAAGGTGATGAAGAACGCCAAGAAGATCTCGGCCGACGCCGCCACGCTGGCGCGCGACATGATCACCGGCGAGATCGTGGGCTGCTTCCCGGGCTCGCTCTATTCCGTGTCGGCCGCGCGCATGGAGGGCATGTCCGAAATCACCTGCGTGCTCCCCAAGGAGGGCATCGAGGAGACCAGGACCGACGCCGAGCCGATGGGCAAGTCGGGCATCATCTGGATCGAGATCACCTCCCAGGTCGCCAACCCCGACCCGACGCCGCTCGCCGAGGCCTTCCTGATCTACTGCCACACGCCCGAGGCCTGCCACCGGGTCGCGGCCATGGCGCCGGGCACGCTGAACCCGGTAGTGCAGATGGGCGATCCGGCGGTGCTGGGGCTGTTCTCCCAGGACGAGCTCGACGCGGTGATGTGGGGCTCCGACGGGGCCGAGCTGAAGACGCTCGTCGACCGCTGCATCGATTTCGACATCAACCCCGACTACGACGCGATGCACGACCTCTACACCGAGGCCAAGCGCTCGCGCGGGTTCTGATCCCAGGGCGGGGGCCGGAGTTGACAGC
>NZ_CAXBOD010000029.1:0-56823 GCF_963977235.1 uncultured Albimonas sp.
ACGCAGGGCGGGGCGGTCGCGGCCGCGCAGCGGACGCGCCGGGGCGCCCGCGTCCGAGGCGCCCGGCATGCGAAAAGGGCCGCCCCCTTGCGGAGGCGGCCCCTCTCAGGCCGTCAGGCGAACACCGCTCAGGCCGCGCGGGCCAGGTTGCGCAGCACGTAGTGCAGCACGCCGCCGTTCTCGACGTATTCGATCTCGACCTCGGTATCGATCCGGCACAGCAGCTCGACATCCACCGTCGAGCCGTCGCCCCGGGTCACCTTGGCGGTCACAATCTGGCGCGGCTTCACCGCGGTCAGGCCGGGGATCGAGACGGTCTCCTCGCCGGTCAGGCCCAGGGTCTCGCGGCTCTGGCCGTTGGTGAACTCGAAGGGAATCACGCCCATGCCGACGAGGTTCGAGCGGTGGATGCGCTCGAAGCTCTCGGCCACGACCGCCTTCACGCCCAGCAGGGCCGTGCCCTTCGCCGCCCAGTCGCGCGACGAGCCGGTGCCGTATTCCTTGCCCGCGAAGACCACGAGCGGCACGCCCTTCTCCTCCCACGCCATGGCGGCGTCGTAGATCGAGGTGGTCTCGCCGTCGGGGCCCTGGGTGTAGCCGCCCTCGACGCCGGGAACCATCTCGTTGCGGATGCGGATGTTGGCGAAGGTGCCCCGCATCATGACCTCATGGTTCCCGCGGCGCGAGCCGTAGGAGTTGAAGTCGCGCACCGGAACCTGATGGTCCAGCAGGTACTTGCCCGCCGGGTGGTCCGACTTGAACGAGCCGGCCGGCGAGATGTGGTCGGTGGTCACCGAGTCGCCCAGCACCGCCAGAACGCGGGCGTTCTCGATGTCCTCGATCTTGCCCGGCTCCATGCCCATGCCCTGGAAGTAGGGCGGGTTCTGGACGTAGGTCGACTGCGGCGGCCAGGCGTAGGTCTCGCCCTCGGTCGTCTCGATCGCCTGCCACTTCTCGTCGCCCTTGAAGACGTCGGCGTATTTCGACTGGAAGGCGGTGCGGGTCACGGTCTGCTCGACCAGGTCCGCGATCTCCTTCTGGGTCGGCCAGATGTCCTTGAGGAACACGTCCTTGCCGTCCGGCGTCTGGCCGAGCGGCTGGGTGGTGATGTCGATGTTCATGTCGCCGGCGAGCGCATAGGCCACCACCAGCGGCGGCGAGGCGAGGTAGTTCGCCCGCACGTCGGGGTTCACCCGGCCCTCGAAGTTGCGGTTGCCCGAGAGCACCGAGGCGACCACCAGGTCGGCCTCGTTCACCGTCTTCGAGATATGCTCGGGCAGCGGGCCCGAGTTGCCGATGCAGGTGGTGCAGCCGTAGCCGACCAGGTTGAAGCCGACCGCGTTGAGGTGCGGCGTCAGGCCGGCGGCGTCGAGATACTCGGTCACCACCTGGCTGCCCGGGGCCAGCGAGGTCTTCACCCAGGGCTTGCGGGTCAGGCCGAGCTCATTGGCCTTCTTGGCGACCAGCCCCGCCCCGATCATCACGTAGGGGTTCGAGGTGTTGGTGCACGACGTGATCGCGGCGATCACCACCGATCCGTCGTGGATCTTGTAGTCCTCACCCTCGACCTTGGCCCAGTTGTCCGCGCCGGGGTGGCCGGGCACGTGATCGGGCTTGGGCGCGCCGCCCTCGGCCGCCCAGGTCTCGGTCTCCTCCTTGGGGGCCTTGGAGCTGCGGTACTCCTTGGAGACCTTGTCGAACTCCGGCGCGGCCTGGCTCAGCGGCACCCGGTCCTGGGGACGCTTGGGGCCGGCGAGCGAAGGCTCGACCGTCGAGAGGTCCAGCTCCAGTGTCGAGGTGTAGACCGGATCGTAATTCTCGTCGCGCCAGAAGCCGTTGGCCTTGGCGTAGGCCTCGACCAGCTTGATGCGGGTCTCGTCGCGGCCGGAGACCTGGAGGTAGCGCAGCGTCTCCTCGTCGATCGGGAAGAAGCCGCAGGTGGCGCCGTATTCGGGCGCCATGTTGGCGATGGTGGCGCGGTCGGCGAGCGGCAGCTCGGCGAGGCCCGCGCCGTAGAACTCGACGAACTTGCTCACCACGCCGTGCTTGCGCAGCATCTGGGTGACGGTCAGCACCAGGTCGGTGGCGGTGACGCCTTCCTTGAGCTTGCCGGTCAGCCTGAAGCCCACGACCTCGGGGATCAGCATCGAGATCGGCTGGCCCAGCATCGCGGCCTCGGCCTCGATGCCGCCCACGCCCCAGCCCAGGACGGCGAGGCCGTTGACCATGGTGGTGTGGGAATCGGTGCCCACCAGCGTGTCGGGGTAGGCGACCTCCTTGCCGGCCTGGTCCTTGTCGGTCCAGACGGTCTGGGAGAGATACTCGAGGTTCACCTGGTGGCAGATGCCGGTCCCCGGCGGGACCACGCGGAAGTTGTCGAACGCGCCCTGGCCCCATTTCAGGAACTCATAGCGCTCGCCGTTGCGCTCGTACTCGCGATCGACGTTGAGCTGGAAGGCGCGGGGGTTGCCGAACTCGTCGACCATCACCGAGTGGTCGATGACCAGGTCGACGGGGTTGAGCGGGTTGATCGCCTCGGCCTTGCCGCCGAGCGCCACGACGGCGTCGCGCATCGCGGCGAGGTCGACCACGGCGGGGACGCCAGTGAAGTCCTGCATCAGCACGCGGGCGGGACGGTAGGCGATCTCGCGCGGGTTCTTGCCGCCGTTCGAGGCCCACTCGGCGAAGGCCTTGATGTCGTCGACCGAGACGGTCTTGCCGTCCTCGAAGCGCAGCATGTTCTCGAGCACCACCTTCAGCGCGGCCGGCAGCTTCGAGAAGTCGCCAAGGCCCGCTTCGGTGGCGGCGGGGATGGAGTAGTAGGCGATGCTCTGGCCGTCGACCTCGAGTTCGCGGCGGGCGCCTGCAGTGTCCTGTCCGACGATGATCGGCACGTTCGTCTCCTTTGACGCGGGCTGCGCGCGGAGACGTCTTCCCCGGCGGGCGGCTGGCCCGTCGGGGACTCGGTCGCGCGCAGCCGGGGCCTGGCAATCCGGCTTGGTGGCGGAATCCATACGCGCATTCGCCCCGCAATGCAACGTCTGTATGCAATTGTATGCGGTTTGCGCCCGGCATCGGCGGCCCGCCCGGGACGGGGGCGGCCCGTCGCGCCCGCTGCGCGGACGCATCCGCCCCGCCCTCCGTCCCCGTCGAGGCGGTCCCTGCCGGAGAGGGGGCGCAGGGCGGGCCAGCCGCGGCCGCGCAGCGGACGCGCTGGGGCGCCCGCGCCCCTCAGGCCGACAGCCGGGCGGTCAGCACATCCGGGCGCCGGGGGGAACCTCCTTGTCGGGGGCGATCAGGACCACGCCGCTGTCGTCATAGGCGCCCAGCACCAGCGCTTCCGAGCGAACCGGGCCGATCTGACGCGGCGGGAAGTTCACCACTCCCATCACCATCCGCCCCACCAGGCTTTCGGGCGTGTAGTGCGCGGTCAGCTGGGCCGAGCTCTTGCGCTCGCCGATCCCGGGGCCGAAATCGACCCACAGCTTGATTGCGGGTTTGCGCGCCTCGGGGAAGGGTTCCGCGCGCACGATGCGGCCGGCGCGGATATCGACCTTCATGAAATCGTCGAAGCTGATCTCGGGGGAGAGCGGCTCGGCGGCGGGCGGATCGGGCTGGGTCGGCATGCGGTCCTCCGGGTTGCAGCCGCCGTTCTGGCAGGCGCGGGCGGAGGGCTCAAGCGGCGCGACGCGAACGCCCCGCACGAAAAGACCGCCCGCAGGGAGGTGCGGGCGGTCAGGTTTCGGGCGGCGGCTCAAGTAGGGACGGTCGCCGCCCGGAAATCCCTTGAGGGAGATCAGGCCTTGGTGGCCGACATCGCCTTCAGCTCCTCGATCGACGCCTCGATCCGGGCGCGGAGGATCTCGAAAGCCTCGGTGTTGGCCTTCTGGGCGGTGTCCGTCAGCTCGTTGAGCGAGGCGAGCGCCTTCTCGTAGCCGGCCTTCATCAGCTCGACCTGGCGCTGGGCGCCTTCGGTCGACAGCTGGTCCATCTTCATCTCGGAGGCCTGCATCTGCAGCGAGCTCATGGTCTCTTCGAACATCGAGACCTGGCGCTTGAAGATCTCCTGGTAGCCGGCGGCCGCGGCCTTGTTGGCCTCGACCAGCGCTTCCATGTTCTTCTGCTGCACGGCCGACAGGGCCTGCATGTCGAACATCGGCATGCGCGCCGTCTCGAAGAACTTGGTGAAGTCCTGGTTCTTGAACATCTCGGACATCTTCTCGGCATCGAAGCCATAGAACTTGTCAAACATCGGGGTCGCTCCTTCGCGGTTTCCTGCGCGTCTGGGCGCTGTGCTCGCGCCCCTTGCATGACCCCCATATGGTGCAACGCACAAAACAAGTCAAGGTTGTTGTGCACTGCACCATTGCCCAGCCGCAGGGAGCATGGAGCCCCCCCGGTCGAGCCCCCGGCCCCGCCGCGCAGCCGCGCCGCCAGCGGTCGACGACGGCCGAAGGCTTGAGATTCAGAGAGTTGCAGGACGGCGGATGACGTCGCGATCCCATGGGCCCGGGCCGGATCCCCCGCCGGGCGGACGCCGAGCGGCAGCCCCGCCAGACTGCGCGCCCGCGTCGCAGGTCCGGCGCGCCTGCGGGCGGCGGGGGCGGTCGCGGGGCACCCGAGTCGGGCCCCCGAGCGGCCCCCGAGTCTGGTCCCCGGGACCGCCCCGGCGCGAGGTCTCAGCCGGCCAGCTCGCGCGAACGGGCGGCGGCGGCGGCGACGGCGCGGGTTGCAAGCTCGGTCAGACCCTCGCCCTCGGCCATCAGCACCGAGAGCGCCGCGGCGGTGGTGCCGCCGGGCGAGGTGACGTTGACGCGAAGCTGCGCCGGGCTCTCGGGCGACTGGCGGGCCAACTCGCCGGCGCCCTGCACCGTCACGCGCGCGAGGCGGGCGGCGAGTTCCTGCGGCAGGCCCGCGGCGACGCCGGCGGCCTCCATCGCCTCGATCAGGTGGAAGACATAGGCGGGGCCCGAGCCCGACACCGCCGTCACCGCGTCCATCTGCGACTCGTCCTCGAGGCGCAGGGTTTCGCCGACGGCGGCGAGCAGGGTCTCGGCGGCGGCCATCTGGGCCTCGGAGACCCTGGCGTTGCCGATCAGCGCGGTGATCCCGCGGCCCACGGCGGCCGGCGTGTTGGGCATCGCGCGCACGATGGCCGCGTCCGCGCCGAACAGCTTCTCGAAGGCCGAGATCGGCGTGCCGGCGGCGATCGAGACATAGAGCGTCCCGCCCGCGGCCAGCCCGGCCACCTTCGGCGCGGCCTCGCCCATCATCTGCGGCTTCACCGCCAGGATGCAGACGTCGGCCTCGCCCGGCGCTTCGGGGTTCAGCTTCAGCCCCTCGCCGGCCAGCGCCGTCAGGCGGTCCGAGGGCTTGGGGTCGATCACCGTGACCAGGCGGGGCGGCAGGCCCGAGGCCAGCCAGCCCTCGAGCATCGCGCCCCCCATCTTGCCGCAGCCCAGCAGGGTGACCCCGCGGGGCGCGAGGGCGGTCAGGTCGGCGGTCGGCTTGGTCATCGGTCTCTCCCTCTCCGGCCGGCGCCCCGCGGGGATCCGGCCGGAAAGGCGCGGCGGGTCCGGGCCCGGTCAGGCGCGACCGTAGTTTCCGCTGATCGCGATTTCCAGAGCGGCGTCGGCCTCGGCCTCGCCCCAGCAGACCAGCTGGAAGGCGGGGTAGAACCGCTCCGAGTTCTCGATCGCCGCGCGCATCATCGCGTCGACCTGGCCCGCGGTGGCGCAGCCGCCGCCGGCCATCACCAGGCCGTAGCGATAGACCATCAGCTTGTGCTCGGGCCACAGGCTGAAGGCGCCGCCCCACATCTGGTCGTTGGCCCGGTCGAGCGCCTTGTAGAGCTCGGGCAGGCGGTGGCTCGGCGGGTCCATGTCGAAGGTCGACACCAGCCGCAGCATGTCGTCGTGGCCCGACCAGGCGAGGCTCACCGAATAGGTGCGCCACACGCCCTCGACCGCCATGGCGATCTGGTCGGCCCCCACGCGGTCGAATTCCCAGTCGCGACGCTCGGCAAGCGTCTCGACCAGATCGATCGGGTGCAGGTCTTCAGTGGAAAGATCGTGCTCGAGCGCGTCCATGCCTCCGGCCCCTCCGTTAGTTAGAGCCCCTGCGAGGTCGCCCCCGCTAGGGGCTGAGAGGATGCGTCGTTATTGGGAGCCTGAGCGGCTTCCCTACGAGATATGGTGGCCCAATCGATTCCGCGGCGCCACAAGTTTTTTGCGAAATGCCTGTCAAATCGGTCGCAGCGCGGCGCGCCTTCGCCCGGGCTCAGAGGCCGGTTCGCCCGGCGCTGCGGCGGAACCGGGCGCGCCAGGCGGCGGGGGGAACCCCCGCGGATCTGCGGAAGGCGGCGCGGAAGGTCTCGGGCGAGGCGTAGCCGCAGCGCGCGGCGATGTCGTCGAGGGCGAGGTCGCTCGCCTCCAGCAGGTCGCGGGCGCGGGCGGCGCGCTCGGCGGCGAGCCAGTCGCGGGGGCTGAGGCCGGCTCCGTCGCGGAAGCGGCGCAGGAAGGTGCGCTCGGACATCGCGGCCTCGCGGGCGAGGTCGGCCACCGCGATCGGGCGGGAGAGGTTCTCGCGCGCCCAGTCCATCGCCTGGGCGACGCCGCGGCCGGGGCGGGCGGGGATCGGGGCGGGGACGTATTGCGCCTGGCCGCCCTGGCGGTGGGGCGGCGCGACCAGCCGGCGGGCGACGGCGTTGGCGACCGCGACGCCATGGTCGCGGCGCACCAGATGCAGGCAGGCGTCGATCCCGGCCGAGGAGCCGGCCGAGGAGATGATCTCCCCCTCGTCGACATAAAGGACGTCGTCCTGCGCGATCACCTGCGGATGCAGGCGGCGCAGCACCGGCAGGTGGCGCCAGTGGGTGGTGGCCCGGCGGCCGTCGAGCAGGCCGGCGGCGGCCAGGATGAACACGCCCGAGCAGATCGAGAGCAGGCGCGCGCCCCGCGCATGGGCGGCGCGGAGCGCGTCGAGCAGCGCCTGAGGCGGGCGCTCCTCGCGGTCGCGCCAGCCGGGCAGGACGATGGTGCGCGCGCGGGCGAGGACCGAGAGGTCGCCGTCGGCCTCGACCGTGATGCCGCCGGTGGCGCGCACCCGCGGGCCGTCGGCCGAGGCGACGGCGAAGGCGTACCAGGGGAAGGCGAACTCCGGCCGGTCGAGGGCGAAGACCTCGACCGCGAGGCCGAATTCGAAGGTGCACAGGCCGTCGTAGACGAGCACGGCCACGAGGTCGTCGGGATCCAGGGGCATTGGCGGAATTTGCCCGAACCATGGCGGTTCGGCCAGTTCCGTTTCACGGGCCGCGGGGGCAGGTTCGCCGCAGACGCCCGCGCTGCGCGGCGCCAGGACAGGAGCCGACCATGACCCGACCCGCCGCTTCCCCCGCCCCCAGCGCGGTCGCCGCCGTGCCGGCCGCCCCCGCCGAGGCGGCGCTGGCGCATTTCTCGGCGCTGCTCGCCTTCGAGACGGATTGCTGGGACGTCCATGCCTCGATGGCCGCGGGAGCGCGGGACTTCGTGCTGCTGGACGTGCGGGGGCCGGAGCTGTTCGCGGCCGGCCACGCGCCCGGGGCGCTGAACCTGCCCCATGGCAAGATCACCGCGCGGCGGATGGCGCAGTGGCCCGAGGGGACGCTGTTCGTGGTCTATTGCGCGGGGCCCCACTGCAACGGCGCCGACAAGGCGGCGGTGCGGCTGGCCCGGCTGGGGCGGCCGGTGAAGCGGATGATCGGGGGGGTGACGGGCTGGCTGGACGAGGGCTTCGGCCTCGAGTCCGGCGCGCCGAATTGATCATAATCATTCGGAATCCGGTCCTGCCTGATGAAAGTCTGCGGCAGCTCGCCCCGGCAAGCGTGAAACGGCGAATCCTGCCCCATTTGCGCCGCAATTAGACCGGATGGGAAACGCGCGGAGACGGGCGCTCGTGGGGAGCACCCGTCGCGCCGTGTCCGGCCGGCCGCGAACCTCGCGCCGCTGGACGCTAAGCGGTCCCTGACAGGTCCATGGGGTGGACGCGTCAAGGCGGATCGCTGGCCTGTCCCTTCTCCTACGGCTGGGGAGTCAGGAGAAGGGGCGGGCCGCTCTGCGACCCGCCCCCTTTCGATTTCCGCGATGCGACAGGCCCCCTGCGACGGGGCGGAGCGCGACGGCTCAGGCCGCCTGCGGGTTGCCGCGCACGATCTTGCCGTCGACGATGTGGATCCCGCACTCGGTCTTGTCCGAGCCGCGCCAGCGGCCGGCGCGCGGATCCTCGCCCGGGCGCACCTTGGTGGTGCAGGGCGCGCAGCCCAGCGAGGGGAAGCCCTCGGCCACCATCGGGTGACGCGGCAGGTCGTGGGCGTCCATGTACTCCGAGATGCGCTTGGCGTCCCAGTCGGCCAGCGGGTTCAGCTTCAGGCGGCCGGCGGGGTCGACCTCGAACATCTCGAGGTTGGCGCGGTCGGCGGTCTGGAAGCGCTTGCGCCCGGTGACCCAGGCCTGGAAGGGGGCCAGCGCCCGCTCCAGCGGCCGGGTCTTGCGCAGGTCGCAGCAGGCGTCGGCGTCGGGACCGTGGAGCGAGCCCTCGGGATCCTCGGCGCGCACCTCGGCGCTGTCGGGACGCACCAGGCGCACGCCGGTCAGGCCGAGCTGCTCGGACAGGTTCTGCTGGTAGGCGAGCGTGGCGGGGAACAGCATCCCCGTCTCGAGGAACAGGACCGGCAGGGCCTTGTCGATCTGGCTGACCATGTGCAGCAGGGCGGCGGATTCCGCGCCGAAGGAGCTGACCAGCGCCAGCCCGCCCGGGAACTCCTTGTGGGCGGCGGCCCAGAGCACGTCCTGAGCCTCGGCGCCGCGGTATTTGGCGTTGAGGCGGGCGGCCATCTGCTCGGGCGTCTCGGCGGCGCCGCCCTCGCGCTTGCGGGCCTCGCCCCGCGCGGCGCGGCGGGCCTCGAAGATCGAGACGGCGCCGCGGCGCAGGCCGGACTGGTAGGTCAGCGAGACGGAGTCCCGCGCCTGCGCCCAGTCGTCGTCCTTCTGGCGGTCGGCCATCGCCTCGGGGATCTCGATCGTGTCGAAGCCCACGGCCAGCAGCATCGGGTACTGGTCGGCGATCACCGGCCCGGCGGCCCGCAGCTCGCCCCGGAAGCCGAAGCTGCGCAGGCGCCGGGCGATGGAGAACCCGCGCCCGTCGGAGAACGACGGGAAGGCCACCGAGACCAGGCTGAGGCGCGGCAGGTGATCGGCCAGCGTCCGCGCGTCGATGTCGTTGGGGACATGCACGCCGACGGCGCCCGCGCCCTCAGGGAATCCCTCCTCGCGCAGACGCTCGAGCGGGACGATGACTTTCGCGCCCTTGGGCGCCACCTGGCCGTCGGAGAGTCGAACCCACAGGTTCGGCGTCAGGCCGTTCGCATCACGCAGCGGCATAGATCGCCTCCTTGAAAGCCGGCATCCCGGCGCGGCGGTAGGTCTGGAGGAACGTCTCCCCCGGCTCGCGGAGCGCCAGGTAGCGGTCCACCAGCTTCTCGATCACGTCCGGCACGTCCTCGAAGGAGAAGCCGGGGCCGGTGCGCGCGCCGATGGCCGCGTCCTCGCCGGGCGCGCCGCCCAGCGTGATCTGGTAGGATTCCACCCCCGCCTTATCGAGACCCAGGATCCCGATATGGCCGACGTGGTGGTGGCCGCAGGCGTTGATGCAGCCAGAGATCTTGATCGCCAGCGGCCCGATCTCGCGCTGGCGGTCCTCGTCCGCAAAACGCTGGGTGATCGCCTGGGCGACGGGGATCGAGCGGGCGGTGGCGAGCGCGCAGTAGTCGAGCCCCGGGCAGGCGATGATGTCGGTCACCAGCCCGAGGTTGGCCGCGTGCAGGCCTTGCGTCTTGAGCATGTTGTAGAGGGACGGCAGGTCGTCCTTCTTCACATGCGCCAGCACCACGTTCTGCTCATGGGTGATGCGCAGCTCGGCCAGCGAGAACGTGTCGGCCGCCGCCGCCATCAGGCGCATCTGCTCGGCCGTGGCGTCGCCGGGCGCGCCGCCCACGGGCTTGAGCGAGATCACCACCGAGGCGTAGCCCGGCGCCTTGTGGGGCTGGGTGTTGGTCTCGGCCCAGCGGGCGAAGTCGGGGTCGGCCTTCTTGCCGGCCTCGAGCCGTTTGGAGTCCTCGGGCAGCGTCTCCCACTCCGGCGGGGCGAAGTAGGCGGCGATGCGGTCGAGCTCCTCCTGGTCGGGGGCGATCACCTCGCGGTCCATGCGGGCGAACTCTTCCTCGACCTCCTTGGCATAGGCCTCGGCGCCCATCTCGTGGACGAGGATCTTGATGCGGGCCTTGTACTTGTTGTCGCGACGGCCGTGCAGGTTGTAGACGCGCAGCGCCGCCTCCAGCCAGGGCAGCAGGTCCCGGCGGGGGAGGTATTCGCGGATCACCGGCGCGATCATGGGGGTGCGGCCCTGGCCGCCGCCGACGAACATCTTGTAGCCGATCTCGCCGTCCGCGTTGCGCACGATCTGGATGCCGATGTCGTGCACGCGGATGGCGGCGCGGTCGGTCTCGGCCCCGGTCACGGCGATCTTGAACTTGCGGCCCAGGAAGGTGAATTCCGGGTGCAGGGTCGACCACTGGCGGATCAGCTCGCAGGTGGGACGCGGATCCTCGATCTCGTCGGCCGCGGCGCCGGCGAACGGGTCGGAGGTGGTGTTGCGGATGCAGTTGCCCGACGTCTGGATGGCGTGCATCTCGACGTCCGCCAGGTGCTGGAGGATGTCGGGCACGTCGGCCAGCTTCGGCCAGTTGTACTGGATGTTCTGGCGGGTGGTGAAATGCCCGTAGCCGCGATCGTAGCGCTCGGCGATCATCGCGAGCTGGCGCATCTGGTCGGCGGAAAGGGTTCCGTAGGGGATCGCGACCCGCAGCATGTAGGCGTGCAGCTGCAGGTAGAGGCCGTTCATCAGGCGCAGGGGACGGAACTCGTCCTCCTTCAGCGCGCCCGACAGGCGGCGGGCGACCTGGCCCCGGAACTGGGCCACGCGCTCGTTCACGATCTGCGCGTCGAATTCGTCGTACCGGTACATTCCGCGTCTCCGCTGGACGTCGCGGGCCGCGCGGGCGCCCCGGATCGGGGGCCGCGGCCGGCGAGTCGTGTCGGACGTCAGGGGCGAACGGGGCCTTACGCGGCCCGTTCGCGCGCCCCCGCGCCCACGAGATAGTCGAAGGTGGGCGCCGCGTCGGCGCGGATCGCCTCGCGGCGGGAGCCGGGGGCCAGCCCCTGCTCGGTCAGCTCCACCTCGGCGAGGTAGGGGCCCACCACCAGGCTCTCGAAGAAGGGCGCCAGGCCCAGGGTCTCGAGCATTCGCGCGTCCTCGGCGGAGCGGGCCGGACAGGCCTCTGCGAAGCGCGGGGACCAGCCGGCGCCGGTCCACCAGACCGCCTCGCCCCCTTCGAGGGCGTTCGCGGTCAGGACCACGGGCTTGAACGTCTTGGCCATGATGGAATCCCCGTGACGGAGGTTTCGTTGCATTGCAAGGTAGGGGGAGGCCGTGTGGGATGCAATAATTCACACGGCGATCCGACAACACGCTTTATTTCACACGACGAGAAAGTTTTATCGGTCCGGGGGGCGCCTCCCCGTGGACCTCGTCGCCCGCCCGGTCTATCGCCGGAGGGTGGTTTGCACAGGGTTGCGGGACGGGGAGAGCGCGATGACGCGGACGCTATTCGGAACCGACGGCGTGCGCGGGCGGGCCAACGTGCATCCGATGACCGCCGAGGTGGCGCTGAAGCTGGGCCAGGCGGCCGGGCGCCGGTTCCGCCGCGGGCCCCACCGCCACCGGGTGGTGATCGGCAAGGACACCCGCCTGTCGGGCTACATGCTCGAGCAGGCGATGACCGCGGGATTCCTCTCGGTGGGCGTCGACGTGTTCCTGCTGGGCCCGATTCCGACGCCGGGCGTCGGCATGCTGACCAAGAGCCTGCGCGCCGACGCGGGCGTGATGATCTCCGCCTCCCACAACCCCTACCAGGACAACGGCATCAAGCTGTTCGGCCCCGACGGCTTCAAGCTCTCGGACGAGCAGGAGGCCGAGATCGAGGCGATGGTCGAGGCCGAGCCGGAGCTCGAGGACGCCGAGAGCCTGGGCCGCGCCAAGCGCATCGACGATGGCCTGGGCCGCTATATCGAGGCGGCGAAGGCCACCTTCCCCCGCGACCTGCGCCTCGACGGACTGAAGGTGGTGGTCGACTGCGCCAACGGCGCGGCCTACCGCACCGCGCCCACCGTGCTGTGGGAGCTGGGGGCCGAGGTGATCCCCGTGGGCGTCGATCCCGACGGCAAGAACATCAACGACCGCGTCGGCTCGACCGCGCCGATGACCTGCCGCGAGACGGTGCTGGCCCATGGCGCGGACCTCGGGCTGGCGCTCGATGGCGACGCCGACCGGATCATCGTGGTCGATGAGCGCGGCGAGGTGATCGACGGCGACCAGATCATGTGCCTGATCGCCGAGCGCTGGCTGCGCGACGGCCATCTCAAGGGCGGCGCGCTGGTGGCCACGGTGATGTCCAATCTCGGGCTGGAGCGGCGGCTGGAAAGCCAGGGGGTGAAGCTGCTGCGTACCCAGGTCGGCGACCGCTATGTGGTCGAGCGGATGCGCCGGGACGGCTGCAATCTGGGCGGCGAGCAGTCGGGCCATATCGTGATGTCCGACCACGCCACCACCGGCGACGGGCTGCTGGCGGGGCTGCAGGTGCTGGCGGCCCTGGTCGAGGACGGCTCGCGCGCCTCCGAGGCCTGCGCCCGCTTCCAGCCGCTGCCGCAGATCCTGAAGAACGTGCGCTTTTCCGCCGGCCAGGCGCCGCTGGAGGCCGCCCCCGTGCAGGCCGCCATCGCCGCCGGCGAGCAACGCCTGAACGGCGCCGGCCGGGTCCTGATCCGCAAGTCGGGCACCGAGCCCCTGATCCGGGTGATGGCCGAGGGCGAGGACCCGCTGCTGGTCGAGGCCGTCGTCGACGAGATCTGCGCCGCCGTCTCCGCCGCCGCCCGCGCGGCCTGAGCCCCCGCGCCCCCCGCTCCGCCCCCGCCGCCCTCGCGGCCCGCTCCGCCCGCGCGGCCCTTGTGGCCTGCACCCGCCCGCGCGGCCTGAGCGCCGCCGGCCGCAGGCCGGCCCCCGGGGCTCTTGCCCCGGGGCCACGCCCCCCTCGCAACCCTCGCGCCCTGCGGCGGTCTCGCGAGGTCCGCCGCACGCGCCGCTCGTCCCAGGCGCCCGCGCCCGACCCGCGCCGCGAGCCTGACGGCGGCCCCGGGCGCGCGGCCCGTCGCGGCGCCCCCCGAAGGGGGCCAGGGCGGGCCCGGCCCGCCAGGGCGCCCCCGCGGACGCCGGGACTCCCTTCGAATTCGCCGATTCCGGCCACCTTCCGTCGCGGGCGCCTTGCCGCCGCTCCGCTCGGTGGTAGTTTTCCCCCAAGTTCGCAGATCATGCGGCGCCGGGAGCGGAAGGGAGTCTCCGCCCCCGCACGCCGCGAACTCGACATCAAGGGAGGATGCCATGCTCGGAGCGATGCAGGACTGGCCGCTGCGCGTCTCGACGCTGATCGACCACGCCGCCAAGTATCACGGAAACCGCCCCATCGTCGGCCGCTCGGCCGAGGGGCCGTTCGTCGAGACCACCTGGGCCGGCGTCCACGCCGCCGCCAGGAAGGTCGCCCAGGCGCTCAACCACATGGGATACGGCTCGGGCGACGCGATCGGCGTGATGGCCTGGAACACGCCGCGGCACATGGAGGTCTGGTACGGCGTCTCGGGCTGCGGCGCGATCCTGCACACGCTCAACCCGCGCCTGTTCTCCGAGCAGCTCGACTACATCATCAACCACGCCGGCGACCGCGTGGTGATGGTCGAGCCCGATCTGGTGAAGGTGCTCGAGCCCCTGGTCCCCCAGCTCGGCAAGGTCGAGAAATGGGTGGTGCTGACCGACCGGGCCAGCATGCCCCAGACCACCCTGCCCGACGCCATCGCCTATGACGAGCTGCTGGCCATGGCCGACGGCGATTACGAGTGGGCGACCGGCGACGAAAACGATCCCTGCGGCCTGTGCTACACCTCGGGCACCACGGGGAACCCCAAGGGCGTGCTCTACTCGCACCGCTCCAACGTGCTGCACGCGCTCTACGCCTCCACGCCCGACTGCATCCCGCTCAGCTCCAACGACGTGGTGATGCCCGTCGTGCCGCTGTTCCACGCCAACGGCTGGGGGCTCGCCTACACCTGCGCGCTGAACGGGGCCGCGATGGTGATGCCCGGCCGGGACATGACCGCGCCGGGCCTCTACGAGATGCTCGAGCACGGCGTCACCCTGACCGCGGCGGTGCCGACCATCTGGCTTGGCATGCTCCAGCACCTGCGCCAGAACAAGCTGTCGTTCTCGACCCTCAAGCGCGTCGTCATCGGCGGCTCGTCCTGCCCCCGCGCGGTGATCGAGGCCTTCCAGCTCGACTACGGCGCCCAGGTGATCCACGCCTGGGGCATGACCGAGACCTCGCCGCTGGGCTCGGTCTGCTCCTTCAAGCCCGAGGTCGCCTCGCTCGGCTCGGCCGAGAAGCTGGACGTGCAGACCTCGGTCGGCCACCCGCCCTACGGCGTCGACCTGCGCATCACCGACGACGCGGGAAGCGAGCTGCCCTGGGACGGCAAGCAGCCCGGCAAGCTGTGGATCCGCGGCCCCGGCGTGGTGAAGCGCTACCACAACATGGAGAAGGACGCCGCCGAGCCCGGCAGCCAGTGGTTCGACACCGGCGACGTCGCCACCATGGACGCCAACGCCTATGTGCGGATCACCGACCGCTCCAAGGACGTGATCAAGTCGGGGGGCGAGTGGATCAGCTCGATCGACCTCGAGAACGCCGCCGTGGCCCATCCGCAGGTGGCCGAGGCCGCCGCCATCGGCGTGCCGCATCCCAAGTGGGACGAGCGGCCCGTCCTGTGCATCGTCGGCGTGAACGGCGCCCGGCCCCCGAAGGAGGAGATCCTGGCCCTGGTCGGCGAGCATTTCGCCAAGTGGCAGGTCCCCGACGACGTGATCTACATGGACGAGCTGCCCCACACCGCCACCGGCAAGATCTCGAAGCTCGAGCTGCGCAAGAAGCTCAACGGTCTGGGCTACGTCCACCCCGAAGCCGCCTGAGCGCGGCGCGCGCCTTGCCGCGATGACCCGGGCCGGCCCTTCGCGGGGCCGGCCCGTCCCGTTTCGCAACCGATTCGCGGGCGGATCGTCCGGCGCGAAGGGCGTCCGCCATCGCCGCCTGCCGGCAAGGGATTGATCAGGAAAGACGATCCGACCCCGGCCGCGGCCGCGCGGGAAAATCGCCGGGCGGGCGCGGACAAGTTCATCCCATGCTCATGCCATGGTAGGCTCGGCGGGTTGCGTATCCTGTCGGGGCTGACCTGCGTATGTCGCGCAAGCGCGTGAGATCTGAGAAGGAGTCGATCGTCGACCTGTTCGGCGACGTCGTGCAGGATCGCGCCTCCTACCTCTATTCGATCGCCGAGGACGAGGACGAGGCGCTCCGCCTCGCGCGCGAACCCGCGCCGCGTCCCGACCCCGCCAACGCCAACGGCGACCTCCCCGCCCCCGCCCCCGCCCCCGCCCCCGAGCGCCCGCGCCCGACCAGTCCGCTGGGGGGCCGCGCCCGCCCCCGCCGCGCGCCGGCCGACGCGGCCGCGCCCGGTTCGACCGCGCCCGGTGCGACCGCTCCGGACCCCGGTTCGGACACGGTCGAGGCGAAGGGCGGCGAGGGGCATTCCGCCATGGCGGCCGGCGGCTCGGCCCAGTCGGCGCGCCACCTCGACCGGCTGCGCCGCGCCCGGCTGGCCCGCGCCCGGGCCGAGCAGTCCGCGACCTCGCCCCCGCGCGACGCCTGGCCCGACCTGAAGGACGACCGCGGCCTGTGGTCGGCGGTGACCATCGTCCACGGCGCCCTGTCGGTGCTGAGTCTGGGCCTCTACCGCCCCTGGATGAAGACCGAGACCCGGCGCGTGCTGTGGAGCCATGTCGAGGCCGACGGCGAGCGGCTGGAGTATCTGGGGACCGGCGCGCAGCTGTTCCGCGGCCTGATGCTGGCGCTGATCCTGCTGGGCGGGGTGATCGCGCTGGCCTGGCTGGCCGCGGCGACGCTGGGGATGATGTCGCTCGAGCTGGTCTCGGGCGCGCTGCAGGGGACGCAGGTCGACCTCGACAACCCCGTGGGCGCGGCGCTGCCGCTGCTGGGGGCGATCGCGGCGCCGGCGCTGATCGCGGCCCTGATGATCGCGCCGCTGCTGCCGCTGGCCGCGTTCCGGGGGCGGCGCTATCGCCTCTCGCGCACCCGCTGGAAGGGGGTGCGCTTCGGGATGGACGGCGGCGGCTGGGGGCTGATGGGCCTCGGCCTGGTCTGGACGCCGCTGGTGATCGCCAGCGGCGGGCTGCTGTGGCCGGTCTGGCGCTGGCTGCGCGAGCGTCGGATGACCCGCGCCATGCGCTGGGGGGGCGAGCCCTTCGGCTTCGAGGGCGGGCCCCTGCCGCTGCTGCTGCGCTGGCTTCCCGCCTGGGGGTTCTTCGCCGCCCTCGTCGCGGTCGTCGTCGTCCCCGCCGCGCGCGAGGCGCTGGGGCTGGGCGACCTGCCCGCAGCCGTCGCCCGGCTGGGCCCGCTTGCGCTGATCGCGCTGGGGCTGTTGGTGATCATGACCGGGGTGCTGCTGCTGGCGGTCTACCGCGCCGCCGAGATCCGCCTGACCACCGCCGCCCGCCGGCTGGGCGGCGCGCGGGCCGAGTGCACGTTCTCGGTCTGGCACCTGGTCGATTCCTACATGGCCGTCAGCCGCAAGAACCTGTGGCCCGGCATTCTGGTCTGGGCGCTGATCGCCGCGGTGGCCGCGATCCCGATGATCGGCGCCATCGGGGCCGAGGTCGAGAACCCCGGCGAGGGCGGCATCATCGAGGGCATGGGCGAGGCGCTGTCCGAGCAGATCTTCGGCGGATTCCACAGCTGGCGGGCGCAGGGCCTGGTGCTGATGGCGATCGTGATCGACTATTTCCTGTCGGCGGTCTTCGCGCTGTGGCTGTGGACCTACGTCTACATGCGCCGGCGGACCGAGCATCTGCTGGCCTCGATCACCCTGCGCGACGCGCATCTGCTGGACGCCGTGCGCGGCCGCGCGCGGGAGCGGGATCTCGAGGCCGAGGGGATGGAGGAGGCGCTGGACCTGTTCGGCGTCTGACGCAATTGCGCACGTCTTGCGCGAGACAGGACCGCCCCGATCCGCTAGAAGCTGCGCCGGGCGCGGGGGCGGGTCCGAAAGGACGCGGCCGCATGAAACGAACGCCGGTCAATCCCCTGGACTGGAGCGCCGCCCTGCCGATGAGCCAGGGCGAGGTCGTCGAGGGCGCCATGCGCCGCCTGCGGATCGCGGGCCAGGGCGAGCTGTGGGAGGATCCTGACGACCCGGTGGGCCTGGGCGTCGGCTGTCCCGGCGACATGGGCCGCCAGCTGGAGGCGGCGCTGTCGAACCTCGACGCGGTGCTCTCGGCTGCGGGGATGTCGCGACGCAACCTCGTGCAGGTCCGGGTCGTGACCACCGACATGCGCGCCCTGCTGGCCGAGTTCGACGCCTATGCCGGGTGGATCGACGCGGCCGGCGTGCTCCCGCCCCTGACGCTTGTCGGCGCCGCCGCGCTGATCCACCCCGACCTGCTGGTGATGATCGAGGCCGAGGCCGAGGCCTGAGCGGCCCCGCCCGCTGACCGCCCCGCCCTCTGACCGCAGCCCGCCGAGGCCCCCCGCGGCTCGCCGATGCCCGCTGCGGCCCGCTGCGGCCCGCGAGGATTCGGCGCCGGTCCCGGGATGAAACCCGCCGCCCCCTCTGCGGACGGCGGGATTTCCCTGCGCGCTCGCAGCTTCCCCAGGACGACCGGAGAGCCCGGGAGGCCCGCGGCGCCGGGCGCCCCATCGCGCCGGATTGGCGCAACGATTCCAGGGCTTCGCCCCCTTCGACCCGCCGGCGCCCCCGGCCGGCCGGCGAGAGGTCAGAGCCGGGCGCCGGCGCCGGGGCGGAGCGGCGCCCCGAGTCGGAACGCTTGACAGAAAGGTCCGGACCAAGAACAATCCATATCAAGTCGACTGTATCTAAAGACAATACGAGGCGCGTCGCTCCGATGACCCCCGCCATCGCCCCCCACGCCACCGCCCCCGACGTCCCGCTGCTGGACGTCTCGGGCCTCGCCTACGACTACGGCGGGGTGCATGCGGTGCAGGACTGCGCCTTCTCGGCCCCCGCGGGCGGCATCGTGGCGCTGATCGGGGGCAACGGCGCGGGCAAGTCCACCACCGTGCAATGCGTCGCCGGGGCGCTGCGTCCGCGCTCGGGCTCGATCCGCTTCGACGGCCAGGACATCACCACCCTTCCCGCGCACGAGACGGTGGAACGGGGCCTCGCCCTGGTTCCCGAGGGGCGGCTGGTGTTCCAGCAGTTGAGCGTGCACGAGAATCTGCTGGTCGCCGGCCGCGTGCAGCGCGCCCGCGCCGACGTCTCGGCCAACCTCGACAAGGTCTATGCGCTGTTCCCCCGCCTGAAGGAGCGCCGCGGCCAGAACGCCGGCTCGCTCTCGGGGGGCGAGCAGCAGATGCTGGCCATCGGGCGCGGGCTGATGACCGGGCCGCGCCTGCTGATCCTGGACGAGCCGAGCCTCGGCCTGTCGCCGATTCTGGTGGCCACGATCTTCAAGCTGATCCGCGACCTGAACGCGGAGGGCATCACCATCCTGATCGTCGAGCAGAACCTGCACCAGACGCTGGCGATCGCCGACCACGCCTATGTTCTGGAGAAGGGCCGCGTGGCCCGCTCCGGCCCGGGACAAGAGCTGCTGAACGACCCCGCCGTGAAGGCGGCCTATCTCGGCGTCGCCTGACGGCGCCCGCGCGATCCGGCCGGGGCCCGCGGGCCCCCGGGCGGACGTTTCACCGGACGATCCCCGCATCCGCCGCACCAGATCGGCGGAGCGGTTCCAGCAAGGAGGCGACCATGGACAGACGCACGCTGCTCAAGACCGGCGCGGCCCTCGCCGCGACCACCGCGCTGGGCGCCCCGCTCGTCGCGCGGGCCCAGGCCAAGACCATCACCTTCGGCGGCTCGATCCCGATGACCGGCAAGGCGGCCGAGACCGGCCTGAACGTGCTGCGCGGCTACGAGGCGGCCGTGAAGTTCGTCAACGAGGAGATGGGCGGCGTCGAGATCGGCGGCGAGACCCATCAGGTCGAGCTGAGCCTGTTCGACGACGCCTCCGATCCCTCGCGCGCGGCCACGCTGATCCAGCGGCAGGTCGACGACGGGGTGGGCTTCTTCCTGGGCTCCTTCGGGTCGGGCATCGTGCTGCCGACCTGCTCGATCACCGAGGCCGCGGGCCGGCTGATGGTGCAGGCGGGCGGCGGCTCGGATCAGATCTTCACCCAGGGGCGCAAGCGCGTCTTCGGGATCTTCCCGCGCGCCTCGCGGCAGTTCGTCTCCTCGGTGAACATGTTCAAGGAGATGGATCCGGCGGTGAAGTCGGTGTCGATCATCTACACCAACGACCCGTTCTCGAAGTTCCAGGCCGACGGCGCCAAGGCCGCGATCGAGGCCGAGGGAATCGAGGTGCTCGACTTCATCGACCTGCCGGCCGAGGTCTCGGACGTCACCAACGTGCTGACCACGATCCGCAACTCGAGCCCCGACGTGCTGGTGTGCACCACGCATGACCAGACCTCGATCCTGATCGCGCGGCAGATGGTGTCGACCAACACCCATGTGCCGATGCTCTACCAGACGCTCGGGCCGCAGACCGAGGCCTATGGCGAGGCGCTGCGCCAGTATGCGTCGGGCGCGGTGACCCAGGCCTACTGGGACGCCTCGGCGCCCTACAGCGGCGCGTATTTCGGCTCGGCCCAGGACTTCGCCGACTACTATCAGGCGAATTTCGACCGCCATCTCGCCTACCACATGGCCTCGGGCGCCGCGTGCATCGTGACCTATCTCGAGGCGGCCAAGCAGGCCGGGACGCTGGAGCTGGACGCGGTGCGCGACGCGCTGGCGGCGATCGACTTCGAGTGCTTCTACGGCCACATCAAGTTCACCGAGGACGGCGACGGCGATCCCGCGCTGCTGGGCCCGATGCTGCTGCAGCGCCAGGGCGAGGAGATGGCGATCATCTCGCCCAAGGACGCCGCCACGGCCGAGCCGATCTACCCGTCCCCGGCCTGGTCCGAGCGCGGCTGACCGGTCCGCAGGGCCGGGCGGGGCGCGTCCCCGCCCGGCCCTGCGCCGACGTCCCCGCCTCGACGTCCCCGCCCCGCCGCCGCCCCGCCCGTCGGGACGGCGGCGTCCGATCCCGCCCGCCGGCCCGATCCTGCCCGAGGGGAGGCCGAGGCGCGCGCCTCCGCGCCGCGCCGGCGCCGCGCGGCCCCAGTACCAGAGAGACCCCATGAGCCTCTTCCTGCAGACCACGATCAACGGCCTGGTGCTGGGCGGGATCTACTCGCTGGCCGCGGTCGGATTCTCGCTGATCTTCGGCGTGATCGGCATCGTGAACCTGACCCACGGGATCTTCGTGGTGGCGGGCGCCTATATCGCGATGCTGCTGTTCTCGGTGGCCGGCATCGACCCGCTGCTGGCGATCGTTCCCATCGGCGCGATCCTGTTCGCCGTCGGCTACGCCTACCAGCGCACGATCATCAACTGGGCGATCTCGCGCGCCTCGGTCGAGGCCTCGCTGGTGGTGACCTTCGGCATGGCGATGGTGTTCCGCAACCTGCTGCAGCTGTGGTTCGGCCCGGACGTGCAGACGATCACCCCCTCCTACAGCTTCGACAGCGTCACCCTCGGGCCGATCCGGGTGGACATGGTGCGGCTGGCGGCGCTCGGCGCCTCGATGGCGCTGCTGACGGGGCTGACGCTGATGCTGGCGCGCACCCATTTCGGCCGGGCGATGCGGGCGGTGGCCCAGCAGCCGCTGGCCTCCTCGCTGTCGGGGCTGAACGTGAAGCGGATCCACGGGCTGACCTTCGGCGTCTCGGCGGCGCTGGCCGGGGCCTCGGGGGCGATCATCGGGATCGTGCAGCCGTTCTCGGCCTCCTCCGAGGTCGCCTGGACGCTGAACGCCTTCATCGTGGTGGTGCTGGGGGGCATCGGCTCGCCGGCCGGCGCGCTGGTCGGCGGGCTCGTGCTGGGGCTGATCAACGCCTACACCGCCACCTATCTCGGCCCCGCGCTGACCCAGGCGATGATGTTCCTGGTGCTGGTGCTGATGCTGCTGCTGCGCCCGCAGGGCATTCTGGGCAACGCTTACGGAGAATCCCGATGACCCGGTCCCCGATGAAACGGGCGGTCGCGCTCGCGCTGGTCGCGGCGGCCGCGATCGCGGTCGCGCTGCTGCCGCAGGCGCTGGGGCCGTTCCACATCCGCGTGCTGCAGTTCTTCTTCTTCGCCGCCGCCACCGCGGTCGCCTGGAACATCCTGGGCGGCTTCGCCGGATACTGGAGCTTCGGGCACACCGTCTCGATCGGCGTCGGCGCCTTCTCGGCCGCGCATTTCGGGCTGATCTTCGGCCAGGCCGAGGGGCCCTGGGGCATGGTCCTGCCGCTGTTGGCGGGCGGGCTCGTCTCGGGCGTCTTCGCGCTGATCATCGCCTATCCGCTGCTGCGGCTGCGGGGCACCTACTTCGCCATCGCCATGCTGGGCGTCAGCCAGGTGGTGGCCGAGCTCGCCAACAACCTCTCGGTCTTCCAGGGGGGCGTGGGGCTGTTCCTGCCCTCGCCTGTGCCCTCGGGCATGGCGCCCGAGCGGTTCTATTACTACGCCTTCGCCGCGCTGCTGGCGCTGTGCCTCGGCGTCTCCTGGGCGGTGAAGCGGTCAAAGTTCGGCTACGCGCTGCTCTCGATCCGCGAGGACGAGGACACCGCCCAGATGCTGGGCGTGGCGACCGAGCGCTACAAGATCGCGGCCTTCGTGCTGTCGGCCTCGCTGGTGGGGCTGCTGGGGGCGGTCTACGGCTATTCGCTGGGGTATTTCACCACCTACTCGGTGTTCCGGCTCGACTTCTCGCTGAACATGATCGTGTTCTGCCTGATCGGGGGCATCGGCACGCTGTTCGGGCCGGTGATCGGGGCGGCGCTGCTGCTGTTCCTGACCAATGTGCTGCTGTCGGACTTCCTCGACATCCACCTGATGCTGACCGGCGCGCTGGTGGTGGCCACGATCCTGCTGATGCCCGGCGGCATCCTGCGGGCGGGGGCCACCCTGCCCTGGAAGCGCCGCGCCAGGAAGGAGGCGAAAGCATGAGCGAGATCATCCTCGAGGGCGTCGGCGTCACCAAGCGCTTCCGCGGCCTGACCGCCACCGACCACGTGGACTTCGCCATTCCCAAGGGCGCGATCTACGGGCTGATCGGGCCGAACGGGGCGGGCAAGTCGACGCTGTTCAACCTGATCACCGGCTATCACCCGCTCTCGGAGGGGACGATCACCTTCAAGGGGCGGGACCTCGCCGGGATGCCGATCTACAAGCGCAACCAGTTCGGCATGGCGCGGGCCTTCCAGATCTCGAAACCCTTCCCGGCGCTGACGGTGCGCGAGAACGTGGGCGTGGGCGCGATGTTCGGGCGGCCCGACCGGGGCGACACCTCGCGCATGGCCGATCAGGCGATGGAGATCGCGGGCATCCCGCACCTGGCCGAGCGCCGCGCCGACGCGCTGACGGTGGGCGAGCTGCGCAAGCTCGAGATCGCGCGCGCGGTCGCCACCGGCCCCGACCTGCTGCTCGCCGACGAGCCCTGCGCCGGCCTGAACCCGTTCGAGACCGACGAGATGGTGCAGTGCCTGCGCAACGTGCGCGAGGCCGGCGCCACCGTCTGGCTGGTCGAGCACGACATGAAGGCGGTGACCGCGATCTGCGACCGGATCCTGGTGATCGACGCCGGCAAGCGCCTGGCCGAGGGGACCCCGAAAGAGGTCGTCAACAACCCCGCCGTGATCGCCGCCTACCTTGGCGTCCCGATGGAAGACCAGCCCGCCTGATCCCTTCGCCGCGGGCGGCCGCCCGCGGGCCGAGCCCCTGCAGGAGTTCCATGACCCAGGCGCCCCGCTTTCCCGCCGTCGACGAGCGGCTGTTCCTGCAGTCGGTCAGCCGCGCGCTCGACGTGATCGAGGCCTATGCCGACGCCCCCCGCCCGCTGTCGCTGACCGAGATCGCGCGCGCCGCGGGCATCAACAAATCCGCCGCCCAGCGCATCGGCCAGACCCTGCTGGCGCGCGGCTATCTCGAACAGGCCGCCAACGGGCGTCTGCAGCCGGGCCGCCGGCTGGTGGACCGCGGGTTCGACTATCTGAGGTCCAACGCGCTGATCGAGCGGGCGACGCCGATCCTGATCGACCTGCGCAAGGAGGCCGAGGAGCGGGTCGATTTCTCGCTGTTCGACGCCGAGCACGACAACCTGTCGATCATCTACATGATCCGCCAGCAGTCGAAGCGCGAGACCTTCTACGCGACGCTCGCCGGACGCCGGCAGCCGACCTTCGCAACGTCCGGCGGGCGAGCCTGCCTGGCGCTTCTGCCGGACGCGGAGGTGGACGACATCCTGGCGCGCTCCGACCTGAGGCCGCTGACCCCGCGCACCCTGACCGACCCCGAGGCGATCCGCGCCAAAGTCGTCGAGGCCCGGCGCGACGGGCACGCCCTGGCGGTCGAGGAGGCGCTGCCGGGGGAGGTGGCGCTCGCCGCCGCGGTGCGCGACGCCCGCGGCCGGCCGCTGGGCGCGGTGCACATCGCCGGCTCGCTGGCGGACTGGGAGCCGGAGGCGTTCCGCCGCCGCTTCGCGCCCCTGGCGCTGCAGGCGGCCTCGGCCCTGAACGGCTGAGAGCGCGCGCCCCGGTCGGGGCGCGCGGCTTCGCTCAGACCTTGCCCTCGGCCTCCAGCTTCGCCCAGGCCTCGGCCACGTCTGCGCCGGTCGCGAACCAGACGTCGGGGAAGGTGCGGATGAAGGCGATCATCTCCCGCAGCAGCGCCACGCGCGAGGGGCGGCCGGTGATCTGGGGATGCATCACCAGATCGAACAGCCCGCCCCAGCGATAGATCTCGCGGAACTCCTCCTTCCACACCTCGAGGATGTGGGAGTTGGTGAAGATCGGCCGCGGCGAGGCGATCGAGAACAGCGCGAAGGGCGCGTCGTCGAGCGACCAGTGCCAGGGCAGCTCGATCGGACCCTTGGAGCCGTCCTTGAGCACGTGCCGATAGGGGTTGATGTCGTCCATCAGCGAGGTGTCGTAGAGCAGCCCGTGCTTCGTCTGCGTCTCCAGCAGGCCGGCCGAGACCTCGCCCGCGGGAGAGCGGAAGCCCTTGGGCTTCACGCCCACGATCTCGAGCGAGGCGAGCCCCTTCTCGAACTCCTCGGCCTCGGCGGCGGGATCATCCGAGACCCAGATGTGGGAATAGGAGTGGTGGCCGACCTCGTGACCCTCCTTGAGGATCATCTCGACTTTGTCCGTATGATTTTCCACGGTCCAGCCGGGGACGAAGAAGGTGGCGGGGACCTCCTCCTCGGACAGCATTTCCAGGATCTTGGGAACGCCGGTCGTGGCGCCGTAGCGGCCCTGGGAGAGGACGCCCGGACGCTGCTTGTTGCGCGCATCGCGCCCGGTCCAGAGCGTTTCCGCGTCGAAATCGAAGGTCAGCATGACGGCGCATTTCGCGCCGCCGGGCCAGGCGATGCTCTTGTCGTGCTTCATCCCGAGACTCCTTCCTGCAAGCGTCCTGGTCGCCGGGCGCCGGGCAGGGAGCGCCGGTCGACCGGAATCAGGCTATGGCAATTCACTCGTATTGCATACCGCCATGTCCCCTCCTACGCTTGTCCGGACAGAAATTCTGCCGAGGAAGCGTCATGAGCATCCAGCACGTCCTGTCCGGCCCGCCCGCGCGCCCCCAGCCCCGCACCGCCGCGGACGGCGCGCGCCTCGACGCCAAGGCCGATCCGGCGCGCAGCCCCGGCGCGGCGGTCGCAGCGGCGATCGCGACCCGCATCGCGTTGCCGACGGGGGAGGTCCGATGACGATGGCGGTCCCTGACGCGAGCCTTCCGCCGGTCGGCCGCGCGCCCTGCGGAGGCGAGACGCGATGAGCGCCCCCCCCGACCGGATCGGCGTCGAGATCGGCGGCACCTTCACCGACCTGGTGATGGCGGCCCCCGACGGCGCGCTGACCACCGGCAAGACGCCCTCGACGCCCGCGGCGCCGGAGGAGGCGGTGCTGCGCGTGCTCGACGAGGCCGGCGCCGACCTGGCGGCGGCGGCGCGGCTGACCCATGGCTCGACCGTCGCGACCAACGCGCTGCTGACGCAGCGGGGGGCGAAAGCGGGGCTGCTGACCACGGCGGGGTTTCGCGACGTCGCGATCATGGGGCGCGCGGACCGCGACCACGACATCTTCGACATGCGCTTCCGCCACCCCACGCCCCCGATCCGCCGCGCCATGATCCGCGAGGTCCCCGAGCGCATCGCCGCCGACGGCGCGATCCTGGCCCCCCTCGACCTCGAGGCCGCCTGGACCGAGGCGCAGGCGCTGATCGCGGCCGGGGCCGAGGGGCTGGCGATCTGCCTGCTGCACAGCTGGCGCAACCCGGCCCACGAGCAGGCGCTGGCCGCCCTGATCCGGGCGCGCGCGCCCCACATCCCCCTCTCGGTCAGCCACGAGGTCAGCCCGGAGTTCCGCGAATACGAGCGCACCCTGACCACCACGCTGAACGCCTTCGTGGGCCCTGTGGTCGAGCGCTATGTCGGGCGCCTCGACGCGGGGCTGAAGGCGCGCGGGCGCAGAGGCGTGCTGCAGATCATGCAGTCGAACGGCGGCGCGATGCCGGCCTCGATGGCCGGAGCCAACGCGGTGCGGATGCTGCTGTCGGGCCCCGCGGCGGGGATGCGGGCGGCGATGTGGTTCGCCGAGCGCAACGGCCTGCGCGACGTGATCACGCTCGACATGGGCGGCACCTCGACCGACGTGGCGCTGGCGCCCGGCCTGACGCCCGCGGTGAGCGCGGAGATGAAGATCGACGGCCTGCCGGTGCGGGTCGCGGCGCTGGACATGGCGACCATCGGGGCGGGGGGCGGCTCGATCGTCTCGGTCGATCCGGGCGGGTTCCTGGCGGTGGGGCCCGACAGCGCGGGGGCCGAGCCGGGGCCCGCCTGCTATGGCCGCGGCGGGACCCGGCCCACCGTCACCGACGCCCAGGTGATCGCCGGGGTGCTGCGCCCGGCGCGGTTCTTCGGGGGTCGGATGGAGCTGCGCGACGACCTCGCCCGGCAGGCGCTGGCAGCGCTGGGGATGGGACCGGCCGAGGCGACGGCCGACATGGCGCTGGGCATCGTCAACGGCGCCATGGCCGGCGCGGTGCGGCTTGTCTCGACCGCGCGGGGCGTCGACCCGCAGGGCTTCGCGCTGGTCGCCTATGGCGGCGGCGGGCCGCTTCACGCGGCCTGCGTCGCCGAGGAGCTGGGGATGCGCCGGGTGCTGGTGCCCTGGTCGCCCGGCCTCGCCTCGGCCTTCGGGCTGCTGATCGCCGACATCGCGCTCGACGCGGCGCAGACCGACCTGCGCCCGCTGGACGACGCGACGCTGAACGCCGGGCGGGTGGCGGAGCTGACCGCCCGCGCCCGCCGCATCGCGCAGGAGGGCGGGCTGGACCCAGACGCCTGCGAGATCGAGCTGGGCGTCGACATCCGCTATGCCGGACAGGCCTTCGAGCTGACGGTGCGCACGCCCCCCGCGCCGATGGACGCCGCCGCCCTGCGCGCCGCCTTCGAGGCGCTGCACCGCCAGCGCTACGGCTACGCCCGCGCCGACCTTGCGGCCGAGAGCACCGGCTGGCGGATCGCGGTCCGCCGCCCCTCGACCGGGCTGGTGCGCCCGCCGCTGCCCTCGGGCGAGGGCCCGGAGGCGGAGCGGCGCGAGGCCACCATCGCCGGCGCGCGCCTGACGACCCTGTTTCTTGCGCGCGAAACCCTCGCCCCCGGCGCCGCGGTCGAGGGGCCGGCGGTGCTGGAGGAGCCAAGCTCGACCACCCTTGTCCCCCCGGGCTGGCGGGCGCTGTGCCTGCCCACCGGCGACCTGCTGCTGGAGCGCGCGGAATGAGCGCCGATCTCTCCCCCGCCCGGCTGATGATCCTCGCCCGCGGCCTGCAGGCGGCGGCCGACGAGATGGGCGCGAACCTGGTCCGCTCGGCCTTCTCGCCGGTGGTGCGGGAGGCGCGGGACTGTTCCTGCGCGCTGCTCGACGCGCAGGGGCGGGTCGTGGCGCAGGCCGAGATGATCCCGCTGCAGACCGCGGCGCTGAACCACTCCTTCGCCGCGGCGGCCGCGCAGCTCGACCTGTCGGACCCGCGGCCGGGGCAGGCGGTGATCCTCAACGACCCCTATTCCGGGGGCCAGCACCTCAACGACATCATCGTCTTCACCCCGATCCTGCATGAGGGAGAGCTGCTGGGCTGGGCGGGATCGACCGCCCATCATCTCGACATCGGGGGCGGCGCGCCGGGGGTGAATTCGGCCGCGCGGGACCTGATCGGCGAGGGGCTGGTGATCCCGCCGCTGCTGATCGACGTCGACCGCGACTGGCGCGGCGGCATGGTCGAGCGGCTGATCTTCGCCAACATCCGCACCCCCACCATCGGGCGCGGCGACATGGACGCCCAGTTCGCCGCCAACCACGTCGGAACTCGCCGCGTGCTGGAGATGGCCGAGCGCTTCGGCCCCGCCGCCGTCCACGCCGCGATGACCGAGGTGCTCGACTACTCCGAGCGGCGGATGCGCGCCGGCATCGCCGCCCTGCCGGACGGGGAGTGGACGGGCGAGGCGTGGCTGGATTCCGACGGCTCGGCCCCCGGCTCGCCGCCGGTGCGCATCCGGGCGCGCGTGCGCATCGAAGGCGACGAGGCCGAGATCGACTTTGCGGGCTCGGCGCCCGAGGCGCGCTCGATGTTCAACTCGACCTTCGCCTCCTCGATGGCCGCGGCGGTGACCGCCCTGCGCTCGGCGCTGGGGGATCTGGAGATGCCGGCCAACGACGGCTGCAACCGGCCGCTGAAGGTGCATCTGCCCGAGGGGTCGCTGCTGCATCCCAGTCCCGGCCTGCCGGTGCGGGCGCGCGCGACCGCCGCCTGCCGGGCGCTGGACGCGGTCCACGACGCGCTGGGCAAGTGCGTGCCCGAGCGGATCCCCGCGCAGGGCATGAACGCCACCACCGGCTTCTTCCTGTCGCGGAGGCGGCCGGGTGGCTTCGACCTGCATCTCGACATCGTCGGCGGGGGTTGGGGGGCCGCGATGGGCTATGACGCCATCCACGCCACCGACCATGTGCTGTCCTCCTGCCGGCTGACCCCGGTGGAGGCGATCGAGCAGGTCTCGCCCCACCTGCGCATGGAGGCGACCGGCCTGATCCCCGGCAGCTTCGGGCCCGGGCGCTTCATCGGCGGCATGGGGATCTATCGCCGCTATGCGATCCTCTCCGACGACGTGTCGCTGTCGATCTATTCGGACCGCTTCGTGCGGCCTCCCCGCGGGCGCGAGGGCGGGAGGGACGGCGCGCTCGCCTCGCTGACCGTGACGCGCGAGGGCGAGGCGATCGCCCTGCCCGGCTACGGAACCTTCGAGCTTCGCCCCGGCGACGTGGTGGAGCTGCGCCTGCCCGGCGGCGGCGGCTGGGGCGACCCGGCCTTGCGCGACCGCGCCGCCCTTGCCCGCGATCTCGAGGACGGCCTCGTCCTCGACCCCGCCCCCTATGCGACGGACCCTGCCCGATGACCCTGCTGCGCCCCGACCGGATCGACCCCGCCCCGCTGATCGCGGGCATCCGCGCCTGGACCGAGATCGAGACCCCCTCCGAGCGTCCCGACCTGATCGACGCGCTGCTGGACCTTGTGGAAGCCTCGTTCGAGGGCCTGCCGGTGGAGCGCACCCGCTTCCCCGCGACCGAGCGCGGCGGCCAGTTGCTGCTGCGCTACGCGCCCGAGGGGTGTTCCGGGCCGCCGGTCACCGCCATGGGCCACGTCGACACCGTCTGGGCGGTCGGGACGCTCGCCCGCCGCCCCATCGCCGAGGTCGACGGACGCCTGCACGGTCCGGGCGTCTTCGACATGAAGGCGGGCAGCTACCTCGCGACCGAGACCCTGCGCCGGATCGCGGCCGAGGGGCTGGTCCCCCCGCGCCCCCTGCAGGTGCTGCTGACCGGCGACGAGGAGATCGGCTCGGACGCCTCCCGCGCGCTGATCGAGCGGCTGGCGGCCGGCTCCGCGCTGGTGCTGATCCCCGAGCCCTCGTTCGGCCCCGACATCGCGGCGGTCACCTCGCGCAAGGGGTGGGGGCGTTTCGTGCTGCGCGCGCACGGGCGGGCGGCGCATGCGGGGGGCAACCTGTTCGACGGCCGCTCGGCGATCCGCGAGATCGCGCGCCAGATCCTCGACATCGAGGGGCAGACCAGCCGCGAGAGCGGGCTGACCTTCAACGTCGGCGTCGTCACGGGCGGCACGCGCCCCAACGTGGTGCCCGCCGAGGCCGAGGCGCTGGTCGACATGCGCGCCGTGACCGTCGCCCAGGCCGAGGCGGCCGAGGCCGCGATGCTGGCCCGGACCGCCTTCGATCCGGACGTGCGCCTCGAGGTCTCCGGCGGTCTCAATCGCCCGCCCTATGAGCGGACCGAGGCGGTCGCCCGCCTCTACGCCGCCGCCCGGACCCTGGCGCGCGGGTTGGGGATGGAGCTGGGCGAGTCCGCCCGCGGCGGCGTCTCGGACGGCAATCTCGCGGCGGCGACGGGCGTGCCGGTGCTCGACGGCCTGGGCTGCGGCGGCGCGGGCGCCCACGCCGAGGACGAGCACATCGACCTCGCCACGCTCGCCCCCCGCGCGGCCCTGATGCGCGGGATGATGCTGTCGGAACGGTTTCTGGAGGACGCCGGGGTCCCCGCGCGCGGCAGCGCCTGAGCCTTCAAGCGGTCCGGGCAAGCGGATCGGGCGTCCCCGGGGCGCTTGCGACCCCGTCTGTCCTCGCCCGGCCGGCGCGGGGGCGCTGTCCCAGATCCCGTCGGCGGGGACGGCCCGGAGTTCGCGGCGAGGGCGATGCGGCGGATGGGGAGCCTGCGCCTCGACGCCGGGGGAATCGAGTCCGCGGGCCCTGAACACGACGGCTGTATCGAGAGCGTCCAGCGCATGATCCGGGACGCGCCGCTCGACGGGCAGCTCCGCCGATGGCTCAAGGCCGCGCGGATCGCCGTCGAGGCCCGGCGGCGGCGCGGCGGCAGGAGGGCTTCGCGCCCGAGGTCCCCCCCGCTCGCAAGCCGGCCTCGTCCCTGCCTCCCGCCGCGTCCGAACCGTCGGGCCGAGCGTTTTCAGGGGGTCAGGACAACAGTCCCCGCATCAGGAACGCGGCGTGTTCATGAGCGATATGGCGGCGGCTTTCCTCGGTGTCGCCGGGGCGCGGGCGATACCAGATCGTCATCCAGTTCAGCGCGCCGAGCAGAGGCTTCACCAGGGTGCGGGGGTCGCAGTCGCGGAACTCGCCGGCGACGATGCCCTCGGCCATCACGTCGATGAAGTGGCGCTCATACTCGTCGCGGGCCTCTATCAGCCGGTCCAGCACCTTGCGTTGCGTCGGCGTGGTGCTGCCGGCCAGGTGCATCTGAACGCCCTGAACCGAAACGCACTGCAGGGGCAGCTCGTCCAGCACCAGCTTCACATGCGCGAGGATCATCCGCTCGAGACGCTCGGAGGGCGAGCCCGGACCGGTCGCGATCGGACGGATCGCGTCGAGATTCATCTCCATCGCCACGCGGTGCAGGTCGAAGAACAGGTCCGCCTTGGAGCGGTAGTAGTAATAGACCCGCCCCTTGGTGGCGCCCAGCACGTCGGCGACGGTGTCGATCGAGGTCGAGGCGTAGCCGTGCTGCATGAAGGCGCGCGCGGCGGCGCGCAGGACTTCCCAGCGGTTGCGCTCGGCGGCGGGGTCGTCGTCGCGGCGAGGCGGGCGGCCGACGCGCCGGCGCGGCGCGCGGGACGTCTCCGCCGCCGGCCTGGCCCTGTTCGCCGCCCCGCCGTCCGAACTCATCCTGCCGCCCCGCTGCTCGTTTTCCGCGTCATCCCTCATCCCGTCGTCGCCAGGTCCCGCGCCATGCGGGCGACCACGTTGCGCTGGACCTTTCCAGTGGCGGTCAGGGGAAACTCGCTCACGAACTCAACGTGCCGCGGCACCTTGTAGTCGGCGAGACCGCGGGCGCAATGCGCGATCAGCTCGGCCGCGTCCGCCGCCCCCGGCGCGCTGAGCTGCACCCAGGCCCAGGCGACCTCGCCCATCCGCGCGTCCGGCACGCCCACCACCACCGAGGCGGCGACGGCCGGATGCGCGGCCAGTCGCTGCTCGATCTCGATGGGCGAGGCGTTGGTGCCGCCGATCTTCATCATCTCCTTGAGCCTGCCGGTGATCGAGAGATAGCCGGCGGCGTCCAGCGTGCCGAGGTCGCCGCTGCGCAGCCAGCCCTCGGGGGTGATCGTCGCGGCCGTGGCTTCGGGGTTGCGGTAGTAACCCATCATCACCGTCTCGCCCCGGCACCAGATCTCGCCCTCCTCGCCCGCAGGCCGCTCGGCCAGCGTCTCGGGGTCGACGATCTTCACCTCGCAGCGCGACAGCAGCGGCGCCTTGTTGCGGCAGCAGAGCTCCACCGGGTCGTCCCAGGCGTTGAAGGAGGTCGAGATGGTGTTCTCGGTCATCCCGTAGGTCGACAGGAGGCGGGGCAGGCGCAGGGCGCGCATGATCCGCTCGAACGTCTCCTGCATCACCGCCGAGCCGCCGATCCAGGCCGCCTTCAGCGAAGAGGTGTCGTAGTCCTCGAGGTCCGGCAGGGCGCAGAGGTCGTGATAGTGGGTCGGGATGCCGCCGAACATGGTCACCCGATGGTCGCGGATCAGTTCCAGCGCGCGGCGCGGCTCCCACTGCACCAGGGGCACGATGGCCGCGCCCAGCGACAGCGAGGTGATCAGCGCCATGTAGAGCCCGGCCGAATGGTAGAAGGGCATGTGCGCCATGACCCGGTCGCCGGCCTCGACATGCATGGCGAGGCCGACGCGGGTCGACTGCTCGATCACGCCATGGTCGTGCATCACGCCCTTGGGCGCGCCGGTGCTGCCAGAGGTGTAGCAGATCAGCAGCATGTCCGAGGGGGCCACGGCGGCCTCGGCCCGCCGCACGGCCTCGGGATCGTCGCGTAGGATGGAGCCGAGGGGCGCGGCGCCCGGCGGCGCCTCGTCGCCCAGGACCAGCACGCTGCGCAGGTGCGGCAAGGCCGCGAGCGACAGCTCGCCCGGGCGCTGGCCCGCCATCTCGGGCGCGATCTCGGCCAGCATGGCGAGGTAGTCGGCCTTCCACATGCGCGGCGTCATCACCAGCAGGCGGGCGTCCGACTGGCCCAGGACGTAGGCGGTCTCCTCGGTCTTGTAGCGGGTGTTCACGGGCACGATCACCGCGCCGATCCGCGCCACGGCGCAGAACGCCAGCATCCATTCGCGGATGTTGGGCAGCCAGACGGCGACATGGTCGCCCTTGCCGACGCCCTGGTCCAATAGACCGGCGGCCAGCCGGTCCACCTCGGCGTCGAAGGCGGCGTAGGATGTTTCGCGCCCGTCCTCCACCCAGCAGGGCAGGTCGGGCCAGCGCGCCGCCGAGGCCCGCAGCATCGCCGAGATCGTCGGACGGGGATCGGAGGCGGTCATATCGAATAGCCTCCGTCCAGGGCGATGCTCTGCCCGGTGATGTAGCCGGCCTTGCGGGAGGCGAGGAACACCGCGAGGTCGGCCGCCTCCTCGGCCTGCCCGAAGCGGCGCAGGGCGGTGTTGCGCTTCATGGCGTCGAGGAAGCGGTCGTCGACCCGCTCGGTCAGGCGGTGGAACAGGCCCGCGTCGATCACCCCCAGCGCGATGGCGTTGGCGCGCACGCCCGCGCGCCCCTCCTCGCGCGCGACGCCCTTGATCAGGACCTCGACCGCGGCCTTGGGCACGGCCGAGAGCACGTCCTTCTGAGCGTAGCGGTGCAGGGCGGCCGAGGTCATCGCCACCACCGACCCGCGCGAGGCGCGAAGATGGGGCACCGCGGCCTTGATGACGTTGTAGCAGCCGGTCAGGTCGCCCGCGACGGTGCGGTCCCACTCGTCGTCCTCGATCTCGGCCACGTAGGTCATCGAGATGTCGGCCCCGGTGGCCAGCACCAGCGTGTGGATGCCGCCGAAGCTTTGCGCGGCGCGCTCGAGGAAGGCGGCGACGGCGGCGCGGTCGGTGACGTCGAGCGCGCTCGCCTCGGCGCGGCGGCCCTCGGCCTCGACCTCGGCGGCGGCGGCGCGGCCGGCCTCGGCGTTCGAGCGCCAGGTCAGCGCCACGTCGGCGCCCGCGGCGGCGAGCGCGCGGCAGGTGGCGCGCCCGATTCCGCCGCTGCCGCCGATCACCACCGCGGCGCCGGCCTGAAACAGGGTGTCGTCCTGCATGTCGAAGTTCCTCCCGCGCGTGCGCGCCTTCCGGGGGCCGGATTCAGCCGGCCTTCTCCGTCGCCTCGACCACGAATTCCCTCAGGTCGGGATCGTGGGTCAGCCGCCAGTAGTCGACCAGCCTCCAGGGCTGGTTGGTGATGATCCGGCCGCCGGCGTTCTTGTACCAGGTGGTCACCGCCGGATGGCTCCAGACCAGCGTCTTCAGGCGGGCGTCGATGTCCTCGTTGTAGGCGTCGTGGACGTCGCGCCGGATCTCGACCGTGTCCAGGTCCCGCTCGACCATCGCGCGCAGCACGCCGGCGATGAAGCGCATCTGGCATTCGGCGAGAAACACCGCCGAGCCGCCGTGGCCCAGGTTGGTGTTGGGCCCGTACATCATGAAGAAGTTCGGGAACTCCGGCGCCGCGAGCCCGAGGTAGGCGCGCGGGTCGTCGTCGCCCCAGATGTCGCGCTGGCTGCGGCCCTCGCGGCCCACGATCTCCATCGGCCACAGCATCTTGCCGGCATGGAAGCCGGTGGCGAAGACGATGGCGTCCGCCTCGACGCGCGAGCCGTCGCGCAGCACGAGGGCGCCGCGCTCGACCCGCTCGACGCCCTCGGCGCGCAGCTCCACGTTCTCGCGCCGCAGCATCCGGTACCAGCCGGCGTCCGCCAGCACGCGCTTTCCGAAGGGCGGATAGGTCGGGATCACGCGGTCGAGCAGGTCCTCCCGACCCTCGAGCTCGCGCCGGATGTGGCGCTCCATCGCCTCGCGGATCTTGAGGTTGCGCGCCGAGATCGAGCGGCCGCCGTCGTCCCAGTCGGGGTCGATCCGCAGCGCGTCGAAGAGCCCGTCGGCGAAGCCCCAGAACAGCTGGAAGCGATACCAGGGCGCATAGAAGGGCACCTCCCGCAGCGCCCACATCTTGTCGGGAGAGACCTTGCGGTCGACGTTGGGCCGCCGCGCCACCCAGGCGCCGGAGCGTTGCAGGACCGTCAGCTTCGCGACCTCGGGCGCGATGGCCGGGCCGACCTGCACCGCGCTCGCCCCCGTGCCGACCAGCGCCACGCGCTTGCCGGCGAGATCCAGCCCCGCCTCCGGCCAGCAGGCGGTGTGGACGGCGGGGCCGGCGAAGGTCTTCAGTCCCGGCAGGTCGGGGACCGAGGGGCGGTTGAGCTGGCCGACGGCCGAGATCAGGATCTCCGCCTCAAGCTGCGTGCGCGCGCCGGCCTCGTCGCGCAGGGTCGCGCGCCAGAGGCGCCGGGCGGCGTCCCATTCGGCGCGCTCGACCTCGACCCCCAGGCGCAGGTTCCGGCGCAGGTCGTATTTCTCGACGCAGTGACGGAGGTAGGCTAGGATGCTGTCCTGGTGGGAGAAGTATTCGGGCCACGCGTCGTTCGGCTCGAACGCGAACTGGTAGAAGTGGTTGGGCGTGTCGACTGCGCAGCCGGGGTAGCGGTTCTCGAACCAGGTGCCGCCGATCTCTCGGTTCTTCTCCAGCAGGGTGAAGGGCACGCCCATCTCCTGAAGCTGCGTCGCCGCGCAGATGCCCGAGACCCCGGCCCCGATCACCAGCGCCCGCAGGCGGCCCCCGGCGGGGGACGCGGGCGGCGCGACCAGACGGGCCTCCCCCGAGGCGAGGTCCATCTGCTCGAGCGCCATCGGCACGTAGTCCTCGCCGACCTCTTCGCCGACGGCCACGCTCATCATCCGGCGCAGCGTGGCGGGGTCGGGGCGCGGCAGCGCGGGCGGGCGGCCCCGGGCATGGGCCTGCATCGCCTCGGCCGCCCGGTCGCGGATCGCCGCCTTCAGCGAGTCGGGGATCGATTCGGAGTAGTCCCACGGCCCGCGAACGTAGGGCGCGATCTCCTCCACGGGCGACGGGTCGCCGATCATCTGGGCCAGCGCCAGCGCCAGCGGCACGCAATCGGCCGACTCCAGGCGCTTGCGGATGTCGGATCCCTCGTCGGTCACCTCGGTCGCTCCTCCTGATGGTCCTGATCGCCTGCCGTTTCGAGCGGTATGGACATTTGTGATACCCAGTAGTATGCAAAATTCACATCGTCAAGCGCAGCGGCCCGGACGGGCCGTCGCCGAGGGAAGACGAGCGGGCGCAAGGCTCTTCGGCGGAACCGCCGGCGGGGCGTCGCGACCCGGGATTAGGGAGGATGCGATGACGTACAACAGACGTGCGATTCTGTCCGGCGGCATGGCCGCTGCGGCGGCGGGGATCGCCGCACGGGCGGCGAAGGCCGACGACGGGAAGGTCCACACGCTCCGGTTCCAGGGCTCTCACCCGCCGAACCAGGCCTTCACCACGATCACCGCCCAGGGCTTCCGCGAGCTGGTCGAGACGATGAGCGCCGGGCGCATCAAGTTCGAGGTCTACGACGCCGGCGCGCTGGTCTCGGTGACCGAGATGCTGGACGCCGTCGACCAGGGGCTGCTGGACGCCATGCAGTCCTACGGCGCGTTCTACTCCGGCTCGGTTCCGGAGGCGGACATCGAGGTCGGCCTGCCCATGGCCTGGAAGCACCCGTGGGAGGCCTACGACGCCTATTACGAGCGCGGCCTGCTGGAGATCATCCGCGAGGCCTATGAATCCCGCTTCAACGTCCGCTACTTCCCCGCCGTGATCAGCCTGACCTACGGCGTGGCGATGCGCGACGAGCTCGGGTCGCTGAGCGATCTCGAGGGCAAGAAGATCCGGGCGCTCGGCGTGTACGGCGACTTCGTGCAGCGGCTGGGGGCGGCGCCGGTGGTGATCCCCGGGGCGGAACTCTACACCGCCATGCAGCTGGGCACGATCGACGGCGTGCTCTACGGGGCCGAGGCGGTGGCGGCGGCCAACCTGCAGGACTTCTGCAAGTCGATGATCTACGAGCCCAACTGGAACACCGGCGTCGGCCAGTTCGTGTTCAACGCCGACGTCTTCGACGCCCTGCCCGAGGAGCTGCGCCAGGTCGTCGACTTCGCCGCCCGCTACGGCGGCGCCGCGCAGGCGATGGCCTATTCCGCGGCCGAAGCGCAGAAGATGAAGGTGCTGACGGACGCCGGCATGAAGATGCTGAAGCTGACGCCCGAGGACGAGGCCCGCCTGTCCGAGACCGCCCAGGCCGCGTGGGACGCGGTCGCGGCCAAGTCCGACCTCGCGGCCCGCGGCGTCGAGCTGGTGCGCGCCCAGCGCCAGGAGCTCGACGCGACCTGAGCCCCCCGCCGCGATCCCGCCGGGCCCCGCCCGGCGGGATCGCGCTGCGCGCCCTCTCCGTCCGCCCGGGGCGACGCGAGCGGACGCGCGGCGACGCCGTGCAGCCTCCACAGGGAACCGGAGCCATGATCCACCAAGACGGCGTCGCCGCCCGGCTCGCGCGGGCGATCGATCGTCTCAGCGCGGCCGCGGCCACGGTGTCGGGGCTGGCGCTGCTGGCCATCACGCTGATCGCCTGCTTCGAGGTGGGCTCGCGCTACCTCTTCAACCGGCCGACGATCTGGGCGTGGGACGTCAACGTCCAGCTGATGGCGACCATGGTGATGCTGGGCCTGGCGCAGGTGCATCGGAAGGACCTGAACGTGCGGGTCGACGTGCTGACCGGGGCGCTGCCGCCGCGGGGCCAGGCGCTGCTGGGTCTGCTGTTCGGCGCGCTGCTGATCGCGGTCGCGGCCGTCGTCGCCTGGACCTGCTGGGAGTACTTCCTGCGCTCCTGGACCCGGGACGAGCACGCCTCCAGCCTCTTCGCGCCGCCGCTGTGGCCGGTGAAGTTCATGCTCCCGCTCGGCGCGGCCCTGCTGCTGCTTCAGGCCGTCGTCCAGTTCCTGCGCGCGGCGGTCGCGGTCTTCGCCCCCGCCGCCGCATCCGGCCATGGGAGCCCGGAGGCATGAGCACGGAACTCGCGACCCTGCTGATCTTCGCCAACCTCGTGGCGTTCCTGGCGCTGGGCTTTCCCGTGGCCTGGTCGCTTGTGGGCGTTTCCATCGGCTGGATGGTGCTGCTGAAGGGCCCCTTCATCCTCCAGCTCCTGCCTGCCACGGTCTTCGAGACCACCACGACCGAGATCTTCATCGCCGCTCCGCTTTTCATCTTCATGGCGGTCTGCCTGGAGCGATCGGGCATCGGCGCGAAGCTCTACGAAGCGATCTACAAGTGGAGCGGGGGGCTGCCGGGGGGGCTGGCTGTCGGCACGATGGTCGCGGCCACGCTGATCGGCGCCATGACCGGGGTCGGCGGCACCGCGGTGCTGGTGCTGGGCGTGCTGTCGATCCCGGCGATGATCCGGCGCGGCTACGACGTGAGCATCGCCATCGGCGGCCTGCCGCCCGGCGGCGCGCTGGGGGTGCTGATCCCGCCGACGGTGATCGGCGTGCTGCTGGGCGGCTTCACCGGCATACCGGTCGGCAGCCTGTTCTTCGGCGGCTTCCTGCCGGGCCTGGTCATCGCGCTGGGCTTCTGCGGCTGGATCCTGCTGCGCTGCCTCGCCCGCCCCGAGCTCGCCCCGCCCCTGCCGCCGGAGGAGCGTCCGAGCTTCGCCGAGAAGCTGCGCGCCTCGCGGCAGGTGGCGCCGGCCCTGGGGCTGGTCGCCCTCGTGCTGGGCACGATCTGGTTCGGCGTGGCGACGCCGACCGAGGCCGCGGCCATCGGCGCCTTCGGCACGCTGCTGATCGCGGTGCTGTCGGGGTCCATGGGCCTTCGCAGCCTGCTCGCGGCTCTGCGCACGTCGGGCGAGGTCTCGATCATGGTGGTCAGTCTGCTGATCGGCGGCTCGCTGTTCACGCGGCTCCTGCAACTCTCGGGGGCGGCGCGGATGCTGGCCGACATGATGATCGGCATCGACATCGGGCCCGTGGGGATGATCCTGCTGTTCGTGCTGGTGGTCACGCTGCTGGGGATGTTCATCGACGGCTCGGCGATCATCTTCATCGTCAGCCCGATCATGATGCCCGTGGTGCAGACGTTGGGCGTCGACCAGGTCTGGTTCGGCGTGCTGATGATGATGGCGATCGCGGCCGGCTACGTGACCCCGCCGTTCGGCATGAACCTGTTCTTCCTCAAGGGGATATTGATCCAGGCGTCGGAAATGGAGGGCTGCGGGCGGCTGAAGTCGGTCGGCATGGGCGCGATCTGGCGGGCCTGCCTGCCCTATGTCCTGATCATGTACGGCGTGATCGGCCTCGTGCTGATGTTCCCCGGTCTCGCCACCTGGCTGCCCACGATGATGCACTGAGCGGGGCTCCGGCCCCCTCCGCGGCCCGACCGGGGCGCCGGCTCTATGGACGGATGCGCCGACATGAGGCGGTTCCGGCCGGCTCCGAACCCCGACTCTGTCCGCCGGTCCGGTCCAACCCGGCGCCGCCGCCTGTCTTCGCGATCGGCGTGATCTGGAGGGCGTCGCGTCGGCCCGTGCGGCGCGCCGCCGGCCTGCGCGCCGGCTCGGTCCGCGCACTGGCGACGCATGGCGACGACGACCGGATCGCGCCGAACGCGCGCCGCTGCCGGCCAGGCTGCTGAAGACCAAGGGCTGAAGGTCGGCACGGGCTTCCTCATGGCATGCGCGCCCCCTGCCGACGCGCTGCGCCCTCGCGTCCTGGCCTTTGTCCGCGCGCTGTCGTGATCCCGCCCCGTCCGGGCACCGCGGCCGAAGCTGAAGATGGCGATGCGCGTGGCGTGGGCGAACAGGCAGGTAGCGAAGGTCGCCAGCCCCTCGGGTTCGGGCGGGCCGCAGCTCGGCCGCCGAGGAGCCCGGCCCGCGACCGTTCGCAAGCTCGCTCGGCATGAACACCGAGGACCACGACGGATCCTCGAAACAGAGCGCCCCGCACGCCAGGACGCCCAGCGCCATCGCCAGGAAGCCGACCGGCAGGAACGGGCAGGCGCGGCGCATCCGGCGGGTGCGGAGGCGGAGGCGGCGAGGTCGCGTGCGGCCGCGAAATCCATGCGGTGCGCGCCGGCGCGCTCGGCGGGGGCGACCGGCGCCTTGAGCCGCCGCCAGTCGGTCTCGCGTTCTGCCCGGAAGCGGCTGGACCGGAGGAGCCGCGAGATGTCCCGCGTCACGGCATCTTCCGCGACCTGGTTTCGAGATAGGCCGTCACCAGCCGCGCCGTCGCCTCGCCGGGACGCGCGTCGAGGACGCGCACGCCCCGCCGCGCCAACCGCTCGATGACCACCCGGCGGTCCTGGATCAGCTGACCGGCGGCGACCCGCGCCGCGGCGTCGTCGAAGGCGAAGACCGCGGCGCCGGACAGGCCCGCGGGCCAGGCGAGCCCCCCGTCGGGCCCGGGATCGCCCCGTCGAGCGACAGCCGCAGCTCGGCGGTGTCGCCCACGAAGACCTCCTCCGGCGCAGGCGATCGGCGGCGTCCCGCGGCAATCGACACAGGAGATCGCCGCGATCCAGCTCGTCTGCCAACGCATGCCGGTCCGGTCCGCGGCGCGCATCAGGGCTCTGCGCGCCAGCTCCACGAGCGCGGCGTTCCTGTCGTCGATCGCCAGGATCTCGGCCAGCGTGGGAAGCGCGGCGGCCGTCGCCTCGGGACAGGTCTCGTTGGGCCGCGCTCTCGGCGAGGCCGGCGCCGGCGCGCCGAAACGCCAGAGGTGATGGGGAATGCCCGCCAACACCGCGACGGCGATCCCGCCGAGAAGAAGATCGAGCGAGTCCGCGGTCAGGTTGCCGCTCCGGTCGCGCTCTGGCTGTTGGGGCTGTCCGCGCGTCGCAGGCTCCGGCAACGCGCCCTCGGGGCTGTAGCAGGCCACGTCGCCGTTCACCCGGCGCCCGACTGTTTCGAGATGGCTCCGTCCGCTGTCGGACAGGGGCGGCGTCTCGGTCTCCGGGCCTTGGGCGAGCGCCGATCAAATGGTCATGACGCTGAGGACGATCAATAATCCGCGTATGCCGCGCCTGTGAAGCGCAGGTAGTTCGACGATGCAGACGGCGGTTCGGGACCGTGAGGGGCAGGCGCCGCCCGCGGCGCGCGGGGCGACGATGACGTCTCGGGCGGCTCGGGCGCCGAGATCCTGACGCCGCCGCCCGGCTTGCGCGACACAATGATCGGGATCGAGCGCTTCATCTTTGGCGAGGACGACGGCGACGGCGACGATGCGATCAGCCGGGGCGCCGCGGGTGGCGCCGAATGGGCTCGCGGTCATCCCGTCGATCTTGTCGGACCGACGAGGATTCCTCCCGCCGAGGCGGTTGATCGGCTGGTTCAGACGCCGCATCCGCGCGGACGCGCCGGATCCGAAGACCCTGGCGAGGTTTGCGCCGCCGGCGCGGCGGCTGTCGGCGGAGCCGCAGAACGAGCCGAGGACGGGCGATGTCACGAGACGGGAAATGTGGAGGGGCGTCGCCGGCGTCTCCCACACGGAACGCCGGCGACGCGGGCCGCGCCTTAGCGGCGGCGGCGCGGGCGGACCAGCAAAGCGATGCCGGCCGCAAGGAAGGCCGCCGCAGGGGGCAGCGGAACCGGCGTGCCCGGCCCGGTCGAGGGCGGGGCGATCGCCTGCAGGGTCACGACGACGTCGGTGTAGGTCATGTCGCCGGCGGCGGGGATCGCGACGAACGGGTCCTGCCCGGGCGCGAGGCCGAAGCCCGACAGGGTCAGCAGCGCCCCGTCGTCATAGGCAGGCAGCCCCGCCAGGCGCAGCTCGATCCGGTCGTCGTCATGGCCCCAGGCCTCGACCGAGGCCGCGACCCCGTCGAGGTCCACCGTGGCGAAGCTCGGGTCCGCAAGGTCCATGAACAGCAGCGCCCCCGTCCCCGTCTCCGGCCCGCTGGCGAAGGCGATGTCGAGGGAGGCGAACTCCGAGAACGCGGCGATGTAGTCGAAGGTCCCCGCGCCGAGGCTGGGCGTCCCCTCGAGATCGACGTCGAGGGGCAGCGCCGCCGCCGGCGCCGCCAGCAGCGCCGCGGCGAGACCGAGGCCGGCGAGGGCGGCACGGGGGAATGCGGTCGGGATCATGGGGCGTCTCCGGTGTCGGGTCGCATGTTCGGGAAGGGGGGGACGGGGGCGCTCACACCAGCGCCTCCCAGTCCGCGACCTCGATGCCGAGGTCCTCGAAGGTCAGGCCGGCGCCGGCGATATGGATCATGTCGCCGTCCGCGCCGGCCCGGATCACGGCGCCTGAGGCGGTGAAGATCGCCTGCCAGGCATGACCCGTGGCGATGAGGATCGAGTCCACGCCCGCCTCGAAGTCGAGGATCACGTCGCGCTCGCGCACGCCGTTCGACAGTTCCGCGCCGAAGGCGAACACGTCCGCCCCGCCGCCGCCGGACGCCCGGTCGTAGCCGCCGGCGCCGGTGACGATCATCTCGTCCCCCTCGCCGCCCGCCGCCGTGCCCGAGCCGTCGTCGTCGACCACCGGCAGCGGATCGTCGGCGCCGGTCACGGTGATCGCGCCCGAAACCGCGATCGAGGTCGCGCCGTCGCCCACCCGCCAGGACAGGCTCAGCACCGCCTCCTCGCCCGCGTCGAGCGCGTCGAAGGCGCCCTCGGGCAGGGTCAGCACGCCGCCCACGAGGCTCCAGCCCTCGACCGAGACGCCGGGGCGGTCGACCTCGATGGACAGCGCGAAGACGTCGAGCGCGTCACGGTCCACGTCGCGCACCCGTCCGGGGTCGAGCAGGTCGACCGCGATGGCGTCGTCCTCGTCGAAGCGCGCATCCAGCGCGGCCAGCGTCTCCGGCGCGTCGTTGACCGGAGCGATGGCGATGGAGACGGTGGCGGTCGCCTCCTCCTCCCCATCCGAGACGCGCCACTCGAACGCGTCCTGGCCGGAGAAATCGGCGTCCGGCGTGTAGCGATAGAGGCCGTCGTCGTCGATCGAGACCGTGCCGTGCGCGGGGCCCGAGACCAGGCTCCACTCCAGGTCGTCGCCGTCGGCGTCCGCGCCCGGCAGCGCGCCGGAGAGGACGCCGTCCTCGTCCATGCTCGCCGACAGGGCCTCGGCCGTGGGGGGGGCGTTGCCCGCCAGGTCGAGGACCGAGCCGTCGCCGTTGAAGCGCAGCCGTTCGATCCCGCGGATCAGGTTGCTGCCGTCGTCGCCGTCGGAGGAGTCGATATCCTCGACCCGCAGGCGGCCGTCGCCGAGATCCTCGATCGCGTAGCCGGCCTCGACCCCCGAGAGCAGCAGGCGGTCGAGCCCCTCGCCGCCCTCGATGCTGTCGTCGCCGGCCAGCGGGGCGATGTCGTCGTCGCCCGCGCCGCCGCGCAGCACGTCGTCGAGCAGGGTGCCCATCAGCACGCCGCCGCCGTCGTCGGCCGCGATCGGGCCGCGGGCGAAGCCGAAGCTCCAGGGTTCGAGGTCGGCCGCCTCGATCCCCGAGAGCAGCAGCGCGTCGCCTCCGCCGAGCTCGATGCGCACGCCATCGGCGGTGTCGGTCGCAGCGGCCAGCAGGGCCGCGAAGCTCGCGAAGGGCTCTCCCGACAGGCGGATCAGGGTGCCGCCGTCTTCCCGCCGGAAGCCCTCGATCACGTCGAGCCCGCCGCCGGGGGCGACCACGATCTCGTCGGCGCCGCCGCCGGTGGTCACGGTCTGGTCGCCGGCCGCCAGCACGAACCGCTCGGCCATCCAGCTTCCCGAGAGGTCGCCGGGGCCCGAAAGGGTCTCTGCCCCGGCCATCTCCGCCAGGTCGGCGGCGGAGAGGCGGGCGTCCTCCAGCGCCAGGATCTCGATCCCCGCGGCGGCCGAGAAGAACTGGTCGCGCACGGTCAGCGCCTCGCCCGTGCCGGCCACGGTCAGCAGCATGTCGTCGCCGCCCGGCTGGCGCGAGACCTGGATCTGGGCCAGCCTCACGCCGCGCAGGGTGAGGCTGTCGCCGAGGCTTTCGCCGGGAACCTCGACGACGGTGACGGGCGGGTCCTCGCCCGGGTCCGCCTCGCCGAAGACGTAGTCCTCGACGCTCTCGTCGATGGTGTCGTCGCCCCCGCCCGGCGCCCAGGCGTAGGCGTCCGCGCCCTCGCGCCCCATGAGCCGGTCGCCGCCGTCGCCGCCGACCAGCGAGTCGTCGCTCCAGGTGGTTTCGAGCGTGGCGCCCCCGTCGGGCGCGATCCAGGGGATCGTGCTCGACAGGGTGTCGATGGCCAGCCGCGAGCCGTCGGCGAAGCGCAGCCACTCGATCGGCCCATCGGGCGCCAGCTGGCCCAGCAGGGTGATCACCTCCCCGGTCTCGACCACCCGGATCGCCAGGTCGAAGCCGATCCCGCCCGGCCGCGACAGACGCACCCCGTCGCGGTCCACGTCCTGAAGCAGCAGCGTGTCGATCGAGGGGTTCTCATCGCGCTCCACCGCGCTGTCGGAGATCACGTCGTTGCCGTCGCCGCGCCGCCAGAGATAGAGGTCCGAGCCGCTGCGCCCGTCCAGCACGTCCTCGCCGGCCCCGCCGACCAGCGTCTCGCCGTCGAAACCGCCGGTGATGGTCTGCGCGGCGGGCGTGGGATCGGGCAGCGAGGCCTCGGCGAGGCCCCGTCGGTCGAGGCTGAAGTCGTCGCCCTGCAGCCCCGAGACGCCGTACCAGCGGCCGTTGGCGATGTCGTCGAAATGGCGCGCGAGCGTCAGCGTCTCGCCGGTGGCCTCGAGCGTGACCACCAGATCGACGCCGTCGCGGCTGAAGCTCAGGTCCTCCCAGCCGGCGCCCTCGATCCGCACCCGGTCGCCGTGGCCGCCGTGTTCGAAGCCCTGCACCGTGTCGCTGCCCCGGCCCGGCCCCCAGATCACCACGTCCTGCGTGCTGGTGGTCAGCGTCACCAGGTCGTCGCCGCCCAGCCCGTCGGTCCGGCCCCAGGCCGAGATCACGTCGTCGCCGTCGGTCCCGTAGACCGCGGCGCGGGCCGCGAGATCGTCGGCGTCCAGCACCGTGCCGTCGGACAGCTCCACCCGCTGCACGGGGCGGATCGCGGCGAAGAGATCCTCGACCAGCTGGTTTTCGAGCAGCACGCCGTCGTCGCCTGCGCCGGTGCGGATGAACAGGTCCTGGGTGGCGCCGCCGTCGTCCTCCAGCACCCGCTCGAAGCGCAGATCGGCAAGGTCGAGGCCGCTCAGGCGCAGCACGTTCTCGACCGATTCGCCGCCGTAGAGGCCGTCGATGATCTGGTCGACGCCCTCGCCCGGGCCGATCTCGTAGACATCGGCGCCGGCGTAGCCGCGCATCGCGTCGTCGCCGGCGCCGCCCACGAACCGCTCGTCGCGGTTGGTTCCGTTCAGACTGTCGGCGGCGTCGGTTCCGCGAAGGGCGGCCGCGGCGGCGATCGCGTCCCCGTCCCACAGCGTGCCGTCGTCGAAGACCATCTCCTCGACCGCCCGGCGTCCGTCGGCGCTGGAGAGCTGGCGGCGCAGGGTCAGCGTCTCGCCGGTCGCCAGCAGCTCGACCACCACGTCGCCGCCGACGCGCGAGAGGATCACCTCCTCCGGCCTCGCCGCGATCGACACGCGGTCGAAGTCGGCGGTGGCGCGGGCGCCGTTCTCGTCGATCACGTCGTCGCCGTCCCCCGGACCCCAGTGATAGAGGTCCGAACCGCCCTGCCCGCGCATCAGGTCCGCGCCGCCCGCCGAGCGCAGGGTCTCGTCCAGAGCCGTGCCGGTCAGCGTCTCGGGGTCGGCGGTTCCGGTCAGGGTCGTCTCGCCCCCCGGCGCCGGGCCGAGCCGCTCGCGCATTTCGCGCGCATCGAGCTCGGCGTCCTCGAAGACGAAGCTCTCGATGCTGGACACGCCGCTGGCGGCGAACTGGTCGCGCACGGTGAGCGAGCCGCCGGTCAGGGTCAGCACTAGATCGTCGCCCTGCCGGGACAGCGCGACGTCGGCCAGGTCCGCGCCCTCGAGCACCAGCCGGTCCTGCGAGCCATGGGCGCCCGCGTCCTCGATCACCGCGTCGCCCGAGGCGTCGGCGGGGCGCAGGTAGACGTCGGCGCCGTCGCGCCCCCGCAGCAGGTCGTCGCCGGCGCCCAGCAGCAGGGTCTCGGCGAAGCGGGTCCCCTCGATCGTGTCGGCCCCCGCGGTCTGGGCGGCGGCGTGCATCAGGCCCAGCATGTCCTCGGCCGCGACCTCGACCCCGTCGGCGAAGGCGAACCGCTCCACCCTTGTCTGCGGCGTGTTGGAGAAGAAGCCGGTGGCGAACTGGCCGGTGACGCGCACCCCGTCGCCGGGATCGCCGTTGGCGAAGCCGATCACCAGGTCCGCCCCGTCGAGCCGGATCGTGGCGTCGGCGAGCGTCACGTCGCGCAGCTCGATCCGGTCCTCGCCCACGCCGGCGGAGGTGTAGTGGCTTTCGGCCACGGTGATCTCGCCCAGCCCGGTCGAGACCACGTAGACCTCCGCCTCGAAATCGCCCGAGAGCGTCTCGTTCGCCTCGTCGGCGACCTGGCGGCGCGACGCCACGCGCAGGACCTCGCCGTCGGCGCTGTAGACCGTCAGCCCGGCCAGCGCCCCGGCCTGGGCGCCGACGACCCGGATCGAGCCGCCCTCGGCGAAGCGGATCAGCTGGTCGTCGCCGTCGTGGAGGAAACTGACGTCCACGGCGTCGATGTCGCGCAGGTGGATGTGCAGCGAGCCCCAGAGCCAGGTCGCCAGCACCTGATCGTCGCCGTCGCCCTGCGAATACAGCAGCGTCAGCGAGCGGTTGTCCGTCTCCAGCGGCGAAGTCCCGGCGCCCATGCGCATGTCGGCGTCGATCACGTCGTCGCCGCCGCGCCCCTCGACCACCTGGGCGCGCACCTGGATGTTGTTCTGGTAGCGCCCCAGGTCATCCGAGCGCAGCAGCGTCACCGCGTCCGCGCCGTCCCCGCCCAGGTCCTCGCCGGTGGTGAACAGCATCGCGTAGGCGAAGGCCGAGAGGCCGGGGTCGTCGCCCCATTGCGCCAGCGCGTCGCGGATGTAGTCCTCGAACGCGCCCTCGCCGAAGCCGCCGTCGCGGGTGGCGGGCCAGTACTCGGTCTCCAGCGCCCGCAGGCCCGGCATCGTGGCCGCGATCAGGTCGAGCGCCTCGGAGCGGGTCTCCTTGCGCCCGGCGGCCTGCAGGATGTCGTGGATCGCCACTTCCAGCTCGCCGGTCACGGCGCCGGTGTCGCGGTTCTGGTCCAGGGCGCGCAGGGCGACCCAGGGGCTCGTCAGGGCCGCGGCGCGGTCGGCGTCGGTCAGGGCGGTCAGGAACTGCGCCTCGGGCAGGTCGAGGGTGAAGCGCAGCAGCAGCGAGTCGACCAGGCTGCGGTAGTGATGCTCGGTGTTGAGCCGGTCCACCTCGGAGGTCGCCTCGGGGCGCGGCTCGCCCAGCGCCGCCTCGATGAAGGCGCGCTTCTGCGCGGATTCCTCGTGGGCGTTCGCGCCCGAGACCCCGTCGACCCCGGCCCAGCGCAGGGCGATCGTCTCGAAGCGCGCGCGCAGCTCGCCCACGCCCAAGGCGCCCGCGTCGGCGATCAGGGCGTCGACCAGTCCGTGCAGGGTCGGGTCGCCCAGCGCGGCGACCGGCAGGTCGGCCAGGTCGCCGAAGCCCTTCACGAAGGGCATGTAGGCGACCGTGGCCAGCGCCTCGGGGTCCTCGGGCGGGTCGCTGCGGCCCAGGCGGTTGACCACGCCGAACAGGACCGAGGCGCTCTCGCGCATCGTGCCGTCGGTCAGCGCGTAGCGGGACGTCGCCGTGATCACGTTGTTCTCGACCAGCCGGCCGTCGCCCACGCGCTCGGTGAACAGGGCGGCGATGCCGGCCTGCTCCATGGTCTGAAGCTCGCCCACCTGGGAGACGCCGTCGGCGTTCAGGTCCCGCCAGACGCGCAGACTGCTCCAGATCTCGTCCGCGGCGTCGATGCGGCCGTTGCGGTCCTGGTCCTGGGTGGCGAGGTCGAACAGCGCGTCCTCCTCCCGCGTGCCGAACAGCTCGGCCTGGGTCTCGATCCGGCCGTTGCCGTCGAGATCGCGGGCCAGCAGGCCGTCGTCGCGGTCGACCCAGCCGGTCAGCGTGGCCACCCCGTCGCCGTCGTCGTCCCAGTAGACCGGCGCGTCTGCGGGGGAGGTCAGCTCGATCCCGTCGCCGTCCAGGTCCAGCACCAGCGGGTCCACGTGGCTGATCGTGTCGCCCGAGCCGGGAAAGCCCGGCCCGAGCCCGTCGCCGCCGCCGCCGCCGGGGAACAGGCCCTCGAGATAGGTCATGTCCGGGGCCGAGGCGCCCGAGCCGCCGCCCGGCGGGCTCCAGCCGCCGGGGCCGCCCCCCGAGTTCGAGGGGGGCGAGGGGGTGGGCGGGGTCGTGGGATCCTCGATCGGGGCCTCGTCGACGTCGATCTCCTCGGGGGGCTCCTCCTCCTCGGGCGGGTAGATGACGAGGGGCTCGCCCGGGGTCACCGTCTTGTCGAGGATCGTCTGCTGCTCGTCGGGGGTCAGCGGGCCGTCGCCCCAGGTGTCGACATGGTCGGGCATGGCGGCCGCAGGGCTGTCGTCGGCGGGCTCGGCGCCGCCGGCGCCGCGGCTGTTGAGCGCGGCGTCGATCGCCTCGACCAGCTGGTTGAACTCTCCCACCGCCGACTGGATCGCCACCAGGGTGGAGCCGAGCCCCCCCATCGTGGCGCTGGTCAGGGCCAGCAGCGCGCCCACCGGCCCGCTTCCCACGGCGGCGCCCAGCAGGCCCAGCGCCGCGCCCGCCGCGGCGATGGCGGTCCCCGCGTTGCCCGCCATGCTGCCCAGCATCGCCATGCCGCCGGTCAGCCCGTCCAGCGAGGCGGCGGTGGAGAACGTGTCGTAGAGCGACTGGGCGCTGGTCAGCAGCGCGTGGGCGTTGTTCAGCAGGCCCGCGACGTGGGCCAGGCTCTGCAGTTCGGAGGCGGAATAGGCGAGCGCGTTGTTTTCGAGCTGGTCGGCGACGGTCCCCATCACCTCGTCGAGCTGGCCGATCATGTGCGGGAACAGTCCCGAGCCCCAGCCGAAATCGTAGGGATCCGAAAGGCCCGCAAAATCGGCGAGATCGTCGATGCCCAGGGTGTCGAACACCTGCTGGAGGAAACCGTCGCTCATGGAACCGGGCCTTTCGCTGCGCACGGCGGGCGCCGGCGGGAGGGCCGCAGGGGGCGCGGATCGACCGGTCTCATCAATACCCCAACTGGTGTATGACGGACCGGGGGCGCCGCGCCCGCCGACCGGCGTCGCCGGCCGGGGAGGCGCGCGCGGGGAAGCTGGGGAGCGGACCGGACGTGGGACCATCGAAGGGCGAAAGCCCGGGCGCCGAGAGCGCCCGCGACGCGGATCGGACAGGCCCGACGCCGGAGGCCGAGGGGCCGGACCCCGGCGCCGGGCGCGAGGCGGATCGCGCCCCCGCGTCAGGGCCGCAAACGGCAACGCAGGCTGGGGCGGGAGCATCCGGGGAGCACGCTCCGCTGGCCGCCCCGGACCCCGCCTCGCCCCCCGCCGCGAGCGGCGTCTCGCCCGAACTTCGCGACGCGCTGATCGAGACGCTCTACGGCCTGCCCATCGACCCGCTGCGCTATGACGAGACGATGCGCACCTGGGGTCTCTACCTCTCGGCGGCGGCGGAACCGCTGCTCGACTCGCGCATCGACGCGGAGGTTCCCTCCCGGCTCGAGGGGCTGATAGATCCATCCGTCGAACGGCATTTCCGACAGGCGGAGGAGCTGATGCGCCGCCTGCGCCCGCGCCCGCAGCTCGACCCTGAACAGCTGGTGAAGGATGAGCCCCGGCCGGCGTTCATCGTCTCGTCTCGGGGCCTGCTGGCGGCCAACGACGCGGCGCGCGCGGCGTTCGAGCTGCCCGCCGGCCGCCTGCCCGGCGCGACGCTGGCCGAGGCCTCGCGGGCGCTGGGGCTTGACCCCGAGGGGCTGGCGCGGCTGGCCGAGGCGCTGTCCCGGCTGGAGGCGCGGCTGGCGGCCGAGGACGATCATGCCGCCGGCCGCAGCCCGGAGCGGCTGCTGCTGCTGCGGCTCGACACGCCTCAGGGCGAGGGCCGGCTGTTCTCGCTCGAGGCGCTGCCGGCCGGGGCGGGGGGCGAGACCCCCTCGGCCCGCCTGTCGCAGGTCGCCTTCCTGTGGACGCCGCAGATGGCCCGCCAGCTCGGCGAGGCCTTTTCCCTGACCCCGGCCGAGCTGGAGGTGCTGGAGGGCGTGGCCCTCGGGCGGGAGCCGGCGGCGATCGCGGCGCGGCGCGGCTCCTCGCTGGCGACGGTGCAGACGCAGATCAAGACGCTGCTGCGCAAGATGGGCATGCGCTCCAAGGTCGAGGTGGTGCGCCATGTGGCGACGCTGGCGCTGCCGACCGAGCCGGGGGCGGCGCCCGAGACCGCCCCGCGCCGCCTCGGCCCCGGGGACGAGGCCCGGCGGGTCGAGGAGCTGACGCTCGACGACGGGCGCCGCCAGCCGGTGGCCCTGCAGGGTCCGCCCGACGGCCGCCCGGTGCTGCTGCTGCACGGGATGCTGGACGAGGGCCGGGTCACCGAGGCCTTCGCGCGGCGCCTGTCGGAGCGGGGCCTGCGCCTGGTGGTCCCGCTGCGCCCCGGCTTTGGCCGCGCCAGCCCCGCCCCCTCGCCCGAGACGCTGCCCGCGACGGTGGCGGCCGACCTCGCCCAGGTGCTCGACCGGCTGGAGCTGGGGGCGGTGACGATCCTGGGTCACATGGCCGGCTCGCTCTACGGCTACGAGGCGGCGCGGCGCCTGCCGGAGCGGGTGACGCGGCTGGTCTGCGTCTCCGGGGGCGTGCCGATCCAGAGCGCGCGGCAATTCCGGATCATGTCCGCGCGCCAGCGGGTGATGGCCTGGACGGCGCGGTTCACCCCCAACGTGCTGCCGCTGATCGTGCGCGGCGGGGTGGCGATGATCCGCTCGGGGCGCGAGGATCGCTTCCTGCGCCGCCTCTACCCCGACGACAGCCGCGACCGGCGCACGGCCGAGGACCCCGAGATCCGCGCCATCCTCTACGCGGGGTTTCACGCCTCCGTCGCCCAGGGTCCCGCCGCCTTCGCCGGCGACGCGATCCACGTCACCCGCGACTGGTCCGACGCGGCCGACGCGGCGCGCTGCGAGCAGATCCTGATCCACGGCGCCCACGACCCGGTGGTGCGCCTGGACACGGTCGAGGCGTTCGCCGCCCGCTCCCCCCTCCGCCAACTGGAGATGATCCCCGACGGCGCCCAGCTGATCCTGCACACCCACCCCGACGTCATCGCCCGCCGCCTGTGAGCCTGCCGCGTCGGGGCGGGAGAAGGGGTCTCCATCCCCCCTGCGCAGGCGGGCGGCGAGCGGGTCCGTCTCAGCGTCACTCGCAGGATCGGGGCGCGGCGCGCGCGGCGTCCGCTCCGCGACCCGCCATGGCGCGCGCGTCCAACCGCGTCAGCTCGTCCGGGCTGGCTGCGCGGCTCGGGCACGGCAGGGTCATCGGGGCTGGCGATGGGCGGACGGGAGCCTGGCGGCAATCCTCGACGATCGATGACTCCGGCGACGCCGAGCCCGATGACCCTGCGCCTGCCGGAGGAGGATGCCCCGTTCGCGCCAGACTGGGCGGGGCTCGCGACCGGGATGCACCTCAACCAGCGGACGCTTTCGATCATCAGGGGCGCGGACGAGGTGCGGCGCTCTGCGCGGCCGGCGTTGCCGGAGAGTTCCGTGTCCCGGCCCCGATCCTCGCGGTCGGGCGCGCCCGTCAGCTTGCCGAACAGGCGGTGGTTCGCGGGGGCGATGACGTTCTCGCCGTCGTCGGTGGGGAGGGCGTCGAAGGGGACGACCTTGTCCATGCCCGCCCGCTGGCGGGACGGCTCGACCCCGGTCAGGGACAGGTTCGCGGCGACGGGGCCGAGATTGGCGAAGGCGATCTCCAGCCAAGAGGCGTCGTCGCGGAACGGCGGGCCTCAGCCACGGCCGCGCTGCCTTTCGCCGGCGCCGTGAGCCTGCGGATATCGACCGCTTCGGCGATCCGGTCGATCAACCGACCGGCGCCGACCTGTGACGGCGCCGGTCGCAGAGGACCCGGGCGCTACCGGATCGTGATCGTCACGGTGTCGATCTCGCCGGTGAACGCGAAGGGCGCCTGGTAGTCCGGAATGACCGGCTGACCGGGATCCTCGCCGACGCCGAAGGTGTCGGCGCCGAACCGGCCGGGAACCGTCGCCTCGAGCCGCGCCTGGGCGGCCTGCTCGCCGTCGACGGAGAGAGTGATGGTCGCGCCTGCGCCCGGGGCGTCGCCGCCCTCGTAGGCGAAGTCGACCTCGAGCGTCGCCTCGCCCGACACGGGCGCCGTGCCATGCAGGACCGTCCGGTCCCCGAAGTAGTTGTAGACGAAGACCGGGACGCCCTGGTCGAGGTAGAGCGTCAGCCCCGCCGCCAGCCCGCCGAAGGCCATGACCACGCCCTCCGTCGCCTCGCCCTCGGCCGAGATGGTGGCGGTCAGCGTCCAGGCGTTGTTCTTCATCGGCGGCGCCGCGGGTTCGGGAATGCGCATCGCGCCGGCGTGGTAGGTGAAGGTCTTCCCCGACGCGTCGGCGCCCGGCGCCGGCGGCTTGGGAACCGCAAGGCGCGCCGCGCCGCGGTCGTCGAGCGGCAGCACCGCGTGACGGCGCGCCGCCTCCTCGAAGCCGGCCTTGAGCTCCTCGAGCTTCTCGGGGTTCCCGGCCGCCAGGTCGTTGGCCTCGGAGAAGTCGTCGGGCAGGTAATAGAGCTCCCACACGTCCGCATCCCAGTTCCCCGGAGCGAGATCCTGGCGCCAGGGCAGCGTGTGCTGGGCGTTCGCCTTCCAGCCGTCCTTGTAGAAGGAGCGGTTGCTGAGGATCTCGAAATGCTGGCTGCTGCGGCCCGGGAAGTCCGGGTTCTCGAAGCTGGCGAGGAACGAGGCGCCCTCGACCGGCTTCTGCTCGATGCCGTCCACCGTCTCGGGCGCGGGGATGCCCGCGGCCTCGAGCACGGTCGGGAACACGTCGATCACGTGCAGGAAGGCCTGGCGGGGCGCGTCGTCGGGCTGGATCCGCGCCGGCCAGCTGACCACCATCGGATTGCGCGAGCCGCCCAGGTGCGAGGCGACCTGCTTCACCCACTGGAAGGGAGCGTTGCCGGCCCAGGCCCAGCCCATCGGGTAATGCGGCTCCGAGCCCGGCTGGCCGACCGTCTCGAGCTCGGGGAGCATCTCCTCCAGCGAGCTCTGGATGCCGTTGAGCGAGGCGATCTCGTTGAAGGTGCCGTCCTGGCCGCCCTCGGACGAGGCGCCGTTGTCGCCCACGATGTAGATCACCATCGTGTTCTCGGCGTCGGGCAACGCCTTCACCGCGGCCAGCAGCCGGCCGACCTCATGGTCGGTGAAGGCCATGTAGCCGGCGTAGTTCTCCATCAGCGCGGCGTAGACGCGCTTCTGGGTGTCGTCGAGCGTGTCCCAGGCCGGAACCCACTCGGGGCGCGGGGTCAGCTCCGTGCCCTCGGGGATCAGGCCCCTTTCGAGCTGGCGGCGGTAGGTGGCGTCGCGATAGGCGTCCCAGCCGTCGTCGAAGGCGCCCTTGAAGGGCTCGCGCCATTCGGCCCGGGCCTGGTGCGGCGCGTGCATCGCGCCCGGCGCGAAATACATGAAGAAGGGTTTGTCCGGGGCTACGGACTTGAAGAACGCCATCCGCTCGATCGCCCGGTCGGTCATGTCGGTGAGCAGGTGATAGCCCTCGTCGGGCGTGGTCTCCGGCTCGACCGGCAGCGTGTTCTCGAACAGGACGGGGTAATACTGGTCGGTCTCGCCGGCGTTGAACCCGTAGAAATAGTCGAAGCCCAGGCCGGTGGGCCAGCGATCGAAGGGGCCCGCGACCGTCGTCTCCCAGTCCGGGGTGTTGTGGTTCTTGCCATACCACCAGGTGGCGTAGCCGTTTTCCCTGAGCACCTTGCCGAGCGTCGCGGTGCTCTTGGGGATCATGGTCGAGTAGTTGGGGAACCCGGTCGCCCATTCCATCAGGAAGCCGTTGCCGGCCACGTGATGGTTGCGCCCGGTCAGCAGCGCCGCCCGGGTCGGGCCGCAGATCGCGGTGGTGTGGAAGCGGGTGTAGGACAGCCCCTCGGAGGCCAGCTGATCGAGCGCCGGCGTGGGGATCTGGCCGCCGAAGGTTCCGGTCTGCCCGAAGCCGACGTCGTCGAGCAGGACGATCACCACATTGGGCGCGCCCTCGGGCGCCGCGATCGGCGCCTGCCAGTGCGGGGTCGAGTCCTGGTAGGTCCGGCCGATCTCGCCCGTAAAGGGCTCCAGCGGCTGCGGCAGGGCGGAGCGGTCGGGCCAGGCGGCCGACGTCTGCGCCTGGGCGCCCGGAGCGGCGACGGCGAGGGCGACGAGCGCCACGATCGCCGCGGTCACGCGCGGGAAAGTCGGCGCGGGGGCCGGGCGGAAGGCGAGGACGGGCCTGGCCTCTGGGGTCGGCGACATGATGCGCATCCTTCTCAGCGGCGTCGGACGCGCGGGGCGGCCGACCAGGTCATTACGCAGCGGAATACACTTGAAATCAAGGATCTCGGGACGCCCTGCGCCAGCCGAGGCCGGCGCAGGGCGGTGGCTCAGTCGAGCCGGACCAGGTCGTCCGGCTTCCAGCTTCGGTCGAAATACGCCTGCTCGGGGCCGTAGAGGCGGAACAGGAAGAACCAGCCCTTACCGGGGACGGTCTTCACCCAGTTCGCCGCCTCGTCCTCCGGGACCTCGGGTCCGAAATAGAGGTCGGTGCTGCCGTCGGCGTTCTGTTTCGGCTGGGTGAAGGTCGAGATCCGCGCGAAGTCCGAGCCGTTGTCGAGCTGCGAGCGGCTCTGCGTGTCATAGACCGTCACCGACCAGTAGAGCTTCGCCGGGATGTCCGCGGGCAGATGCATCCGGTAGCTCTGGCCCCCGTCGAGCTGCGCGCCCTCGGCGTCGCGGGTGCCCCAGGGATAGGCCTGCCCGACCCCCGGCGTGGTCGAGTTCATCAGCTGGCTGGTTCCGCAGGCCAGGTAGAAGAACTGGGTGCGCGAATCGTGGTTCACGTGGCCGTCGATCTCGAAGGCGGGGCTGCCGCCCATGTAGGCCTCGCTGTAGAAGCGGTCGGGCCAGTGCCAGCGCTCGGGGGGGCCGTCGCTCTTGAACGCGATCGAGCGCGCCATCGCCTGGCCGGTGACCGCCGCGCGCTCGAGGATCTTCCGCATCCGGTCGTCGGGCTCGAAGGGCTGGCCGGGGGCGAGGCCGATGGCCTTCATCAGGCCCATGGCGAAGGCGTCGGTCTGGGTGCCGGGCTCCTCGCTCACCACTTCGGCCAGCCGCTCCCAGTAGGCGAGCCCCTCCGGCGGGATCCGGTCCAGATCCATGCCGCTCATGTTGAAGAATTCGAGCGTCGGGCGGGCCGAGGGATCGTCCATCGCGCTCAGCGGATAGATCTTCAGCTCCTCCTCCATCAGCGCGACGGCGGCGGAGGTGTCGGGCCCGTCCTCGGTCCGCTCGACATTGCCGCGCAGCAGCATCCAGCTGACGTAGGTGGCCGGGCGGACCACGACCGTGTCCCCGGGGGCCTCGCCCTCCCACCCCGGCGGCACGATCAGGTAGCGCCCGCTGGCCGAGACCGCGGGGATCACGTCGACGACGGGCTTTTCCCAGATGTCGTCGATGAAACCCGGCAGGGCGGCGGGAACCTCCGCCATGATCGGCCCGTCCTGCGTGTCGAAGAAATAGTCGACATACATCGAGTCCGGATTGCCGGTCAGGTGGCCGACGTTGACCCTCATCAGATCGCCCAGATACCCGACCTTCCACTGGTCCGAGCCGCCGCCCATGCCCTGCGCGTTGGACATCCGGTACTGCTGCATCCCGACCGCGGGCAGCCCCCACAGGTAGACCTGGACCGCGCGCTGGTAGTCGAGTTCGTCGAGCATCTTCCGGGCGGTGTCGTCGGTCGGCACGCCCAGCCGGTATTCGGGCGAGAAATCGGCCGGCAGCGCCTCCTGCGCGGCGGCCGGCGCCGCCTGGACGAGGCCGACGCCCCCACCCAACACGGCTGCGAGGAGACCCTTCGTCACACGTTCCAAACTCACCACGCCCTCCAGTTCTCTCAGTCGGCGAAGGCCCCGACGCGGGAGCCTGCACGGGTTACTTTCGTAAAGGAAGTTTCGGCGCCAAACAGCCCGCCAGCGTGCATTCTCAAAGATTTATTCTTGTTCATTCAAATGGCCCGCCGGGTGGCGGGCGGAACGGCTGGCTGCCAAAGCAGCCGAAGGCGGTCCATGAACGCCTTCTCGACGTCTGCGAGCTTCGGACCCGCAGGCGGGGCGAAAACCTCCGTTCCCTCGACGATCGGCCGGGCGGCCTGAATGGGTTGGCCGTGGGGCGGCCGGACCTGCTGACGACGGCCGGCGCCTTCAGTCCCTTCCTCTGCTTCATCGCCCGTCCAGGCTGTCCTCCCGGGGCGGGCGGCGAACATCGATCTGTCTCGATCAGGGAATCGGGAGCTGGGAAACCGGCGGCGCCCTGCGCCGCGACCTCGCGGCCGATCCGGTCGAGCAGGCGCAAGACCTGCGGCGCGGAAGGTCGTCCTGAGCCATCTTCACGGGATGCGAGCCCGGCCTGCTTGCGCTTCGACCAGGCGCCCTCCGCACGAGGTGCGCCATGAATATGGGCGCCCCGATCATGTAGATGTGACGTATCAGATCCTGAGCCGGCGCGCTGCCCGATGTCGTGAGCATATTCCGTGAATGCCCACGCCCAATAAACTGATTGCGCGGCAGATGCCGGCCACCAATCCGAAACCGAGTCAAAAGCGGCGACGCCGTCAAGAATGGCCCCGCATTCCGCGTGGGCGCGATTTTTCGCCTGCGCGACCGCTCCTGCAAACAACGCATCGCGATTCCCGGCGAGCCTCGGCAGTCTAGCGACGCGTCCGCTCGCCGTAGCCGTGCCTGACTCGCCTGGAGAGCAACCCGGTCGGAGGTGGGCCTCGGTCGCCTTCGGATGGACCCGCTCGCCATTGACGCACAGACCTCACGAGCAGGTGTCGGCTCGAATGAGCAGGCGTCTCGACACTCGATCTCAATACCAGATCAAGGCGCTGCAAACGCAGGGTCAGCGATCTTGGCTGGGGCGGCAGGATTCGAACCTGCGAATGGCGGTACCAAAAACCGCTGCCTTACCACTTGGCGACGCCCCAAAGCGCGGCGGAACCTAACCGCGAGCGCGCGGAGCGGCAAGGCCCTGCGCGGCGCGAACGCGGGCGCCCTGCGACAGCGGAAACGCCTTGCGCCCGGCACGGCGCCCTGCTACCTCCGGCGCCGCAGCGGGGACGCATGGTTCTCGCCGCTCGGTTCGGAGTGTAGCTCAGCCTGGTAGAGCACTGTCTTCGGGAGGCAGGGGTCGGAGGTTCGAA
>NZ_CAXBOD010000030.1:0-55559 GCF_963977235.1 uncultured Albimonas sp.
CGATCCTCTTCCAGACCGAGGACCTGCGCGAAGGCGCCGCCGCCTTCGTCGAACGACGCCCCGCAGTCTTCAACGGGAGATGAGACGCCCACGCTCTTGAATCGGCGAAGCTCGGGTCGGTCTCCTGACTGACCCGCGACCGGGCGCCCGCGACGGTCTGGACCCGAAGCGTCCGGACCGTCGCAAGCCGATCCCGCACAAAATCCTTAGATCAGGCCGGCTTCGGACCGGCCGCTGTCCGGCCACTCTCGCCTGCGCTGGACGTGGGTCCGCGATTCCCCCGAGGCCCGCTGCTCCGGCCTCATCCAGATAATTGATTGACCGACTGGCCGGTTTTTCTTATAGCATCGGACAGGCGTCGCGGAACTGACGCCCGCAGGACAGAGGATGGCGTCGTCGGCTACATGCAGAACTCCCCCCGCCATAAGACAATTTTCCGAGGCCGCCCGTGACTCTCGCCAGCCCCGCCTGGAGAAGCCCGGCGCTGCAACCGCGGCTTGCCGGGTTCATCGAACGGCAAGTCGGCGAACCGGTTTCGGTCGCGGATCTGCACCGGTTCACCGCGGGACTGTCCTGGGCCACGATCGGCTTCACCCTGCGCCGCGAGGGGCGTCCGGACGAGCCGCTGATCCTGCGCATCGGCGATCCCAACGGCCTTCTCGCGCCCTACTCGGCGCGCCCCGAACACCTGGCGCTGTCCTCGCTCGCCGGCGCCGCGCGCCTGCCCGCGGCGGCCTCGCGGTGGTGGAGCGACGACGTCGAGATCATCGGCGCGCCGTTCATCGTGACCACGCGGCTGGAGGGGCGCACCCCGATGCCGATCTGGCCCGGGGCGGAGCACGACGGGGCGGGCGACAAGGAGACGGAGGACGCGGACCGGATCCTCGACGACTTCGTCGACGCGCTTGTCGCGGTGCACGCCTGCGACTGGCGCAACGCGCCCGCGGCGGCGCTCGACCCCGGCGCGACGGCGCACAGCTGCGTGCGCGACGAGATTGCGCGCTGGGTGGCGCGCCTGCCCGGCGCCGACGGGCGGCCCGAGGCGCCGGCGATGCGCTACGCGGCCGCCTGGCTGCACGACCACGCGCCGACCGCCGTGCGCCTCGCGCTCCTGCACGGCGACTACCGGGTCGGCAACTACATGGTGAAGGACGGGCGGATCAGCGGCATCCTCGACTGGGAGCTGACCCACCTGGGCGACCCGCACGAGGACCTCGCCTGGGCCGGGCTGCGCAGCCTGGGCGGCACCGCGGCCACCCTGGGCGGGCGGCTGGACCGGGCCGCGTTCCTGCGCCGCTACGCCGAGCGCAGCGGCCTGGCGCTCGAGCCCGAACGGCTCCGCTATTTCGAGGTGCTGGGCCAGTTCAAGGCCGCCTCGCTGCTGATCATGGCGCGCGAGCGGGTGCGCCGCGGGGCGGTGCATGACGCGCGTCTGGCGGTGATGGGCCTGCAGCCCGCCGCCGCCCAGATGGGCCTGATGAGCATGATCAAGGCGATCCGATGGACATGACCCCCGCCCAGATCTGCGCGGCGCTGCGCGAGCGGCTTGCCCAGGACGTGGCCCCGAAGCTCGACGACGACCACGCGCTGTCGCAGCTCCACGCCGCCATCGACGTGCTGGGCAAGATCGCGCCCCTGCTCGACTGGTCGGGCGAAATGCTGGGCGAGCAGATCGCCGCCCTCGAAAGCCGGCTGGCCGAGGCGGCGGAGACCGCGGCGGGGGCCGAGGGCGCGCCCCCCCTTTCGGCCCCCCTCGCCCTTCCCTGCGCCGACCTGCACGGGCGGCTGGCGGCGCGGCGGCGCGAGGCCTCGGCCTGGCTCGACTGGCTGCACGGGCCGGGGCGGGCGCTGGAGCCAGCCCGGCGCGAGACCCTCGAGCGGCTGCTGAGCGAGGCGCTGCAGGGGATGCTCGCGGCCGAACGCAAACGCATCGCGGCCATCGACTTCGCGTCGATGACCCGCGGCTGAAACCGGAACAACGGGAGACGACGTCCATGCTGTCGCCGCAAGACGACCTGATCGGCCACCAGACGCCCACCACCTTCAACCACGTCGCCTCCAGCGACGAGCGCTGGACCGAGCGCTACTGGTACTCCGGCGCGCCGATCGACCTGCCCGGCGTGGTGCTCGACCTCGGGCTGGGGTGGTATCCCAACCGCAACGTGATGGACGTCTTCGCCGGCCTGACCGCAGACGGGGTGCAGACGACGTTCCGCGCCTCCCGCCGGCTGGGCGGCGACCCGCTGGGCACGCGCGTCGGGCCGCTCAGCTTCCAGGTGATCGAGGGACTCAGGCGCCACCGCCTGGTGCTGGGGGAGAACGCCTCGGGCCTGAGCTTCGAGCTCGACTGGCTGGCCCGGTTCGACGGGCTGCAGGAGGCGCAGAGCTTCCGGCGCAAGCGCAACCGGGTCGAGGAGGATCTGACCCGGATGACCCAGTTCGGCCGCCTGCAGGGCTGGATCGAGCTGAACGGCCGCCGCTTCGAGGCGACGCCGCAGACCTGGTGGTCCCAGCGCGATCACTCCTGGGGCATCCGCTCGCGCATGCAGACCGACATGGCCTCGAACGACAGCCTGCCCGCCTACAAGGAGTTCTTCTGGTTCTGGCTGACCTACCAGTTCGACGACTTCGCCCTGTCGCTGTTCCTCAAGGAACGCGAGCCCGGCGCGCCGTTCTTCCTGTCGGGAGAGGAAGTCGACAAGGACGGCCGCACCCGCCACGTCGTGGCGGTCGAGCATGAGATCGAGTGGGCCGACGACCCGCTGGGCCAGACCTGGAAGGGCGGCGTGCTGGAGCTGACCTACGCCGACGGCGGCCGGCGGCGGATCACGCTGGATCCGCAGCCGGGACGCTTCTTCCTCAAGGGCGGCGGCTACGGCGGGCACAAGGGCTGGAACCACGGCGACGACATGGGGCGGGAGCATTCCGACCACTACGTCTGGGACCTTTCGGACCCCGAGACCCGCCGCCAGGCCCGCCAGCTGGGCGACCACTTCACCCGCGTCGAATGCGACGGCGCCGTGGGCTGGGGGATGAGCGAATACGGCGTCGCGAAAGGCTATCCGAAATACCAAATCGCGCAGGCGCACGAGCCGCTCTGACGCGACGCCCCTCCCGGCGCGCCGCGCCGGGACCGCGCCTTGGGAGGACGAAATGCGGTTCATGTCGAGCCTGGAGCGGGCGGTGCAGACCCGCGGCCGCTTCCCCGCCGTGATCGACGGCGAAACCACACGCACCTGGTCCGAGGTCGGCGCACGGGTCGACCGTCTCGCCGGCGGGCTCGTCGCCATGGGGGTCGCGCCTGGGGACCGGGTGGCGATCCTGGCGATGAACTCGGCCGACTACCTCGAGGCGCTCTATGCCATCGCGCGGGCGGGGGCGGTCTCGGTCCCGCTCAACACCCGCTGGTCGGTCGAGGAGACGGTTGCGGCGCTGCTGGACTTCACGCCGAAGCTCCTGATCGTCGACGCCGCCTTCCGCGACCAGGCGCCCGAGCTGCGACGTCGCGCGGGCATCGGCGGCGCGATCCACATGGGCCCCGGCCCGGTCCCCGCGGAGATGGAGGGGCACGAGGCCCTGATCGCCGCCCACGCCCCCCTGCCCGACCGTTCCGGCTCGGGCGAGGACCTGTGCAGCCTGTGCTGCACGGGCGGCACCACGGGGCGCTCGAAGGGGGTGATGCTGACCCACGCCAACCTGACCTTCGCGGCGGTGAACTGGATCGCGAGCCTGCATTTCTCGGACGAGACGGTGTTCCTGCACTCGGCCGGGTTCTTCCATCTGGCGGGCTCGATCCCGCTGTTCGCGCTGACCCTGGCGGGCGGGACCCATGTCCTGCTGCCCAAGTTCGACGCGGAGGCGGCCATGGAGACGATCCAGCGCCACCGGGTGACCTACTGCCTGTTCGTGCCGACGATGATCAACACGCTGATCAACCATCCGCGCTCGGGCGAGTTCGACCTCTCCTCGATCCGGACCATCGAATACGGCGCCTCGCCGATGTCGCTCCCGGTGCTCGAGGCGGCGATGGATCGCCTGCCGGACTGCCAGTTCATCCAGGGCTACGGGCTGACCGAGGCCACCGCGCTGACCCTGTCGCTGCCCTGGCGCCACCATTTCGACAGCGCCGAGGGGGCGAGCAAGCGCGCCGCCACCGGGCGGGCCGCCTATGGCATCGACGTGCGCATCGCCCCCCCCGGCGGCGGCGAGGAGCTGCCCCGCGGCGAGGCCGGCGAGATCCTGCTGCGCGGCCCCCAGATCACGCCCGGCTATTGGAACCAGCCCGAGCAGACAGAGGCGGCCTTCCACGACGGCTGGCTCAAGACCGGCGACGGCGGCTTCATGGACGAGGACGGCTTCGTCCACATCACCGACCGGGTGAAGGACATGATCGTCTCGGGCGGCGAGAACGTCTATTCCAAGGAGGTCGAGAACGCGATCTTCTCCCACCCCGCCGTGCAGGATTGCGCCGTGATTGCAGTGCCTTCCGAGGAATGGGGCGAGGCGGTTCATGCGGTGGTGGTGTTCCGCCCCGGCCGCTCGGCGACCTTCGAGGAGATCCGCGGGCATTGCCGCGCGCGGCTCGCCGGCTACAAGTGCCCCCGCAGCCTCGAGGTGCGGGACGCCCTGCCCCTTTCCGCCGCCGGCAAGATCGTGAAAGCTGAGCTGCGCGCGCCCTGGTGGGCCGACCGGCGACGCTCGGTCGGCTAGGCGCGCGAGGCGACCGGGGACGAGGCAGGGGGCGCGGGATGGCGCGGGTTCAAGCGGCCGACTACGGCGAGAAACGTCAGGCGATCATCGACTCCTCCGCCCGGCTTTTCGCGGAATCCGGCTACCCCGCCGTGCGCATCGCCGAGATCGCCAAGGCCTGCGGCGTCTCCAAGGCCATGGTCTACCACTACTTCCCCGCCAAGGACGACATCCTCCACCACCTGGTGCGCGAGCATCTCGAGCAGGTGGTCGAAAGCCTCGCGGGCGAGATCGACGCCGATGCGGAGGTCGAGCGGGCGCGGCTCGAAAGCTTCGTGCGCGGCTTCCTCGAAGCCTCGGCCAAGGCGCGCCACCGCAACCTGGTGGCGATCCACGACGTCATCTACCTCTCGCCCGAGCGTCGGACCGAAATGCAGGCCCTCCAGCGCCAGGTGATGGAGCGGCTGGGCGAGCGGCTCGCCGCCGCCAACCCCGGCGCGCCGCGGGAAATGCTGCGCCCGATGGCGCTCTACCTGATGGGCGTGCTGAACTGGTCCGACCGCTGGTTCCGCCCCGACGGCCCGATCGGGGCCGGGCAGATGGCCGCCCAGGTCAATCAGGCGTTCCTGCACGGCTGGCTCAGCTTCAAGGGCTGAACCAGCCGCTTTCCGGAACACAAGCTCCGCTCACCGGAACAGAAGTTCCGGCAGCAGCAGCGAGATCCCCGGGATCGCCGCCAGCAGGATCAGCCGCAGCACGTCCGCCGCCACGAAGGGCGCGACGCCGCGGTAGAGGGTCCACAGCGGCACGTCGCGCACCACCGTGCGCATGACGAAAAGGTTCATGCCAAGCGGCGGCGTGATCAGCCCGATCTCGACGGCCATCACCACCACGATCCCGAACCACACCGGATCGAAGCCGAGCCCGGTGACGATGGGAAAGAACAGCGGCACCGTCAGCAGCATCATCGACAGACTCTCGAGCACGCAGCCCATCACCAGGTAGATGCCCAGGATCGCCGCGATCACCGCCCAGGGCGGCAGCCCCGCGTCCCGCACCACCGCCAGCACGCCCTCATGCGCGCCGGAGAAGTTGAGGAACTCGGCGAAGACCGTGGCGCCGATCAGGATCGCGAAGATCGCGGCCGTGACCTCGGCGGTGGAGACCATGATCTCCCACAGCGTGCGCAGGGTGAGGTCGCCGCGGGAAGCGACGATCAGCAGGCTGCAGGCGGCGCCGATGCCCGCGGCCTCGGTCGGGGTGAACAGGCCCCCGTAGATGCCCCCGATCACCACCACGAACAGCAGCAGCACCGCCCAGACCCGGCCCAGCGCCGCGCGAACCTCGCGCCAGGGCACGCTCTCGCCCGGCGGAGCGCTGGCGGGGCGGCGCATCACGATCCAGGCGATCGCGAGGCAATAGCCCAGAATGCCCAGCAGGCCGGGGATCATGCCCGCGGCGAACAGCTCGCCGATCGGGGTCTCGGTGGTGATGCCGTAGACGACCATGATCACGCTCGGCGGGATCAGGATGCCCAGCGTGCCGCCCGCGGCCACGGCCCCGGTCGCCAGCGCATCGGAATAGCCGCGCCGGCGCATCTCGGGCACCGCGATGCGCGAGAGGGTGACGGCCGTGGCGACCGACGAGCCCGAGACCGCCGCGAAGCCCCCGCACGAGAGGATCGTGGCGAAGGCGAGCCCGCCGCGGAACCGCCCCACCAGGGCGCGGGCGGCGTCGTAGAGCTCTTCGGCGAGGCCCCCGCGGGCGACGGCGGCGCCCATCAGGATGAACAGCGGGATCACGGTCAGCGTGTAGGCGAGCGTGGTCTCCTTGACCACCAGCGCCATCGAGGCGAGCGCCATCTTCGCCCCGTAGGTCATCCAGATGCCGGCGGTCCCCACGCTCATCAGCGCCACCGCCACGGGCACGCGCGCGAAGATCAGCACGAAGGCCGCGAGGAAGCCCAGCAGCGCGACGGTCATTCCGCGCCCTCCTCGAGGTCCCCGCCGCGGACGATCACCGCGACCAGCAGCAGGGCCCGCAGGGCGAAGGCCAGCGCGCAGATCGCGCACATCACGGTCATGAAGCCCAGCGGCCAGGTCATCGACAGCCCGAAGGTCGCCGAGACGTCGCCGAACTCCGCCGCCCGACGCGCCAGCCGCAGCGCCTGGGGCGCGGCGAGCCCGAAGATCCCCGCCCCCAGCAGGCAGCCGAAGGCCCGCAGCGCCAGCCGACTGCGCGGACCGAGCAGCGCGTCGAACAGGTCGGCGGTGATGTGGCGCTCGCGCCAGGAGACGAACACCAGCCCGGTGAACACCGCGACGACGAGCGAGAACTCGATCAGCTCGGTGGCGCCGGGCAGCGGGCTGTTGAGCGCCTCGCGCCCGAAGACGTCCGCCGTCATCAGCCCCATCATCACGAGGATGGAGACGGCCGACGCCGCCTCCACCCCCCGCAGCAGCCTGGACCAGAGCCGGCGCGCCGGCCCCGGCGCTTCTCCGGCCCCGCTCATTGCGACAGCGCCGCCGTCTCGTCGCGCAGGCGGCCGGGCAGCTCGGCCGCATTCTCGACGCCCAGGCTCTCGGCCTTCTCGACCCAGGCCTTCTCGACAAAGGCCAGACGCTCGCGCAGGGCCGCCATCAGCTCGGGGTCGGCCTCGATCACGCCGCCGGTCTCGAGCGCATTCATCTCCGCCTCGGCGAGCACGTCGTTGGCGGCGTAGCCCGAGCCGATGGTGGCGGCCATCTTCTCGCCGGCGGCCGCGAGGACGATCCGCTGGTCCTCGGGGCTCAGCGCCTCCCAGGCGTCGCGGTTCATCACCAGGCCCAGCGCCGGCTGGAACAGGCCGCCCTCGACCTTGGTCATGTAGGGCATCACCTCCATCAGGCGGAAGCTCTTCATGGTGTCGAGCGGGGTGAAGGTGCCGTCCACGACGCCCGACGAGGCGAGCTCGTACATCTCCGAGACCGGCTTGTTGATCGGCACGGTGCCCAGCGCCTCGGAGGCGGCGGTGAAGCTGGCCACCGGGTTGCGCATCTTGAGCCCTTCGAGCTGGTCGATGCGCTCGATCGGCTGGCTGCGGGTGGCGATCTGGGAAGGCGTGGTGACGGCGAGCGTCAGGACCTTCACGCCCTTGAACTCGTCGCGCGGCTCGATCTCGGCCTCGAACATCCGCCACAGCGCGACGCTCAGCGCGCTGGGGTCGAAGTTGGAGAAGGGCAGCTCGGCCACCTCGGTCAGGGGGAAGCGGCCCGGCGTGTAGCCCAGCACCAGGAAGGTGATGTCGGCGAGCCCGTCGACGGCCACGTCGTACTGGCCGGGGACGGTGCCCACCACCTTGGGCAGGGTCTCGATCTTCACGCGGCCTTCGGTCTTTTCCTCGACCTCGGCGATGAAGGGCTTGATGGCGCCTTCGAGGACCGAGTGGCCCGCGGGCAGCCAGTTCGAGTAGCGCAGCACCGTCTCGGCCTGGGCCGAGGGGGCCTGCGTGGCGGCCAGCAGGGCGAGCCCCGCCAGGCGCGCCAGGCGTCGATCCATCTTCATGTCGCGTTCTCCCTGATCCGGCGCCTGTTCTGAGGGTCCCGGCGCCCTGTCTCGCGGGAGGCGGCCGCCGCGGGCGGACCGTCTCCCGACGCGGTCCGCCCGGGCTCGCCACGGGCGAGGGGGCAGAGGCGCGATGGGGCAATTATTAACCGGCTGTCCGGTTTATGCAATGAGAATGAATCGAGCGAAAACCGCCTGTTGGGTTGAGCGTTGAGGCGTCCTTTCGTCCGATCTGGCGAATTGTCCGACGAGTCAGCCGGCTTTCGCGAGCCGCGCCAGGCTGCCGTCGTGCGCCTCGAGCGCGGCGCGCGACACCCCGCCCGCGGAGAGCAGACGGCGGGCGGCCATGTGCTCGGCCGGGGCGTTGACCGTCTCGACGCAGACCAGCTCGGCGCCTTCCCAGCGATGCACGGCGAAGCCGCCCCGGGGCAGGTCGCGGACCTCCGCCGGGCCGTCCCCGCGCGGGGGGAGACCGGCGATCTGGAGCTTCCAGTCCGCCTGATCGCTCCAGAACCAGGGCAGCGCCGCGTAGGGCTCGGGGCGACCGGCAAGGCGTCGCGCGATGGTCCGGGCGTGGTCGCTGGCGGCCTGCACCGACTCGAGCCGCACCCGCGCTCCGGTCCGCGGATCGGGAAAGCTGCACGCGTCGCCCAGCGCCGAGATCGCAGGGTCGGAGGTCAGCAGCCCTGCGTCGGCGGCGATCCCGTCGGCGATCTCCAGCCCCGCCTCCTGCGCCAGCTCGACGTTCGGGCGCACCCCCACGGCCAAGAGCACGAGGCCGCCGAGGATCTCGGTCCCGTCGGCCAGCGCCACGCCTCGGGCGCGACCGGCGGCGTCGGTCAGGATCGCGGCGGCGGGGACGCCGAAAGCCAGCTCCACGCCCAGGCTCTCGTGCCTGGCGCGGAAGCGGGCGGACGTTTCGGGGGAGACGGCGCGGGCCATCAGCCGCTCGGCCGCCTCGACGACCGTGACGGCGCAGCCGGCGGCGCGGGCGACGGCGGCGAACTCCAGACCGATGAAGCCGCCCCCGATCACCACCGCCCGCGCGCCGGCCTCGACCGCGGCGGGGAGCGCCGTGCGCAGCGCCTGCGCATCGGCGAGCGTCCGCAGCCCCAGCACCCCGGGCGCGTCGATCCCCGGCAGCGGCGGACGCGCGTTGCGCGCGCCGGGCGCGAGGATCAGGTGGTCGTAGGCGAGCGGCGCGCCGCGGGCGAGCGCGACCTCCCGCGCCTCGCGCCGCAGGGCGCGCGCGCGGTCGTGGACCAGCTCGATGCCCGAGGTGGCGTAGAACGCCTCCGGCCGCAGGGCGAGCCGGGCGGCGTCGCCGTCCTTGAGATAGGCCTTGGACAACGGCGGGCGCTGGTAGGGCAGGCCCGGCTCCTCGCAGACCAGGCGCACCGGGCCCTCGTATCCTTCCTGCCGCAGACTGGCCGCGGCCTGGAAACCGCCCTGCCCGCCGCCCACGATCACCACGCCTGCCATTGCGCTCGCTCCCGCCATCCGCACATGAGAACGGCGGCGACCGGGGTCGCCGCCGCAGGGTCGTTCCGCCGTCGGCTCACTCGACCGGGGCGTAGCTCAGCGTCTCGAAATCGGCCTGCATGATGGTGACGGGGGAGTTGGTGAACCGCCCGCCCTCGAACGCGGCCGGCGCCATCACGCCGCTGTCGATCGGCGGCCCCTCGGCCAGGGCCTTGTTGGTGCAGGCCCAGGTCAGGTCCTGCGCGCAGCTCTGCATCGCGGCGATCAGCAGCCGGGTAGAGGTGTAGCCGGTCATCGTGTAGCGGTTGACGCGCGCCACCTCGCCCTCGTCGAGATGCTGCCTGGCGAGCTCCAGGAACGCCTTGCCCGCGTCGGACTGCAGGGGCGCCACGTAGTCCACGGCGTAGATCCCGTCCGAGGCCGGGCCGATGGCCTTGAGCACCTCCGGCACGCGGCCGGGCCAGAAGGTGGCGATGGCGGGCGTGATGCCCAGCTTCTCGGCCTCCTTCACCATGGCGATGTTCTCGGAGATGATGCCGCCGGCGACCAGCACCTCGACGCCGGCGTCCTTCACGCGCAGCATCTCGGAGGAGAAGTCCTTCTGTCCGCGGGCGTAGCGGGTCTCGAAGGCGACCTCGATCTCGGCCTCGCCCCTGGCCTGCTCGATGCCCTCGCGCAGCGCGGCGCCGTAGTCGTCGTCCTGGGTGATCACGCCCCACTTGGCGCCGGGATGCTTGTCCGCGAGGAACAGCGCCAGCTGCCGCATGCCCTCGGTGTAGGACTGGCCGACGACGAAAACGTTGTCCATCGGCGGCTCATAGAGCGGCGGCAGCGGGCCGATGGGGATCATGGTGGGGATGCCCGACTGCTTGAGCACCGGGATCGAGGCCACCGCCTGCCCCGAGCCCGAGACCGCGGTCAGCGCGAAGACCTTGTCCACCCCGATCAGCTTGCGCAGGCTCTGGATCGTGCGGGAGGTGACGTAGCCGTCGTCCTCGGCGACCAGCTTCAGGGTGCGCCCGCCGACGCCGCCCGCGGCGTTGGCCTCGGCCAGCGCCAGGCGGACGCCGAGGTTGTGGGCGATGCCCAGCAGGCCCGGCGGGCCGGTCAGCGGCTCGACCTCGCCCAGCAGGATCTCGGTGTCGCTCACGCCCTGGTCGGCGGCCGTTGCGGCCCCCGCCAGCGCCGCGGCGGCGAGCAGGCCGGCGGCCGCGCCTTTCCAAGTCTTCATCTCTTTGACCTCCCTGGTTTTCTTGTTCAGTAGCGCAGCGGCCAGAGCGTCCAGACACGCTGCGCGTCTCGCCACAGGCCCATCAGCCCCTCGGGCTGGAGCCTGAGGAATAGGATGATCACCAGCCCGTAGAGCGCGCCCTTCACCTCATGCGCGCCGGTCGAAAGCAGGGCGCGGGCGGAGTCTCCGAAAGCCGCGAACAGCATCGACACGACCTCCGGGAGGCCCACCAGGAAGACCGCGCCCAGGATCGCGCCGGCGATCGAGCCCATGCCCCCCACGATCAGCATCGCCAGCGCCTCGATCGACAGCAGGAACGGGAAGCCGTCCACCGTCACGAAGCTGAGGAAGATGCCGTAGAGCGCGCCCGAGATCCCCACCACGAAGGAGGAGGCCACGAAGGCGTAGAGCTTGTAGGTCCGCAGATCGACGCCCATGACGCGCGCCGCGTCGTCCTTGTCGCGGATCGCGAACCAGGCCCGCCCGATGCGCGAGCGCTTCAGGTTCAGCGCGCCGAGGATCGCCAGCACCAGGAAGATCGCGGCGAGCCGGAACATGTCCCGGTCGGTCGCCACATCCCAGCCCAGCAGCGTCGGGCGGTTCACGAAGATGCCCGAGGCGCCGTTGGTCAGGCCCGGAAACTCCAGCACCAGGTGGGTGACGATGAAGGCCGAGGCCAGCGTGGTGATCGCGAGATAGAGGCCGGTCAGCCGCAGCGAGGGGATGCCCACCAGCACCGAGGCCGCCGCCGGAACCAGTCCCGCCAGCAGGAAGCCCGCCAGCGGATCCCACCCCCAGCTCTCGACCGGGATCGCGTAGCCGTAGGCGCCCAGCACCATGAACCCGGTCTGGCCCAGAGAGATCAGGCCCGTCCACCCGGTCAGGATGTTCAGCCCGATGCCGCCCACGGCCGTGATCATCATCAGCGTGACCAGCGTCAGCAGGTAGGTGTCGAGCAGGAAGGGCGCCGCGGCGAGCGAAGCCAGCCCGACGGCGATCCAGGCGCGCTGGGGCCAGGAATCCGTCAGCGCCAGATGCTCGGCGATGGTCTGCTTGTAGAACCCGGAGCGCATCAGAGCCTCTCGATCCGCTTTTCGCCGAACAGGCCGTAGGGACGGACCATCAGGATGGCGATGATGATGACGAAGCCGGCGACCTCCTTCAGGCCGGGGCTGAGGTAGCCGCCGACCAGGTTCTCGGTGACGCCGATCACCAGCCCGCCGAAAGCCGAGCCGACGACGGAGTCGAGCCCGCCCAGGATCGTCGCCGGGAACGATTTCAGCCCCAGCGCGTAGAGGGAGGGCGACAGCTCCCACGCGATGGCGAACAGCGCGCCGGCGATGCCCGACATCACCGCCGCCGCGCCCCAGGCCGCCTGCTGGACGCGGGCGGTCTTCACCCCCATCAGCCGGGCGGTGGCGTCGTCGGAGGCCACCGCGCGCATGGCGATGCCGAAGCGCGAATAGCGGAAGAAGGCGAGCATCGCGGCGACCGAGACGGCGAGCGCGACCACCACCCCGATCTGCGCGCCGCGCACCCGCACGCCGCCGAGATCGACCAGCGCCGAGCCGGCGGCCAGCCCCATGTCATGAGGCAGCGCGTCCCAGACCAGCATGGTCCCCGAGCGCAGGATCACCGCAAGGCCGATGGTGGTCATGATGCGCGCCAGGATCGGCTCGTCGACCATCGGGCGGATCACGATCCGCTCCACCGCCAGGGCGAAGAGGACCGAGAACACGATGGCGCCCGCCGCGGTCAGCCAGGGGTTTCCGTCGGTCGAAGAGGCGATGGAGAACGCGACGTAGGCGGTCACCATCCCCATCTCGCCCTGGGCGAAGTTCAGCAGGCCCGTGGCCTTGAAGATGATCGCGAAGCTCATCGCGATCAGGCCGTAGACCGCGCCGACGGCGAGGCCGGAGACCAGAAGTTCCACAAGGTAGTTCATGCGCTCGCCTCCGCCGGGCCATAGATCTGTTCGAGCTCGCGGGCGAACTTCGTTTCGATGATCGAGCGGCGGACCTTCTGGGTGGCGGTCAGCTCGCCGTCGTCGTGGTCGAGCTCCTTCTCCAGGATCACGAAGCGGCGGATGTTTTCCACGCGCGCGAAGCGGGTGTTGACCTCGTCCACCACGGTCTGGATGAAGGCGCGCATCTGCGGCAGTTGCGCCAGCGACTTGTAGGTCGTGTAGGGCAGGTCCCGCTCGGCGGCCCAGAGGCCGGCGTTGTCGAAATCGAGCTGGATCAGCGCGCCGAGGAACTTGCGCCCGTCGCCGGTGACGATGACCTCCTTGATGCAGGGATGGTCCTTGAGGGCGTTCTCGATCTCGGAGGGGGCGATGTTCTTGCCGCCGGAGGTGATGATGATCGCCTTCTTGCGGTCGACCACCGCGATCTCGCCGTTGTCGAGCGTGGCCACGACGTCGCCCGACAGCAGCCAGTCGCCCTGCATGGTCTTGGCCGTCGCCCCCGGGTCGCGGAAGTAGCCCTTGAAGACGGCGGGGCCGCCGAGCAGGATCTCTCCGTCCTGCGCGATCTCGTAGTCGGTGCCCTCCACCGGCAGGCCGCAGCCGCCCAGGCGGAAGAAGCCGGGGCGCTGGACGAAGACGCAGCCCGCCACCTCGGTCATGCCGTAGCCCTGCGCCAGCGGCAGGCCGATCACCGAGAAGAAGCGCAGCGTCTCGGGGGAGACCGAGGCGCCGGCGCAGAGGCGGTGATAGGTCCGGTCGAGGCCCATGTGGCGCTGCACGTTGCGAAACATCAGCCAGTGGAGCGCCTGCCCTTGCAGTTTTTGCGAGAGGGAGAGGCGGCCGTCATTGGCCTGGCGCGCATCGTCCAGGCGGCGGCCCCAGCGCAGGAGGGCTTCCGCGATGCGCCGGCGGGTCGCGCCGCTCTCGCGCAGGCGAAACTCGAACCCCTCCTTCATCTTCTCCCAGATGCGGGGGACGCCGACCATGAAGGTGGGGGCGATCTCGCGCACGTTGAGGTTCACCGCGTCGATGGACTCGGCGAAGTTCACCGTGCCGCCCGCGACCAGCAGCATGGCCATCGAATAGCAGCGCTCGGCCGCGTGGCAGAGCGGCAGGTAGCCCACCGCCTCGATCCGGGCGCGGTCGGCGCCGACGGTGCGGGCGTAGGCGTGGGTCGAATAGACGATGTTGCGATGGGTCAGCATCGCGCCCTTGGGCGGGCCGGTGGTGCCGGAGGTGTAGACCATCAGCGCCGCGTCGTCGGGCGAGGCCTCCTCCAGCATCGCGTCGAGGCGCGCGTCGGCGTCCGGGTGGGCGGCAAGATACGCGTCCCCGGCCTCCAGCAGCGCCTCGAACGAGGTGAGCTGCGGGTTGGCGTAGAGGCGCATGCCCTTCATGTCGACGCAGACCACGTGGGCCATGTCGGGCAGGCCGTCGCCGTTCGCCTGCGCGTCGAGGACCTTGTCGGTCTGCTCCTGGTCGCCGCAGACGGCGAGGCGCGCGCCGGAGTGGCGGGCGATGTATTGCAGCTCCGGCCAGGGGTTGGTGGGGTAGATGCCGACGGGGATGGCGCCGATCATCTCGGCGCCGAGGTCGGCGTAGTACCACTCGGGCGTGTTCTCCGAGGCGATGACGATCCGGTCGCCCCGCCCGATGCCGAGGCTGAGCAGCGCCAGCGCGAAGCGGCGCGCCTGCCGCTCGTAATGCGCCCAGTCGTAGCGCCGCCAGACGCCGAGGTCCTTCTCGCGCAGCGCCAGCTCTGTGGGCGTGCGGCGGGCGCGTTCGCGCAGCAGGCGCGGCAGGGTGGTGGCGCCGGCGCGAAGGGTGTCGAAGGCGAGCGGGTCGTGGCCCGACGGCAGCGGCGTGCGGTCGGCGGCGAAGAGTTCGGCGGGGGGGGCGAGGCGCGGATCCGGGGTCAGGTCGGTCATCTCAGCTCGCCTTCGCCTGGAGGAGAAGGGCGGGCGCGGCCCCGGGCGCCTGGCGCGCGGCGGCGGCCTTCGATCCGAGGTAGGCTTCGATCACGCCGGGATGGGCCTGCACCTCGGCCGGCTTTCCTTCGGTGATCGTCGCGCCGAAGTTCAGCGCGTGGACCCGGTCGGAGATGTCCATCACCAGGTGCATGTCATGCTCGATCATCAGGATCGACACGCCGAGCTCGTCGCGGATGTCGAGGATGAAACGGGCGATGTCCTCGGTCTCCTCCTGGTTCATGCCGGCCACGATCTCGTCCAGCAGCAGGAGTTTGGGGTCGGTGGCGAGCGCGCGGCCCAGCTCGACGCGCTTCTGCTGGCCGTAGCTGAGGGTGCCCACGATCTTGTCGCGGATGGTCTCGATCTCGAGGAACTCGATGATTTCCTCGGCGCGCTCGCGGGCGGCGATCTCCTCGCGCCGGGGGCGGCCGAAGTGGAAGACCGCCTCGACCAGCGAGGTCTTCATGCGCCAGTGGCGGCCGACCAGGATGTTGTCGACCACGGTGCCGTGCTTGAACAGCGCGAGGTTCTGGAAGGTCCGCCCGATGCCGTGGCGCACGTAATCGTGGGGCGCGACGCGGGCGAGGTCGCGGCCCAGGAGCTCGATCGTCCCCGCAGAGGGCGGCAGCACGCCCGAGATCATGTTGAAGAGCGTGGTCTTCCCCGCCCCGTTGGGTCCGATGATCGAGACGATCTCGCCCGCCTCGACATGGGTCGAGACGTCGCTCACCGCGGTCAGCCCGCCGAAGCGCTTGGTGACCCCGGTCAGTTTCAGCAGAGGCGCGCTCACGACAGCCACCGCTTGCGGCGCTTGTAGTGCTTCACGTCCCGAAAGCTGCGCCGCTCCCCGCCCCCGGAGAAGCCCAGGTAGTATTCCTGCACGTCGAGATTGCCGCGCATCTGCTCGGCGGGGCCGTCGAGCACGATGCGGCCGTTCTCCATGATGTAGACGGTGTCGGCGATCTCCATCGCCTGCATGGCGTTCTGTTCGACCAGCAGGATGGTCATGCCGAACTCGGCGTTCAGGCGGGAGACGGTGGCGTAGATCTGCTCGGCGATCAGGGGCGCGAGGCCGAGGCTGGGTTCGTCCAGCGCCAGCAGCCGCGGCTCGGCCATCAGGGCGCGGCCGACGGCGACCATCTGCTGCTCGCCGCCCGAGAGGTATCCCGCGATCTGGCGACGCCGCTCGGCGAGGCGCGGGAACAGGTCGTAGACCATGGCCCGCAGGCGGGAGAGGTCGTGGGAGGACTTCAGGTGCCCGCCCATGGTGATGTTGTCCTCGACCGTGAGGTTGACGAACAGGCGCCGCCCCTCGGGGACCAGCGCCACGCCGCGGGCGACGATGCGGTCGGTGGGCGTGCGGCCGAGGTCCTCGCCGTCGAGCAGGATCGCGCCCTTCTCGACCTCCCCGTCCTCCAGCGCCAGCGAGCCGGTCAGGGCCTTGAGCAGGGTCGACTTGCCCGCGCCGTTGGAGCCGAGCAGCGCAACGACCGAGCCCTGGGGGACGACGAGCGAGACGTCGCGCACCGCCTCGACCGCGTGGTCGTAGACGATCCGGGCGTTGCGGATCTCGAGCAGCGGGGCCGCGGGCGGCGGCGTGGGCGCCGCTTCGTCCGCGAACGAACTGGTCTGGATCTGACTCAAGAGGACGGCCTCCCTGGCGCCTGCTGGCTGGGTCGCCGACCCCTCGCAGCCCGCATCGAATTAGCAGGCTGGACGTTCGGCTTTTTTTTGAATCTCTATCACAGATCGTTCCACGCGCAACAGGTGGAATGCCCTGCGGGCTCAGGATCCAAATAAAAAACCGAACGCACGGCTTATCATTCAGGCGCAGGCTGGTCCTGCCGCGGCCGCTGCGGCCGCGGTCAGCCCCGGTCAGGAGAGCTGCGGAAGCCGTTGAGGAAGATATCCACGGTCCGGTCGGCGAACGTCTCGGCCGAGATCGGGCCGTCGCGGTCATACCAGGCGAAGGTGTAGTTCAGGATGCCCAGCAGCATCATCGCGTAGGTGCTGTCCGAGCTGATCGCCAGACGGCGCGAGGCGTCCAGCCGCGCCAGCGCGTTGCGGACAATGGACACGATCTTGCGCTGGTCGGCGGCGATCTTCTGGCGCAGATCGGGCTCCAACAGGTTGAAATCGTTCAACAGAACCACCTGCTCATGGGCGTTGACCGCGTTCAGCCGCATGATGCAGCGCGCCACTTCCCGCAGGTGCGCCTCGGGGTCGAGGAGCCTGCCCTCCACCGCCTCGAGCTGGCCCAGCATCTCGGCGACATGGCTCTCGATGATCTCGGCGAGGATCTCCTCCTTCGATCCGAAATAGTGGTAGAGCGCCCCGCGCGACGAGTCGCAGGCCCTGGCCAGGTCCAGGATGGTCGCCGTCGCGAATCCCTTCTCGGCGAACAGTTTGCCGGCTGTCCGGAGAATCTTCTCCCGGATCTCGGGGTAGAGCTGCGACTGGGTCCGGGCCATGCGGTCGTCCTCTGCTGCGCCTTCGCCCATACGTTCTCGCAAAAGCGACGTCCCCCGGCAAGCCACCGGCGGTTGCAACGAGACCCGGTCGATGGAAGAATAACAAGACGGCCGGACGGATTATAATTCCTGCCGAGGACGAGGCATCGGGAGGATTCGAGCATGCGGACGGACGACCGTTTCGACGTGGTGGTGATCGGCGCCGGCGCGGGGGGCTGCTGCGCCGCCGCCCGGACCGCGGCCGCGGGTCTGCGCACCCTGCTGATCGACGACCACGCCTGGCTGGGCGGGCGCGCGGGCACCGAGGTCATCGACGGCCACCGGGTCAACATGGGCGCCATCGCGCTCGAGCCCGGCGGCGTCTTCGAGGAGACCTTCCGCCTCGCCGGCGCCGAGCTGGAGATCCGCGAGCCGAACCCCGCCACGGTCTTCTACCTCGACCGCAAGGTGGTGAACGTCCAGAAGGGCGGCCTGGGGCTGCTGCTGGGCGGGCTGACGAAACAGGCCTCCAAGGTGCTCGACCAGTTCGCGCAGGCGCGCTCGGGCTCCCTGCCCGACGGGCGCGAGTCGACCGAGGACTGGCTCAAGCGCTACACCTCGAACGCCACCGTGCACGCGATCTTCCGCAACCTGTGCGCCGCGATCTTCGCGATGAACGCCGACGAGATCCCGGCCCGCGCCTTCCTGACCTACTTCACCTCCAAGGGCGCGTTCAAACGCTTCGGCTTCCACCCGCGGGGCACCGGCGGCGCCTGGGAAGAGCTGGCCGCGGCGGTGGAGCGGCTGGGCGGCGAGGTCTGGCTGGAGGCCCCCGCCGTGGAGCTGGAGATCGAGGGCGGCGCCATCCGCGCCGTGCTGATCGCGCGCGAGGGGGAGACGGTGCGCGTGCCCGCCGCCTCGGTGATCTTCAACGGCGGCCCCCGGGCGCTGGCGGGGCTGGCCGGGGCGCATCTCTCCCCCGATTACGTGCGCCGCGCGCGCGAGGTGCTGAAGCCCGCCGCCAACATCGTCTACAACTTCGCGAGCCGCGAGGAGATCATGCCCGCCCCCGGCATCATGACCTTCGGGCGCACCGCCACCGGGCGGCTGTGCAACATGGCCAACCTTTCGGCCGCCTGCCCCGAGATCGCGCCCGAGGGCTGGCATCAGTACGTGGCCTACGCCGTCCCCCGCCCCGCCATCGGCGATTTCGACTCGCAGGCGGAGGTCGAGAACGGCCTGACCGACCTGCGCGAGCAGTTCCCCGGCTTCGACGACAAGGTGAAGATGCTCTCGGTGCGGGTGATGCGCGACGACTGGCCGGCCCAGCGCTCCGGCGCCGGCTACGACATGGAGCAGGAGACCGGCGTGACCGGCCTGTGGTGCGTGGGCGACGCGGTCAAAAGCTACGGGAACGGCGGCACGCAGGCCTGCGCCGAGACGGCCAGGATCGCCGTGGACCGCATCCTGGCCGAGCGTCGGCAGACCGCGCCCGCCTGACCGCCGCGCCGGCGCCGGGCGAGCGCGCCCCTTCCCGTTGCAACTGGACGGCGCGGCGCCGGGCTGCTTTGCTCGCGCGCAGGACCGGGCGAAGACCCGGCTCGGGAGGAGAACAAGACATGACATTGAGGCTGGATGGACGGGTCGCCGTGGTGACCGGCGCAGGCGCAGGGCTTGGGCGCGCCCATGCGCTGCTGCTGGCGAAACAGGGCGCGAAGGTCGTGGTCAACGACCTCGGCGCGGCGATGGACGGCACGGGCGCCAACATGGCCGCCGCCGACCGCGTGGTGGACGAGATCCGCGACGCCGGCGGCGAGGCGGTCGCCAACTATGAGAGCGTGGCCTCGAAAGAGGGGGGCGAGGCCATCGTGGCCGCCGCGCTGCGCGCCTTCGGGCGCATCGACGTGCTGGTCAACAACGCCGGAATCCTGCGCGACAAGTCCTTTGCGAAGGCCAATCTCGACGATTTCCGCACCGTCTTCGACGTCCACTACTGGGGCGGGGTGTTCTGCACCAAGGCGGCCTGGGGACATATGCTCGACCAGGGCTACGGGCGGGTGATCTTCACCACCTCGATCGCGGGAACCTCGGGCAACTTCGGGCAGGCCAACTACGGCTCTGCCAAGGAGGGGCTGCTGGGCCTGATGCGCACGCTGGCGATCGAGGGCGCCAAGAAGAACGTGCTGGTCAACGCCGTCTCGCCGGGCGCCCGCAGCCGGATGACCGAGAACCTGGGCATCCCCGAGGACTATCTCGCCATGCTCGACCCGGGCCATGTCTCGCCGGCCGTCGCCTACCTGGCCTCCGAGGCGTGCTCGGACACCGGCGTGATCGTCACCGCGGCGGCCGGCGGCTTCGGGCGGCTGCATTATTTCGAGAGCCTGGGCGTGCAGTTCGACTCCCACGGCCCCGTGCCGGTCGAGGATTTCGCCGCCGCCTGGGACCGCATCACCGCCCTCGACGGGCTGAAGGCGAGCGAGTTCGGCGCCTCGGGCCGAACGCAGGACCGGCTGGCCACGCGAAAGAAATGAGCAGGGGCCGCCCGCCGGCGCCGGAGCCGGTGGGCGGCGCGCCGCTCAGATCCGCTTGGCGACCTCTTCCAGCATGACCTCGGTCGCGCCGCCGCCGATGCGCAGGATGCGGGCGTCGCGGGCCATGCGCTCGATCGGCGTGCCGCGCATGTAGCCGGTCCCGCCGTGGAGCTGCAGGCAGCCGTGCACGACGTCGTGCAGGATCTCGGGCGCGGTGGACTTGATCATCGCCGTCTCCAGGCTGACCGGCCGGCCGCCGTCCAGGGCCTGCGCCGTCTGGTAGACCAGCGCGCGCACCATCGCCACCTGGCTCGCCAGCGTCGCCAGGCGCTGGCGGGTCGCCTGCTGGTCCCAGATCGTCTTGCCGAAGGCCCGGCGCTGGCGCACGTAGTCCAGCGTCAGCTCGATGGCCTTGGCGCCCTCGCCGGCCGAGAAGGCGCCGATCATCAGGCGCTCATGCTCGAACCCCTGCATGATCGCGTAGAAGCCGCGGTTCTCGCCCCCCAGCAGGGCCGAGGCGGGGACGCGGACGGAATCGAAGTAAAGCTCGGCGGTGTCCGAGCTGAGCCAGCCGTGCTTGCTGAGCTTCTGGGCCACGCTCACGCCCGGCGTGTCGCGCGGCACCAGGAACAGCGACAGGCCGCGCGCGCCCTCGCCCCCGGTGCGCGCGCCCACGATCAGCAGGTCGCCGTAGACGCCGTTGGTGATGAACATCTTCGAGCCGTCGATGATCCAGTCCGCATCCTCGCCCGGCCCGTCGCGACGCGCCTTCGTGCGCAGGGCCGCAACGTCCGAGCCGCCCCCCGCCTCGGTCACTGCGATGGCGCACACCACTTCGCCCGCGCAGATCCGGGGCAGCCACTGCGCCTTCTGCTCGGGCGTGCCAACGCGGCTGATGTGGCTGGCCGACATGTCGGTGTGCACCGTCACCGAGGCGGTGACCCCCCCGAAGGTGGAGCGGCTGAGCTCCTCGCCGAACACCACCGAGGCGAGCGCGCCCATCGCCGTGCCGCCGTATTCCTCGGCGTGCTGCATCCCCAGAAGGCCCAGCGCGCCGAGCTTGGCGAACACCTCGCGCGGGATCTCCCCGGCCTCCTCCCAGGCTTCGGCATGGGGCTGGATCTCGGTCTCGACGAAGCGGCGGACCTGGTCGCGGAGCATCTTGAGCTCCTCGGGCACGAAGTCCGGGTCCGGCAGGCGAAAGCCCTTCTCGGCCGAAGTCTGGGCGAATGCGTTCACGGCGAGGGCCTCCCTGTCACCCCGCGCGGGACGCCCCGAGAAGGGGTGGCGCGTCGGGGCTGTCGAAAATCAAGACGAACGTCCGGTTAATTACTCGTTACGCCGCTGCGCCCGTCCCGGTCAAGCCTCGTCGCATCGCGCGAGCGTGGCCGAAAGGCTTGACCCGCCGCGCGTTGCAAAATAATAGAACGTCTGTCCGGTTTATTACATCGCTCCGACGCCTCGCCCCGAGCAGCGTCCGCGCAACCCAATCCTGTGGAGGCTTCGCATGGACGGATCCGCACTTCCCGGCCGCTGGGACGGCCTGATCGAGCCCGGCCGCGTGCACGGCTCGCTCTATTACGACGAGGCGATCTTCCGCGAAGAGGTCGAGAAGATCTGGTTCCGCACCTGGGTCTACATCGGCCACGAAAGCGAGATCCGCGAGAAGAACGACTTCGTGACCAAGAGCCTCGGGCCGATGCCGGTGCTGATGGTGCGCGACATGAAGGGCGAGGTGCGGCTGCTGCTGAACCGCTGCCCCCATCGCGGCAACGCCGTGTGCGTGCAGGAGAAGGGCAACCGCGCCCGCTTCACCTGCCCCTACCACTCCTGGACGTTTGCCAACGACGGCCGGCTGATCGGCTACGCCTTCCCCGAGGGCTACCGAGACGCGCCGAAGAACGAGCTGGGCCTCGGCCAGGTGCCGCGGGTTGAGAGCTACCGCGGCTTCGTCTTCGGCTGCATGGACCCCGACGTGATCCCGCTGGAGGAACACCTGGCCGGCGCCCGGCGCACCATCGACCAGGCCTGCGACAACTCCCCCACCGGCGAGATCGAGGTCACCGCCGGGTTTCTCAAGCACCGCACCCGGGCCAACTGGAAGTTCATCCTCGAGAACGAGTGCGACGGCTATCACCCGGCCTTCGTGCATTCCTCGATCTTCTCGGTCTCCGACAGTCAGATCGGCTCGATCTACGGCGACGACGCGGTCTGCGTGACCCGCGCCCTGGGCCAGGGCCACACCGAGGTCGACGTCCGCCCCGAGTTCCGCCGCCGGGACGAACCGCTGAGCTGGTTCGGAACCAAGGCCGCCAAGCTGCCCGCCTACGTCGAGCAGATGAACGCAGCCTATGGCGAGGAAAAGGCCCGTGAAATCATGATCGACGGGATGCCGCACGTCATGATTTTTCCGAATCTCTTCATCGCAGAAATCCAGATCTTCGTGATCCAGCCCGTCTCCGCCAACGAGTCGATCCAGAACGTGACGGCGATCCAGTTCAAGGGCGCGCCCGACATGAACCGCCGGCTGCGCCAGCAGACCATGGGCTCGGTCGGGCCCGCCGGCTTCCTGCTCGCCGACGACACGGAGATGTATGAGCGCAACCAGCGGGGCCTCGAGATCCGCGACCCCGAGTGGCTGTTCCTCAAGCGCGGCGAGCATCGCGAGCGCCAGGACGAGGACGGCTTCACCGTCGCCCATTCCACCGACGACCTGCCCAGCCGCCACATCTGGGCGCACTACAAATCGGTGATGTCGCGCCCGCTGAAGGAGGCCTGAGCCATGTCGATCCCCGCCCAGGACATCGCCGGCCCCGAGATCCTCAAGGAGTGGACCGGCGCCGACAAGACCGCGATCCGCGCCGACCCGGCCCTGCATTTCGAGGTCAGCCAGTTCCTCTACCGGGAGGCGCGCCTTCAGGACACCCACGACTACGACGGGTGGGAGGCGCTGTGGACCGACGACGCGGTCTACTGGGTGCCGGCCAACGGCGCCGACATCGACCCCGAGCGGCAGATGTCGATGATCTACGACAACCGCTCGCGCATCGGGCTGCGCATCCGCCAGCTCAAGACCGGGCGGCGCCACTCCCAGACCCCGCCCAGCCAGCTCGCCCGAGTGATCTCCAACGTCGAGCTGCTGGAGAGCGAGAGCGACGACATCCGCGTCGCCGCCAACGTGATGGTGTTCGAGACCAACCTGCGCGGCGACACCGTCTGGGGGGCGCGCAACGAATACACCCTGCGCCGGATCGACGGCGCGCTGCGGATGGCCTTCAAGAAGGTCGTCCTGGTCAACAACAACAAGGCGATCTGGACGCTGTCCTTCCTCGTCTGAGGAGGGACGCGTCCTCGCCCAGGGAGGACCGCGACATGGACGACCAGACCCCCGACAAGCCCGAGGAGATCATCGCCGAGGGGCCGGTGCTGGTCCGCTACGCCGAGGGCGTCGCCGAGATCGAGCTCAACCGCCCCGAGGCCGCCAACGGCTTCAGCCTCGAGCTCGGGCGACGCCTTCACGAGGCGATCATGACCGTGCATGGCGACCGCCGGGTGCGGGCGGTGATCCTCTCGGGCCGCGGGCGGATCTTCTGCGCCGGCGGCGACATCAAGGAGTTCTTCTCCAAGGGCGAGGACCTGCCGAACTTCCTGCGCATGGCCACCGCCTACCTGCAGACCTGCGTCTCGGGGCTGGTGAACCTCGAGGTTCCGGTGGTCGCCAAGATTCAGGGGTATGCCACCGGCGGGGCCGGGATGGGCCTGACCTGCGCGGCCGACATCGCGGTCTGCGGCGCCTCGACCCGCTTCATGGCCGGCGCCACGCGCGTGGGCATGGCGCCCGACGGCGGCGCCACGGCGACGCTCTCGCGCCTGGTGGGCTTCCGCCGGGCGATGGACATCGTCCTGACCAACCGCATGGTCGAGGCCGACGAGGCCGAGCGCATCGGCCTCGTCACCCGCGTGGTCGCCGACGAGGCGCTGGACGCCGAGGTCCGCAAGCTCGCCCGCCAGCTGGCCGACGGGGCGCCCCGGGCGCAGTCGGCGACCAAGCGGCTGATGTGGAACGGGCTCGCGCGGGGCTTCGACGCCTCCCTGCCCGACGAGGCGCGCGAGACCTCGCAGCTCTCGGGCACGGCGGACTCGCTCGAGGGGCTCAAGGCGGTGATCGAGAAGCGCAAGCCGGTGTTCGAGGGCCGCTGAAGGTGCCGGGAACCGACCGCCTGCAAGACCTGCGCGCCCTCGTCACCGGGGGCGCGGCGGGCATCGGCGCCGCCGTCGTCCGCCGCCTGGCGCAGGAGGGCGCGCAGGTCGCGATCCTCGATCGCGACGCCGCCGCGGCCGAGGCGCTGGCGGCCGAGACCGGCGCCGCGTTCGCCGCCGTCGACCTCACCGACTTCGCCGGCGTGCGCGAGGCCATCGCCCGCCTCGGCCCCTTCGACATCGCGGTCAACAACGCCGGCGTCGACCAGCACGCCTTCTTCACCCAGACGACCGAGGCCGACTGGCGCCGTCTGCTGGCGATCAACCTCGAAGCGGTGTTCTGCGTGACCCATGCGGCTCTGCCGGCCATGCAGGCGCAGGGCTTCGGGCGGGTGGTGATGATCGGCTCCGAGGCGGGGCGGCTCGGCTCGCGCGGCGGCTCGGTCTACGCCGCCGCCAAGGGCGGGCTGGTCGCCTTTGCGAAGTCCCTGGCGATGGAGAACGCCCGCTACGCGATCACCGTCAACACGGTCCTGCCGGGGCCCGTCGACACGCCCCTTCTGCGCAAGGCGGTGGCGGCGGGGGGCGACAAGCTGCTGGCGGCCATGGAGAACGCGACCCTGCTTCGTCGCCTCGGCGCGCCTGAGGAGGTCGCCGCCGCCGTCGCCTTCCTCGCCTCGCGCGAGGCGGGGTTCGTCACCGGCGAGACGCTGGGCGTCTCCGGCGGCATGCCGCTCGCCTGAGCGCGGCGCTCAGCCCACGAAGCTTCCCCCGTTCACGTCCAGCACCGCGCCCGAGGTGTAGGAGGCCGCGCGCGTGCACATCAGCGCGATGGGCCAGCCCAGCTCCGCCGGCTCGGCGGCGCGGCCGGCGGGCAGCGAGGCGGGATCGAAGCGGATCGTCCGGGCGACGCGCTCGAACAGCGGCGTGCGCACCACGCCGGGCGCGACGCCGTTGACCAGCACGCCCCGCCCCACCGCCCGGCGCGACAGCCAGCGCACCAGCGTGTGCACCCCGCCCTTGGAGGCGGCGTAGGCCGCATAGTCCAGCGACGCCTCCTGCGAGGCGCCGCCGTTGCGCCCGGCCGCCGATCCGACCAGCACGACATAGCCCTCGCCCCGCTCGGCCATGCCCTCGACGATGCCCGCGGCGAGCTGCACCGGCGCGCGGACGTTGACGTGCATGACAAAGTCGAAGGCCTCCTCCGGCGTCTGGCCGGGAAGGCCCTGGAAGACGCCGGCGACATTGGCGAAGGCGAACCAGGGCGCGGCCGCGACCAGGCGGGCGCAGAAGGCGGGCTCGCGCAGGTCGCCCTGCTCGGCGCGCACGCGCGCCCCCTTCGCCTCGAGCGCCTCGCGAAGGGGGGCGAGGTCGGCGATGTCGGCCAGGGTCAGCTCCGCCCCCAGTTGCGCCAGGCATTCGGCCGTGGCGCGGCCGATGCCGCTGGCCGCGCCCGTGACCAGCACCGGGCGCCCCGAGAGGTCGAGCGGCGCCGGCAGCGGGGGGAGGGGGTCGAGAGGCATTTGCGGGGTCTCCGGCATCAGGCGAGGTGGAACTCGGCGGGGTCGGGTCGGGCAAGCGAGGCGGTGAAATCCTCGTAGGTCCAGGGCCAGGAGGCGACCTTGCCGCTGCGGTCGAAATACCAGCTCGAGCAGCCGCCGGCGGCCCAGACGGTGCCGGGCATCGCGGCCTCTAGCCGGGCGTTCCAGTCCTGCGTGGCGTCCTCGCGCGGCTCGACCAGGCGGGGCGCCTCGCCGGCCTCGACCAGGTCTGCCAGGCCCGCGATGAAGCCCACCTGCGCCTCGGCCGTCATCAGGAACGAGAAGTTGCCGATCGGGCTGTTGGGCCCGCCCACGAAGAAGAAGTTGGGGTATCCCGGCACGGCGACCGAGCGCAGGGCCCGGCTGGATCCCGCCCAGTCGTCGTCCAGATCCCGCCCCGCGCGCCCGATGACCTTCATCGGCCGGTGGAAGTTGAACGTGTCGAAGCCGGTGGCGAAGACCAGCACGTCGAGCGCATGCAGCGCCCCGTCGCCCGTGCGCACCCCCTCCGCCTCGATCCTCTCGATCGGGTCCGTGACCAGCTGGGCTGCGGGGCTCTGGATCGCCTCGTAGAAGCGGTCGGAGATCACCAGCCGCTTGCAGCCGACCTCGTAGTCCGGGGTCAGTCGGGCGCGCAGGTCGGGGTCGCGCACGCGGGCGAGGTTTGCCCGGCAGTTCGCCTCGATCTCGGCCAGCGCCTCGGGGTTGCGGCCGACCAGCGCGGCGGCGAAGCGGCCGTTCATCGCCTCGCCCAGCATGTCGTAGAGGCCGCGCATCCGCTCGGGCTCGGCGGCGAAGGCCTCGCGTTTCGCTGCGGCGATGGGGCGGTTTGGGACCGAGAAGATCCATTGCGGCGTGCGCTGAAAGAGCGCGATCCGCGCCACCCGGTCCGCCACCGCCGAGACGATCTGCGTGGCCGAGGAGCCGGTCCCGATCACCCCGACCCGCAGCCCGTCGAGCGAGAGGTCCTCCGGCCAGCGGGCGCTGTGGAAGCTGCGGCCGGCGAAAGCCTCGCGGCCCGGAATGGCGGGCAGCACCGGCTTGTGCAGCACCCCCATGGCCGCGATCACCAGGTCGAAGGCGCCGGCGTCGCCCGAGGTCGTGGTCAGCCGCCAGCGCCGGCCCTCCAGCGCGGCGCGGCGCACCTCCTCGCCGCAGCGGATCAGGCCGGCGACGCCCAGGTCGCGCGCCGCGCGGTCGAGATAGGCCAGGATCTCCGCCCCGCCGGCGTATTCCATCGACCAGTCGGGGTTCGGCGCGAAGGAAAAGCGGTAGAGGTGGGAGGGGATGTCGCAGGCGACCCCGGGATAGCGGTTCTCGCGCCAGGTTCCGCCCAGCCGCGCGGCCTTCTCGAAGACCTGCACGTCATGCCCCGCCGCGCGCATCCGCGCCGCCGCGGCGATGCCCGAGGCGCCGGCGCCGATCACCGCGATCCTGAGCCCCATGGCGCCCTTCCTTTCAAACTCAGTTTCGATTTTCGAGCGTGGGGCGGGACGCACCCGCCCCGCGCCCCTACTCGGCGGCCTCGACCGCCCGGGAGAGCGCGTCGGCGATGTCGGCGGCATCCTCGACGCCGGCGGCGGTCGCCTTCTCGATCCAGGCCTCGCGCACGAAGGCCAGGCGCTCGTGCAGGTCGGCCATCAGTTCGGGGCTGGCGGCCTGGACCACGGCGCCCTCGCGGGCCTCCATCTCCTCTCGCGCGACCTGGTCGTTGAGGGCGTAGTTCCGGCCCACCGCACGGGCCCAGGTCTCGCCGGCCGCCTCCATGAGGATCTGCTGGTCCTGCGGCTCCAGCGCGTTCCAGCTGTCGATGTTCATCACGAAGGCCAGGCCCGGGCTGAACAGCCCTCCCTCGACCAGGGTGATGTAGGGCAGCACTTCCATCAGGTTGAAGCTCTTCTGGGAGTCGAGCGGCGCGAAGGCCCCGTCGACCACCCCGCTCGAGGCCAGTTCATAGAGCTCCGAGATCGGCTTGTTGATCGGGACCGTGCCCATCGCCTCGGCGGCGGGGATGAAGCTGGCGATGGGGTTGCGCATCTTCAGCCCCTGCAGATCGGCCATCGAGGTCGCCGGGGCCGAGCGGGTGACGATCTGCGCGGGCGAGGCGACCGAGAGGCCCAGCAGCTTCACGCCCTTGAACTCGCCGTATTGCGCGAGCCGCTCCTGATAGACCCGCCAGTAGGCGACCGAGACCGCCTCGGGGTCGTCGCCGATGAAGGGCAGCTCGACCACCTCGCTCAGCGGGAAGCGGCCGGGGGTGTAGCCCATGATGATGAAGGCAAGGTCCGCCAGCCCGTCCACCGCGGCGTCGTACTGGCCCGCGACCGTGCCGATCACCTTGGGCGGCGTCTCGATCCGCACGCGGCCCTCGGTCTTCGCCTCGACCTCGGCGATGAACGGCTCGATCGCGTGCTCGAGGATCAGGTGGCCGCCTGGCAGCCAGTTGGAATAGCGCAGAACCGTCTCGGCCTGCAGCGGCGCGGCGGTGGCGAGCAACGCGGACAGCGCCGCGCCTGCAATCATCGTCTTCATGTGCGACCTCCCTTCGACGGCGCCGGCTTCTGTCGGCCGGGCGCGGCCTTTTCTATTTTCATATATACTGCATTAAATTGCATGCGATCAAGATCGGTGATTTCTCATTTTTTCTTTTTGCATCAATATTTTAAATGAATTTCCCCCTCGCGGCAAACTCCGCTAATCTAAATTTGATTCGAATCAGGATGCCCGAGCGGCACGAGAACGGGAGACGCATATGGACGGCACGGGCGTGGCGCTCATCACGGGCGGCAGCGGGGGCATCGGGGCCGCCACCGCGCGGCGGCTGGCCCAGGACGGCTGGGGCGTGGCGATCGGCTGGCGCTCGGGGCGGGAGCGGGCCGAGACGCTGGCCGCCGAACTCTCCGCCGCCGGCGCCCGGGCGGTCGCCCTGCCGCTCGACCTCGCCGACGCCGAGGCGACCGCGCGCAGCATCGACGCGCTGGCCGAGGCGCAGGGCGGGCTCTCGGGCCTGGTCACCGCCCACGGCCCCTTCATCCGCATGGCCCACGTCAGCGCCATTCCGCCCGAGCAGTTCCGCCGGACGATGGAGGACGACGTCTTCTGCGCCTACAACGCCATCCACGCCGCCCTGCCCCACCTGCGCCGCAGCCGCGGGCCGCTGGTGTCGATGGCCACCGCCGCGCTGGGCCGATACCCGGCGACCGACATGCTCTCGGTCGCGCCCAAGGCCGCCATCGCCGCCCTGGTGCGCGGCGTCGCGGTCGAGGAGGGACGCTTCGGGATCCGCGCCAACGCCATCGGCGTGGGCATGCTGGGCGACGGCATGTTCGACGCGCTGCAGGCCGCGGGCCATTTCACCGAAAGCTTCGTTGAGAAGTCGCGGGCCAACATCGCCCTCAGGCGCCTGGGCGACTCGGCCGAGATCGCCGCGGTCGCCGCCTTCCTGATGTCGCCCGCCGCCTCCTACGTCACCGGCCAGTTGCTGATGGCCGACGGCGGCTACGCGGTGTAGACACGGGCCATGGACGACGCGGCGCAGCAGAACTCTCCGGGCAAGCCGGCTCGCAAGGGCGCCGCCCGTCCTCCGCGACGGGCGGAGCGCGCCGAGGCCAGCGCCAGCAAGTCCGAGCAGACCCGCGCCCGCATCCTCGACGCCGCCGCCTTCGTGTTCGCCCGCAAGGGCTATTCGGAGGCGCGCCTGTCGGACATCGCGCGCACCGCGCGAATGCAGACCGGCAGCCTCTACTACCACTTCGCCTCGCGCGAGGAGCTGGTGGCCGAGGTCATGCGCGTGGGCGTCGAGCAGGTCCACCGCGCCGTGCGCGAGCGGATGGAGACGATCCCCGAGGGCACGCCCGAGATCGAGCGCCTGCGCCTGCTGCTGGAATGCCACCTGCTGACGCTGATCGACCAGAACGACTACACCCGCGCGATCAGCCGCCTGCTCGGCCAGGCGCCGCCGCGGCTGCAGCTTCAGCACTCGGCCAACGGACGCCAGTTCATGGCCCTGTGGCGGGGCCTGCTGCGCGAGGGGCAGGCCTCGGGCGTCCTTCGCTCCGACGTGGACATGTCGGCGATCCGGATGCTGCTGCTGGGCGCGATGAGCTGGTCCATCGTCTGGTTCAAACCCGAGAACGGCCCGGCCGAGCTGGTCGCCCGGGACTTCGCACGCATGGCCGTGGACGGGCTGCGCGCCCGCCCCGCGGCCGAGGGCTGAGGGGGCTCAGGCCCGCTCCGCCGCCAGCACCTGCTCGCGAAGCGCCTTTCGCATCAGCTTGCCGGTGGGGGTGGTGGGCAGGTCGTCCACGAACTCGATCCGCCGGGGCGCCTCGTGCCGGGCCAGGCGGCCGCGCACGAACAGGCGCAGCTCCTCCTTCAGCGCGTCCGAGGGCGCGGCGCCCTCCGCGAGCCGGATGAAGGCCGCCACGATCTCGGTGCGGTCGGGGTCCGGCAGGCCGATCACCGCCGCGAGCGCCACCGAGGGATGGGCCAGCAGCGCGTCCTCCACCTCCGAAGGGCCGATCCGGTAGCCCGATGAGGTGATCACGTCGTCGGCCCGCCCCACGTACCAGAAGAACCCGTCCTCGTCCTGCCGGCCCAGGTCGCCGGTCAGCATCCACGCGCCGACCATCTTGTCGGCCGTGGCCTGAGGGTTTCCCAGATACTCCCGGAAAATGATCGGATGCGGCCGGCGCACCGCGATCTGGCCGATCTCGCCGGCCGCGAGGCGGGCGCCCGCGTCGTCCACGATCGCCGCCTCGTGCCCCGGAACCGCGCGGCCGAGGCAGCCGTGGGGCGCGCGCATCCGGCGCTGGTTGTTGACCAGCAGGGTCGAGCACTCGGTCTGGCCGAAGGTCTCGTTGAGCGGGGCGCCGAAGACCTCCTCGACCCATCGGTAGAGCTCGGCGCCGCAGGGCTCGCCGCCGGTGATCACGGCGCGCACCTGGAGGTCCCCGCGCCGCTGCTGCGCAAGCGGGACCTGGCGCATCATCTTGAGCATGGTCGGCACCAGGAACACGCGGTTCACCCCGTGCTCGGCGAGGGTGCGGAAGGTCTCGGCCGCATCGAAGGCGCCGGCCCGCGGCTGGGCCACGACCGTCATCCCCAGGAACAGACCCGTCATCAGCGTGCACATGTGGCCAGCGAGCCAGGCCCACTCCGCCGGCGACCAGATCACCTCGCCGGCCCTGGGGTAGTCGTAGAGCCACTCCATCGCCGCCACCTGGCCCAGCATATGCGACTGGGGCGCCACCACGCCCTTGGGCTGACCCGTGGTGCCGGAGGTGAAGTTCAGCGACAGCGGATCGTCGGCGCGGGTGTCGGCCGTCTCGAACCGGGAGGGGCGCCCGGCGAGCGCGGCCGAGAGCGCGTCGGCTTCCCCCGCGCCCGCGTCGGAGACCAGGATGCGCACCGGTCGGCCCGCGATCTGCACCGCCTGCCGCGCGCGGGCCTCGTTCTCGCGGTCGACGACCAGCAGGCCGATGCTCGCGGCCCGGAGGCGGAAGGCCAGCGCCTCGGGCGCGAAATGCGTGGACATCGGGCAGACCGCGGCGCCGGCCTTCCAGGCGCCGATGGTGACGGCGGGCGTGGCGAGGCCCGGCTGCGCCAGCACGCCGACATAGTCGCCGCGCCCCAGCCCCTGTTCCTGCGCCAGATGCCCGAAGCGCGAGGCAAGATCCGACAGCTCGTCATAGCTGTGCCGGACGACGCCCTTCGACGTCTCCACCACCAGCGCCGGGTTCGCGCGGCCGAGGTGCCGGTCGCAGGTGTCGCGCGCGGCGTTGTAGCGGTCCGGCACGTTCCAGGCGAAGCGCGCCGCGACATCCTCCCAGGACGCGCCCTCGGTCATCACCATTGCCGTCTCCTCCCGTCGCCCCGCGGATCCGGCGCCCGCGTTCCGGCGTCAATATTCTAACTACGATTCGATTTCAGGGCGCAAGGCGGCGCCCTGCGAACCGGGCGCCGTGGGTCAGGAGATCCGCGCGCGCAGGAACTCCCCGATGCGGGCCAGCGAGCGCTCGGCCTCCGGCAGGTCTGGGAAGATCTGGAAGTGGTGGATCATCTCGGGCCAGACCTCGAGCGTCACCTCGACCCCGGCCGCGCGGGCGCGCTCGGCGAAGGTTTCGGAGTCGCTCAGGATCGCCTCGTGATCGCCCACATGCACCACCGTCGGCGGCAGGCCCGCGAAGTCCCCGTGGATCGGCGAGGCGAGCGGGTCGCGCGGATCCCCCTCCCGTCCCAGATACAGCCGCGCCATCACCAGCAGTTTCTCGCGCGGCGTCATCGGGTCGAGGCCCGCGCGCGAGGTCAGCGACTCGCCCTTCGCCTCCAGGTCCAGCCAGGGTGAGAGCAGGGCCGCGGCCCCCGGCAGCGGCGCCCCCTCCCGTTTCGCGCGCAGCATCGTGGCCAGCGCTAGCGCCGCGCCCGCGCTGTCCCCGGCGATGGCGACCCGCCCCGGCGCCGCGCCCTGCGCCAGCAGCCAGCGCCAGGCGGCGGCGCAGTCGTCCAGCGCGGCGGGAAAGCGATGCTCGGGCGCCAGGCGGTAGTCGAAGGCCAGCAGCGGCAGGTCGGCCGCCGTGGCCAGCCGGTGCATCAGCCCGCGGTGCGAGCGGATCGAGCCGACCTGATAGCCCCCGCCATGAACATAGAGGATCGCGGGCGCGCCCTGCCCCGCCTCGGGCCCGAACCAGGCGCCGGGCATTCCGGCGACCTCGACGTCCCGACAGGGCGGCGCCTCGGCCCCGCCCAAGCTCGCGTCGAAGTCCGCGCGCATCTCGGCCAGCGTCGTGTCGCGGGTCCAGCGGGCGAAGGTCGCCTCCATCCGCGCCTTCACCGCCTCGATCGGCGTCATGCCGCTCATGCCCGCATCCTCCCAAAGCGCCCGTCGATGATCTCCTCGGCCTCGGCCACGATGCGCGAGACCAGCTCGGCGCACGTCGGCACGTCGTGGATCAGCCCCTGCGCCTGACCGGCCCAGATGATGCCGCCGTCGACGTCGCCCGAGACCAGCGCCTCGCGCCCCCGCTTGCCCGAGACGAGATCGGCCACCGCCTCGAATCCCGCCCCCGGCGCGGAAAGCCGCGCCGCCGCCTCGTCCGAGACCGCGTTCCTGGCCACCCGCGCGGTGTTGCGCAGCGAGCGAAAGATCAGGTTCGTCGCCCGCTCGTCGTTGGCCACCAGGAAATCCTTGATCGCGGGGTGGGCGGGCGCCTCGGCCGTGGCGCAGAAGCGTGTGCCCATGTTGATCCCCTCGGCCCCCAGCGCCAGCGCGGCCGCGAGCCCGCGCCCGTCCGCAAAGCCGCCCGAGGCGATCATCGGGATGCGCACGCGGTCGGCCGCGGCCGGGATCAGCACCAGGCCGCCGATGTCCTCCTCCCCCGGATGGCCCGCGCATTCGAACCCGTCGATCGAGATCACGTCGACGCCCATCCGCTCCGCCGCCATCGCGTGGCGAACGGAGGCGCACTTGTGTATCACCTTCACGCCGTGGGCCCGGAAATCCTCGACATGCGGGCCGGGGTTGCGCCCGGCGGTCTCCACGACCCTCACCCCGCCCTCGATGATCGCCCGGCGGTAATCGTCGTAGGGGACCGGATCGATGGTCGGCAGGATCGTCAGATTTACGCCGAACGGTCGGTCGGTCATTTCGCGGCAACGCCTGATCTCGGCGGCCAGCGCCTCGGGCGAGGGCTGCGTCAGCGCCGTCAACATGCCCAGCGCACCCGCGTTCGAGGCCGCGGCGGCCAGGCCCGCCCGCCCGTAGAAGGTCAGTCCTCCCATGACGATGGGGTGCTCGATCCCGAGCAGGTCTGTCACACGCGTTTTCAAGCCCACGGCCGGGATACTCCAAGTCGGCTTCGGTCGGCCCGCAAGATGCCGTCCGGGCCGCCGCGCTTCAATAATAAAACCGTCCAGTCGGTTTTATTTTTTGCACCCCTCCGCGGCGCGCGTCATTCGACGGGGGCGAGAACATCCTCGAAGTCGCGCCAGTCCGGAGCCCGCAGGACGTCGGCGAAACGCTCGAAGGTCCAGGGCCAGGAGGCGACGTGGCCGTTGCGGTCGATGTACCAGCTGCGGCAGCCGCTGGCCCAGACGGTGTCCTGCACCCGCTCGCGCGCGGCGGCCTCGAAACGGTCCATGGCCTCGGCGCGGGGCGCCAGCGCGCGCGCCTCTCCGCGGGCCACCCGCCCGATCAGGGCGAGGATGTAGTCGAACTGCGTCTCGGCGGTCATCAGCCAGGAGAAGTTGCCGATCGGGCTCGAGGGACCGCCGATCATGAACCAGTTCGGAAAGCCCGGCGTCGCCACGGTCAGGTAGCTGCGGTTCGCCTCCGCCCAGGCCTCGTCGAGCGTCGCCCCGCCGGGGCCCTCGACCCGCATCGGCCGGAAGAAGCGGTGGGTGTCGAAACCGGTGGCGAGCACGATCACGTCGAATTCCCGCACCACGCCGTCCTCGGTCTCGATCCCCCCCGGCAGGATGCGCCGGATCGGATCGACGACCAGCTCGGCGTTGGGGCGCTGGATGGCCTCGTAGAACTCGCTCGACATCACCAGCCGCTTGCAGCCGACCTGGTAGTCGGGGGTCAGGCGGGCGCGCAGCTCGGGGTCGGCGACGGTGGCCACATGCGCCTCGCAAGCCTCGACCAGCTTGGCGTAGGCGCCGGGATTCTCGTTGACGATGGCCGCGGCGAACAGCTCCACCTGGCGTCGGTTGAGCTTGTCGTATTCGGCGGCCAGCGCCTCGGGGTCGGCGCGGAACTCCTCGCGCCGCTCGGGCGGGATCTCCTTGTTGGGCAGCGGCAGGATCCACTGCGCGGTGCGCTGGAACAGGCTGAGGCGGGCCGTGCGCCCGGTCGCCGCGCCGACCAGCTGCGTGGCGGTCGAGCCGCTGCCGATCACCGCCACGCGCTTGCCCTCCAGCGTCTCGTCCTCCGGCCAGCGGGCGGTGTGGAAGGCGCGGCCGCGGAAATCCTGCAGCCCCTCGATCTCCGGGACGACGGGATGGTGCAGGACCCCGGTCGCGGTCACCACCACGTCGAAGGCGCCCTGGGGACCCTGCGAGGTCTCGAGCCGCCAGCGTCCGTCCTCGAACCGGGCCGAGAGCGCCTCATGCCCGAAGCGGATCCGCCGGACCACGTCGCGCCGCTCGGCCACCTCGCGGAAATAGGCCAGAAGCTCCTCGCCCGTCGCCCAGACATGGGTCCAGTCCGGGTTCGGCGCAAAGGAATAGCGGTAGGCGTGGCTGGGCACGTCGCAGGCCACGCCCGGATACCGGTTGTCGCGCCAGGTGCCGCCGAGATCGTCGGCCTTCTCGAAGCAGACCACATCCTCGTAGCCCGCCTCGGCCAGCCGGATCAGCGCCATGATGCCCGAGGCGCCCGCCCCGATCACCGCAATCCGGAAGCCTGTGTCCATGCTGGGTCTCCTTCGTCTTGTGGCGCGGGGCCGCCGGTCGGGCGGCCCCGCGAGGTCAGGGACGCGCGCCGTAGGCGGCGACGTCGATCCGCGAGAGCGCCTCGTCCCAGAGCAGGGCCGCGAAGGCCGCCTCGGAGTCCACCGGCTCGACCAGCGTCAGCCAGCGCGCGAACAGGGCCTGCATGCGCGCCGCGCTCTGTTCCGCGCCGGAGATGCCGAAGCGCTCGGCATAGGCGGCGACGGCGGCGTCCGCGTCGGCATGGGCGAAGGCGGCGGCCTGGGCGGCCATCTCCTGCGAGGGCGGGCCGGCCTCGACCCCCATCCCCGCCGCCGCCTCGACCGCGGCCGCGCCCTTCTCCTCGTAGCGCCAGGTCAGCGCCGCGGCCCCGGCGGCCGAGGCTTTCAGCAGCGCCGTGCGCCCGGCCGCGTCCAGCCCGGCCCAGAAGTCCGCCCCGACGTTGTGGATCGAGGCCGTCCCGAAGCCCCCGCCCGGGTAGTCCGAGACCACGGCCTTGGCCACCTCGGCCAGCCCGAGGTCGACCAGCTCGACCGGGTTGGAGATCGTGCAGTCCAGCACCCCCTGGCTCATCGCCACGAACTGCTCGGAGGTGGGCACGGTGACGCCGATCGCCCCGACGCTGGCCGCCCAGCGCGACCAGGCCGGCGCGGCGGCGCGGATCTTCAGCCCCGCGAGGTCCGAGACCGTCTCGACGGGCCGCGAACAGATCAGCGAGTAGCCGGTCGACGAGTTCACCGTGAACACCTGGTTCTGGGCCAGGAACTCCGCCTGGCAGGCGTCGCATTCCAGCGCGATGAACTCGGTCATCGCCCCGGTCCAGGCGAGCGCCGGACGCGACCCCAGCGGGGCGTCGGCCCACAGCATCACCAGCTCGCCCAGCACGTTGCTGCTGGGATAGTCGGTGGGGAAGTAGGGGCCGATCAGGGCGCCGGTCTCGACGATCCCCTCGCGCAGCCCGCCCGAAAGCTCCGAGAAGCTGAGCAGCGAGGCGGCGTAGACCTTGGCGGTCAGCGCGCCGCCGCTTTCGCGGGCCAGGGCCTCGGCGAAGGTCTGGGCGGCCTTGTCGCCGGTCGAATTGGGCGGAAAGCCCGTCGCGTAGCGGATTTCCTCCGCCGCCGCAGGCATGGCCGCGACAGCCAGCGCGGCAAGCAGCGCCGAGCGGCGCAGTGCGGTCATCATCTCCGATCCTCCCTGTCCGGGCGGCCTTTTGGCGGCCGCCTCGCGATCGACCTTCGGCGGAGGTCCGCCGCGGTCGGCCAAGGAGGTAGCAGGGACGCCGCGGCACGCGTCCCCTCGAAACCCGCAGGCTCAGTCGATCGGGCCGACCAGACCCAGCTGCGCGCCCAGGGCCACGGCATGCACCCGGTTCGCGGCCCCCAGCTTGCGCACCACGTTGTCGAGGTGGAAGCGCACGGTGGTCGCGCGCAGGCCCAGCATGCCCGCCACCTGCTCCTCGCGGTGGCCCTGCGCGGTCAGGCGCAGGCACTGCTGCTCGCGCGGGGTCAGGCGGGCGAGTTCCTCGGCGCTGGAGGGGAAGCGGGCGGTCTCGGCCAGGTAGACGCGCATGAACAGGTGCGCGGCGGCGAGCAGATAGGGCCGCGCGAACCCCAGCGCCTCGCGCGCCTCGGCCTTGGTCAGCCCGCCGCCCCAGGTCACCATGGCGATGCGCCCGCGCGGCAGGTGCACCGGCGCGGTGATCAGCGCGCGCAGGCCCATGTCGCGCATCAGCCCGGTCAGGCGCGGGATCTCGGAGGGGCGCGAGGGGATGCGCGCGTCCAGGTCGGTCACGAACGGCTCCGCCCCCGTCCGACAGCGGATGTAGAGCGGGCTCTTGAGCATGATCGCCCGGTTCCACCACAGCGAGAGAACCTCGTCCGACCAGCCGGCGCGGCGCATGAAGGCGTCCATGTGCCGGTCGAAGTCGGGGCGCGCCACGTCGGGCGCCCAGGACAGCGTCGGCAGGCCGAGGGACTGGCCGATGGTCTGCAGGCCCGCCTGGCCGGCCTCGAGCGTCTCGGCCCGGTCGATCGCGGCGAGCGCCTCGACCAGGGCGCGAAGGGGCCCGCCCGCCGGGTTCTCCTGCGGGGTTCGAGGGGGGCGTCCCGGATTCTGCGTGCTATCGCCGTGTGACGTCGACCGAGAAGAAGCGACCATGGGAGGCACAATGCCCGCAACCGAACTGGAACGTCTAGCCGCCGCACTGCGCGCGCGCCCGTTCGAACTGACCGAAGACCCCGCGCCGGCCCGGCGCCGGATCGAGGCCTTCGCCGACGTCTACGCCCCGCCGCCCGGGCTGCGCATCGACGCCACGGAGCTCGCCGGCCGCCCGGCCGAGCGGCTGAAGGCGGGCGAGGGTCCGCGCGTGCTCTACCTGCATGGGGGCGGTTTCGTCACCGGCTCGCCGGCCTCCCACCGCCATCTCGCCGGCCGGCTCGCGGTCGAGCTGGGGGGAGAGGTCATCCCGCTCGACTACCGCCTCGCGCCCGAGCACCCGTTCCCCGCCGCCCTCGAGGACGCGGTCGCGGCCTGCGAGGCGATGGAGGGTCCCTTCGCGCTCGCCGGAGACTCCGCCGGCGGCAACCTTGTCTTCGCCGCCGCCGCCGCGCTGCGAGACCGCGGCGCGCCCTTGCCCGCGGCGCTGCTGGCGCTGTCGCCCTGGCCCAATCTCGACAGCGGCGACGAGGCGTTCGATCTGCTGGCCCCGCTCGATCCGCTGCTCTCGCGCGAGGTCGCCGACTGGCACGCGACCCGCTACCTGGGCGGCGCCCCGGCAACCGATCCCCGCGCGTCCCCCCTGTTCGCCGATCTCTCCGGACTGCCCCCCACGCTGATCCAGGCGGGCGACCGGGAGGTGTTCTTCGGCGACGTGGCGCGCCTGCACCTGCGCCTGCTCGCCGCCGGCGTGGACGCGCAACTTCAGGTCTGGCCGCGCATGATCCACGTCTGGCACCTGCACTGGCCGGTCCTGGAGGAGGGCAGCACGGCGCTGGCCGACGGCGCGCGTTTCGTCCAGACCGCCATGGCGGAGGCCCAGGCATGAGCGGTCTGCTGGAGGGACGGGCGGTCCTGGTCATCGGCGGCGCCTCGGGGATCGGCCGGGCGACGGCGCTCGGGATCCTGCGCGAGGGCGGACGGGTGGTGATCGCGGACCTCGAGGCCGAGGCCGCGCGCGCTCTCGCCTCCGCCTGCGGCGACCGCGCCGTCGGGATCGGCGTCGACGTCGCCCGCCGCGAGCAGGTCGAGGCGGCCGCCGACCTGATCCTCGCGCGGCATGGCCGCTTCGACGGCATGGTCAACTGCGCCGCCCGGCCCGAGCCCTACCGCGGCCTGCTTGAAGCCCCCGAGGAGGCCTGCGACGAGATCTTCGCCCCCAACGTTCGCGGCGCCTGGATCGCCCTGCGCGTGGCGATCGCGCGGATGCAGGCGCAGGGGCGCGGCGGCTCGATCGTCACCATCGCCTCGGCCGCCGGGGTGCGGGGGGTGCGCGGCATGGCCCTCTATTGCGCGAGCAAGCACGCGGTGATCGGCCTGACCCGCTCGGCCGCGCTGGAGTTCGCCCGCCAGGGCCCGCGCATCAACGCCGTCTGCCCCGGCGTGATCGAGACCCCGATGATGGCCGGCGTCGCGGAAGACCCCCGCGCGCGCCGCTCGCTCGAGGCCGGCCAGCCCAACGGCCGCTTCGGCGCCCCCGAGGAGGTGGCCGAGGCCTGCCTGTGGCTGCTCTCGGACCGCGCCTCGCTGGTCACGGGCGCGGTGCTGGGCGTCGACGGCGGCATGACCGCCTGACGCGTCGCCCCCCCCTCGGAACCGAGGGGGGCCGGCGCCCTGCCCGCCCGGCTATTCTGCCCAGAACGCCCGGCCGCCAGAGCCCGGAACGCCCATGGGAGGAGCCGAAAGATGAGCGACGCGCAATTGCCCGACGCCGCCGACTGCGTGCTGCGCGACCTGCTGGAACGCCATGCGCGCGAGCGCCCCGACGCGGTGTTCGCGACCTTCGAGGACGCGCCCGAGGTGACCTGGGCGGAGATGCTGCGCCTGACCCGTTCCACCGCCGCGGGGCTCCAGGCGCTGGGGGTCGCGCAGGGCGACCACGTCCTGAGCTGGCTGCCCAACGGGCTCGACGCGATCCGCGTCTGGTTCGCGATCAATTACCTCGGCGCGGTCTACATGCCCCTGAACCTCGACTACCGCGGCGGCCTGCTGGCCCACGCGGTGGCGCTTTCGGACGCGCAGGTGATCGTGGCCGATCCCACGCTCGTCCCCCGCCTGGCCGAGATCGACCGCGCCGGCCTGAGCACGCTGGTCACCCTCGGCGCGCCTGTCGCGGCGCCGCCGGGCCTTCGCGCGCTCGGCCCCGAGGCGCTGACGGGCGACCCCGAGACGCTCGTGCCCCTCGCGCGCCCGATCGAGCCCTGGGACGTGCAGTCGGTTATCATGACCTCGGGCACAACCGGCCCGTCGAAGGCGGTGCTCTCGTCCTATGCGCATCTGCACGCGCTCTGCCGACCGGAGAGCTGGGCCTACGTGCGCGACGACGACCGTTTCATGATCACCCTGCCGCTGTTTCATATCGGCGGCACGGCCTGCATCTACGCCATGGTGATCCGCGGCGCCTCGATCGCGATGGTCCGCCGCTTCCGGACCGAGGGGTTCTGGGACGCGGTGCGCCGGACCCGCGGCACGGTGGTCGGGCTGATGGGCGCGATGACCCCGTTCCTGATGTCGGCCCCGCCCTCGCCCGCCGACCGCACGCATGGCCTGCGGGTGGCGGTGATCATCCCCCTGACCGGCGACATCGGCGCCTTCGCCGCGCGCTTCGGCGTCGAGGTCTACACGGTCTACAACATGACCGAGATCTCCACGCCCCTGATCTCGGATCTCAACCCCACCGAGCTCGGCGCCTGCGGCCGGCCCCGCCCGGGCGTCGAGCTGCGCCTTGTCGACGAGCACGACCGCGAAGTCCCCCAGGGCGAGGTCGGCGAGCTGACGATCCGCACCACCCAGCCCTGGGCGCTGTGCAGCGGCTATCACCGCAACCCCGAGGCCACCGCCGCGGCCTGGCGGAACGGCTGGTTCCACACCGGCGACGCCTTCCGCAGACGCGCCGACGGCCTGTATTTCTTCGTCGACCGGCGCAAGGACGCGATCCGGCGACGCGGCGAGAACATTTCCAGCTTCGAGGTCGAGCGCGAGATCGCCGCCCATCCCGCCGTCGCCGAGGTCGCCGCCTACCCGGTCCCCAGCGAGTTCGGCGAGGACGAGGTCATGGTCGCGGTCGTTCCCCGTGCGGACCAGGCGCTGGATCCGGCCGACCTGATCGCCTTCGCCGCCGAACGCATGCCGCGCTTCATGGTCCCGCGCTACGTCCGGGTGATGGCCGACCTTCCCCGCACGCCCACGGCGAAGGTGACGAAACACGTCCTCCGCGCCGAGGGATCGGCGGTCGCGGACTACGACGCCCAGTCGCGCCTGTCGCGCGCGGCGTCATAGCCCGGGCGCGTCGCCCAACCGGCCCTCGCGTCCGGGGCGTCGGCTGGAGGAAGCGGACGCCGGCCTCAAGGCGGAGCGTGATCCGCACAATCTGCGGCCGCATCCCATGCCGGGGACAGCGCGGCGGCCCACCGGCGGCGCGCCATCGATGCCGCAAGCCGCGCCGGCCGAGCGCCGCGTCGCCCGGGCCAACCCGTCGCTGCGCCTCGGTGCGGCAGGCGTCGATCTCGCCTGTTCGTCCAGTGGCGAGTGCCCGACTCCGTTCCATCTGGAGACGACCGGCGGGGAGCTGCCTGCACTGAGGCTCCGTTCAGGTCACCGCGATCCGTCCGTGGATCGGGAACTGCCTGAAAGCAGGCAGGCTGGCGGTCGCATCCCGCCTGGTCGCCTCGCTGCGACCGGAGGCCTCAAGAGCCCTCACAGGGTCTTCCCAGGCGGACCGCGGCAGAGCCGCGCTTCGATATCCCGCGTCCGCCCGCGCTGACATCGGAGTTGCTGCGGAGGGGCCGGCGACGCGCGGGCCCTTGGCGACAGCGCGGGGAGTGAGGACGGCGCGGGTTCGAGCGCGTCTTGTAAGAAATTCCCCCGTGCGGCGTCGATGGTAACGTAGGCGAACGAATCAAAAGAGGCCGGCCGAAAAAGCGCCGGTCGATCACTAGGGAGAAAGAACCATGAAGCGCAGGACTTTTCTGACCGGAGCGGCGGTCGCCGGCGTCGGCGGCGCCCTGGCCGCGCCGGCCATCGCCCAGAGCCGCAAGGAGATGATCATCGTCTCGGCGTATCCGCGGGACTTTCCGGGGATCGGCATCTCGGTCCAGCGGCTGGTGCAGCGCATCAACGATCTGTCCAACGGCCAGCTTCAGACCACCTACTTCGCGGCCGGCGAGCGCGTGGGCGCCTTCGACGTGCTCGACGAGGTCGCCTCGGGCAACAGCCAGGCCTATGTCGCCAGCGACTATTACTTCACCGGCAAGCACCCGGCCTACGTCTACTTCTCGACGGTGCCCTTCGGCATGACCGCCTCCGAGCTGAACGCCTGGGTGAAATACGGCGGCGGCCAGGAGCTGTGGGACGAGCTGGCCGGCTCCTTCGGCGTGAAGACCGAGCTGTGCTCCAACACCGGCACCCAGGCCGGCGGCTGGTTCAAGAAGGAGATCAACTCGACCGACGACCTCAAGGGGCTGAAGATGCGCATCCCCGGCCTCGGCGGCGTGGTGATGTCGAAGCTGGGCGTCTCGACCGTCTCGCTTCCCGGCGGCCAGATCTACGAGAACCTCGCCTCGGGCACGATCGAGGCGACGGAGTGGATCGGGCCCTACAACGACTACTTCATGAAGTTCTACGAGGCCGCGCGCTACTACTACACCGGCGGCATGCACGAGCCGGGCACCGCGGCGGCCCTGGGCATGAACGCCTCGTGGTACGGCAGCCTGAGCCAGTGGGAGAAGGACGTCATCCGCGCCGCCTGCATGGAGGAAAACGCCAACTCCTACGAGGAGCTGGTGGCGTTGAACGGCGACTATATGACGAAGCTGGTCAACGAGCACGGCGTCGAGGTCCGGGAGTTCAACGACGAGCTCTGGGACGCGTTCGGAGAGGCCTCGACCGAGGCCTTCGCCGAACTGCGCGAGCACTCAGAGATCGCCGCGCGGATCGACGACAGCTATCAGGCGTTCCTGCGCAAGAGCGGCGGCATGATGAGCGCCTTCGAGGGCACGTTCGTTCGCCAGCGCAACCGCGTCCTCGGGATCTGAACCCGAAGCCGAGGCGCCTGCGCGGGCCATCGCCCGCGCAGGACGTCCACACCCGGCGCTGCGAGGGCCCCGGCCGGCGCCGCCGGTTTGGGTCGGAACCGCGCCGGGTCTGCCGGCGGCTGACACGCGTTGGCTATGCGGCCACGTCGCGGGTTTCCCGCGCGGTGCAGAATGCGGCTTCGGCGTCGGCTGGCGGCTGATTGCCGACAGGCTCCCGCGGGCGGCGGTTGTCGTACCAGTCGTCCCATTCGAGGGTGGCGCGCTTCACCGCCTCGAAGCTGCGCCAAGGCCCGCGCCGGTGGATGACCTCGGCCTTGAACAGGCCGTTGATCGTCCCGGCCAGTCGCTCGGTTGAGCGAATGGACAGATATTGGGTGGTCGCAACAGGTGGAAGGGGCGCTCGGCAGGATCCCGCAGATCGGCTCGACCCCATGCTACGCCCGGTGATCGTCGATGACGGCGATCATGTCTTCGACCGGCGGTCGGGCTCCGTCTGAGCGCACGACGCGCTGGCCTTGCGCAGGATGTCGGTGGACTGGCAGAGCTCGCGGGTCTCCCGCTCCAACGCCTTCATCCTCTCGCCCATCTCGGCGGGGGCCAACGCGGCGGCCGCCGTCGGCCTCCGCCCGCTTGACCCCCGCGTTCAGCGTCTGCGCCGCGCAGCCGATCTCCTGTATCGAAACGATCGCCTGCCAGCGCGAGCCGTGCCGGCCCTCGTTCTCGAGCACCAGACGCGCGGCACGCTCGCGGACTTCAGGGAAAAGCTTGTTCGGCGTCTTGCTCCGGGCTCCATCCTGCTCAGGGATTGGAGCCTCCGGCAGACCGGGCGCGGTTCAGTGTCAAAGACCGGATCTCCGGCCCCAGAACCTGTCTCTCAGGCGAAACCGGACGCAGACTATCCCGGCAAGGGCGATCAGGCGCGCACGCGTATTGCCCGAGCCGCGCCTCCGGGTTGATGAGAGTGAAGAAGCCGATCAGCTCACCCGATACAGCCCGTTGGACTGTATCCAAGCCGTATCTGCAGAACCCTGCCGCTCGCCGCCTGTCCCCGCCCTGTGCTGCCAGGGCGGGAACCGATCACAGACGTATCTGTCTGTTATCCCATGCGATAGTTTGGGCTCTCGCGCGTGATCTGCACGTCGTGGACGTGGCTCTCGCGCAGGCCGGCGTTGGTGATGCGGACGAAATTGCAGTTCTTGCGCATCTCGTCGATGGTGCGGTTGCCGGTGTAGCCCATCGCAGCCCGCAGGCCGCCCGAAAGCTGGTGGACCACCGCCGCGGCCGAGCCCTTGTAGGGCACCCGGCCCTCGATCCCCTCGGGGACCAGCTTCTCGGCCGAGACCTCCTTCTGGAAGTAGCGGTCGGCCGAGCCGCGGGCCATCGCGCCCACCGAGCCCATGCCGCGGTACTCCTTGTAGGAGCGGCCCTCCCACAGCACCACCTCGCCGGGGGATTCGTCGGTGCCCGCGAGCGCCGAGCCCACCATCGCGCAATGCGCCCCCGCCGCGATCGCCTTGGCCAGATCGCCCGAAAACTTGATGCCCCCGTCGGCGATCGCCACCGCGCCGTGGCGGTCGGCCTCCTCGGCGCAGTCCATCACCGCGGTCAGCTGCGGCACGCCCACGCCCGCCACGATCCGCGTGGTGCAGATCGAGCCCGGACCGATCCCCACCTTCACCGCGTCGGCGCCCGCGTCGATCAGCGCCCGCGTGGCAGAGGCCGTGGCGACGTTGCCCGCCACCACCTGCACCGCGTTCGACAGCTTCTTGATCCGCGTCACCGCCTCGGCGACCGAGGCCGAATGCCCGTGCGCGGTGTCGATCACGATCAGATCGACATGCGCGTCGATCAGCGCCTCGGAGCGTTCGAAGCCCGCGTCGCCGACCGTGGTCGCCGCGGCCACCCGCAGGCGGCCCAGCGGGTCCTTGCAGGCGCGGGGGTGGACGACCGCCTTCTCGAGGTCCTTGAGCGTCATCAGGCCCGAGAGGCGACCCTCGGCGTTGACCACCAGCAGTTTCTCGATGCGCCGCTCGTGCATGGCGCGGCGGCCGGCCTCGGCGTCGAGCGGCTCGCGGCCCACGACCAGCTTCTCCTCGGGGGTCATCATCACCCTCACGGGGGTGGTCTCGTCCTCGACGAAGCGCATGTCGCGGTTGGTCAGGATGCCCACCGGGCGGCCACGCTCGTCGACGACGGGAAAGCCGGTGATCTTGAAACTGGCCTGCATCTGGCGCGCGTCGGCGAGCGTCTGGTCGGGACGCAGGGTGATGGGATTGTAGACGATCCCGCTCTCGAACCGCTTCACCCGGCGAACCTGATCGGCCTGGGTTCGCACGTCGAGATTGCGATGGATCACGCCGAGCCCGCCGGCCTGGGCCATGGCGATGGCCATCTCGGCCTCGGTGACCGTGTCCATCGCCGAGCTGAGCAACGGCAGGTTCAGCTCGATCTCGCGGGTGACGCGGGTGCGCAGGTCGGCGGTCGCGGGCAGGACCTCGGAAGCCCCCGGAACCAGCAGCACGTCGTCGAAAGTGTATGCCTCGCGAATCTCCATGGGAGCCTCCTGCCCGGGACCTCGGTTGGCGCTTCCCTCTGTCACCTCCGGGCGAAAAAGAAAAGCGGCCCGGACGCCGCGGGCGCCGGCCGGCGGGAGGGGGCGCCGCAGCGCCCGGCGCGGGGGGGCCGAACGCGCAAGGGGCCCGGCATCGCGCCGGGCCCTCGCGTCGCTTTCGGCAGAGCCCCGGCGGGGAGGCCTTCAGCCCCTGCGGCGACGGGCGGCCAGACCCAGCGCGCCCAGGGCCAGCACCGCCAGCCCGGCGGCGCCGGGCAGCGGCACGCTCGCGGGCGCCTCGGACAGGATCACGTCGAAGCTGTAGGCCTCCAGCGCAGAGCCCCCGAAAGTGTCTGTGTCCACGATGCCGAGGTAATAGGTCCCCGGTCCCACCAGAACGTTCTGGAAGGCGAACAAGCCCGGACCGCTGTATTCGAAGAAACAGTCGAAGCAATATTCCAGGGGGGTCGCTTCCGTCCCGAACCCGATGTCAAACGCGTCGTAGCTTTCGTTCAGGCTCACGTCCGGCGACAGGTTCCCCACGCTCACGTAGGTCGGCACGCTCAGGACGAAGACGTAGAGGTCGTTGCCCCCCTCCCCCAGCGTGCCGGAGATGCCGGTCAGCGTGCTCGCGTCGACCGCCTGCGCGGTGGCGAAGGTCGAGCCGGCGTCGCCGATCTCGACATGCACCAGCGCCGAGGCGACAGCCGGCGCGAGGGCCGCTGCAGCCACGAGCAGGCTCGCGGCGATCCGTTGTCTTGCAGGTCGCATTTGGTCCCCCCAGTCGCAGCTGGTCGGGAATTGTCGCAACGTCAACGGGAAATGGCAAGCGGCAAGTGGCGTGCCGCGACCCGGGTTCGGCGCGCGCCCCAGCGCCGGGGGCGCGCCGAGGCCGGTCAGCCGCCCGAGCGCTTCGGCGCGCCGGTGGCCATGTCCGTGCCGATGAAGGGCAGTTTCGCGCTTTTCCAGGCGCCGAAGCCGCCCTCCATATGGGCCACCCGCTGCGCCCCCGCCTCGAACAAGGCGGTGGCCATGCGCGCCGAGCGGATCCCCGAGCCGCAGTGCAGCACCACCCGTTTCGAGCCGTCCACCGGCAGGCCGGCGGGCGTGAAGAAGGCCATCGGCATCAGCAGCGCGCCCTCGATATGCTCGAACATGTATTCCTGGGGGGTGCGCACGTCGACCAGCACGATCTCGCCGGCGCTCATCGCGACGGCGACCTCCTCGGGGGTCCAGTGCTCCAGCACGCCCCGGGGGGTGGTTTCCTCTCGCATGGCGATCTCCTCCTGGGGGCCGCGGGCGGGCGGCGGGGCCTCGCGCCTCACATGGGCGCGCGGGGGCCTCGCCGCCAGAGGCGAGGGCGCCGGAGGCGGGGGCGCGCCGCCCTCACAGCAGCCGCAGCTTGCGGATCAGCCACAGCTCCAGCCCCGCCACCAGCGCCAGCATGCCCACGAAGGCGGCGAAGCCCCAGGGCGAGTCCGCCCCCGGCAGCCCGCCCAGGTTCACCCCCAGCAGCCCGGTGAGAAACCCCAGCGGCAGGAACACCGCCGTGACGATCGAGAGCACGTACATCGCCCGGGTCGAGCGTTCCGCCGCCCGCGCCGCGGCCTCCTCGGCCAGCACCAGCGCGCGCTCGCGGATCGCGTCGAGGTCCTCGACATAGCGGGTCATGCGGTCGCCGATCTCGGCCAGCTCGGCGCGGTCGACGTCGTTCAACGGCGCGGCGCCCATCCGGCGCAGGTCGACCAGCGCCTCGCGCTGGGGCGAGAGATAACGGCGCAGGGCGATCCCGGTTCGGCGCAGCTCCGCCAGCTCCCGGCGGGCCTGGCGGGGGTCGACGGGGTCGATCTCGCCGAGCGCGGCCTCGGCGGCGCGGTCTTCCATGTCGTCGGCCCGGTCGTCGAGCGCATCGAGCACCGGCGCCATGCGCGCGGCCAGCCCCTCGGCGAGCTCGGTCAGGAACTGGCCCGGACGGACCGGGGCGCGCCCGGCCTCGAGGTCGTCGCGCAGGGCCGCCACCGACATCAGCCGGCGCAGGACCACGGTGATCACGCGGGTCTCCTCGACCCAGATGCGGATCGAGATCATGTCCTCGGGATCGGCGCCCGGGTTCAGGTTCACGCCGCGCAGGAACACCAGCGCCCCGTCGCCGCCCGACTGGGCGCGGGGGCGGGTGTCGGTCTCGGTCAGCGCCTCGGCGATGATGTCCGACAGCGGGCCGCAGCCCCCGGCGGCGAGGAACGCCTCGGCCCCCGGCGCGTGCCCGTCGACATGGGTCCAGCGCCAGGCCGCGCCCTCGGCGAGCGGACGGTGCGCCTGCGCGGGAGGGACCGCCTCGGCCCGACCGTCGGGGAAGATGTCCCAGGCCCACAGCAGCGCAGGCACCGACATGTCGGGCGCCCGGTCGTGGTCCGAGGCCCGGTCGGGCCCCGGGCGCGGCGCGCCGGAGAGGTCCCGGGCCGAGACGGCGGCGCGCGGGCGGATCGGCTCGAGGGTCATTCACGCTCCTGCCTGGCGGATGGGCCCCCAGATCTAGCGCGCCCCCGCGGCGCTGCCCAGCGCCCCGGGACGCCGTGCCCGGGGCGGCGTCCCCGGTCCTGCGCCGGGTGACCGGCCCGCCGCCTGCGCCCGACGCCCGCCTCCCGCGCAACGCAAAAGGGACGCCGAGACCCCGCCCCGCCGTGCCTTCCCTGTCGCGCCCTGCCCGGCGCCTCGCCTGTGAAGCCCCCCTGCGGCGGGGCCGCGCCTTCAGGCCCCGGCCTTCGCCTGGGGGTAGCCCAGGTCCTTCACCGCGCCGCGGATCTCGTCGAGGATCGCGGGGTCGTCAATCGTGGCCGGCGTCTTGAAGCTGTCGCCGTCGGCGATCTTGACCATGGTCGCGCGCAGGATCTTGCCCGAGCGGGTCTTGGGCAGCCGGTCGACCACCACCGTAAGCTTGTAGGCCGCCACCGGCCCGATCTCCTCGCGCACCATCGCCGCGCATTCCTTCACGATCTCCTCGTGCGGCCGGTTCACGCCCTTGGTCAGGCACACGAAGCCCATCGGAAGCTGGCCCTTGAGCTCGTCGGCCACCCCGATCACCGCGCATTCGGCGACGTCGGGATGCGAGGCCAGGATCTCCTCCATCGCCCCCGTGGACAGGCGGTGGCCGGCCACGTTGATCACGTCGTCGGTGCGCGCCATGATCCAAAGGTAGCCGTCGGCGTCGATCATCCCCGCGTCGCCGGTCTCGTAATAGCCGGGGAAGCGCTCCAGGTAGCTCTTGCGGAAGCGGTCCTCGGCGTTCCACAGCGTCGGCAGCGTGCCCGGCGGCAGCGGCAGCTTCACGGCCACCGACCCCAGCGTCCCGGCAGGCAGCTCGCGGCCGTCCTCGTCCAGCACCTGCACGTCGTAGCCCGGCATCGGCACGGTCGGCGAGCCGACCTTGATCGGCAGCAGCTCCAGCCCCGCGGGGTTGCCCACGATGCACCAGCCCGTCTCGGTCTGCCACCAGTGGTCGATCACCGGCACGCCCAGCTTCTCGGCCGCCCAGTTGACCGTGTCGGGGTCCGCCCGCTCGCCCGCAAGATAGAGGTGCTTCAGGCACGAGACGTCGTAGCGCGCCAGGTGCTCGGCCTTGGGATCGTCGCGCTTGATGGCGCGAAACGCGGTCGGGGCGGTGAAGAACGAGCGCACCTTGTGCTCCGAGATCACCCGCCAGAAGGTCCCGGCGTCGGGCGTGCCCACCGGCTTGCCCTCGAAGACCACCGTCGTGCAGCCGGCCAGCAGCGGCCCGTAGCAGATGTAGCTGTGGCCCACGACCCAGCCCACGTCCGAGGCCGCCCAGAACACGTCGCCGGCGTCGACCGCGTAGAGGTTCTTCATCGACCAGGTCAGCGCCACCGCATGGCCCGCGTTGGGACGCACCACCCCCTTGGGCTGGCCGGTCGTGCCGGAGGTGTAGAGGACGTAGAGCGGATCGGTCCCCTTCAGCGGCTCGCAGCCGCACGGCTCGGCCCCGGCCTGGAAGGCGTGCCAGGCGAAATCGCGCCCCGGGGTCAGCTCGCATTCCTCCGCGTCGCGCTGCACGATCACGGTGAACTCGGGCTTGTGGGCCGCCTGCGCGATGGCGCCGTCGAGCAGGGGCTTGTAGTGGACGATCCGCCCCGGCTCGATCCCGCAGGAGGCCGCCAGGATCGCCTTGGGCTTGCAGTCGTCGATGCGGACCGCCAGCTCATGGGCCGCGAAGCCGCCGAAGACGACCGAGTGCACGGCCCCGATGCGCGCGCAGGCCAGCATCGCCACCAGCGCCTCGGGGATCATCGGCATGTAGATGATCACCCGGTCGCCCTTCTCGACGCCCCGCGCCTTCAGCGCGCCGCCCATCCGCGCCACGCGGTCGCGCAGGGCGGCGTAGGTGATCTCCTGCCTGGTCCGGGTGACGGGGCTGTCCCAGATGATCGCCGTGCGCGCGCCGTGGCCGGCCTCGACATGGCGGTCGACGGCGTTCCAGCAGGTGTTCATCACCCCGTCGACATACCATTCGTAGAGCGGCGCGTTGGCGTCATCCAGCGCCCGGGTCGGCTTCTCGACCCAGTCGATCAGCTCTGCGGTCTGCATCCAGAACGCCTCGGGGTCCGCCTTCCAGGCGTCATAGGTCTCGCGGTAGCCCATGGCTTCCTCCCGTCTCGCCCGCCGCGCCGGTCGCGCGCGCGGGTCGCTGCCCTCCGCCCGCGTCCCCGTTCGGCCGCGGGCGGGGCGGAGGCCGAGGCGCCGCCCTGCGCCCGACCCTCCGCCGTCGAGGGGGCGGCTCCTCTCCGCCCCCGAACGGACGCGCCTGGCGCATCCCCGCGGACCGCGTCGCGCGATCCGGCCTCCTCATGACGCGGGCCCCGGGGGGCGCGCCTTGATCCATCTCATGTCCGGGCGGCGACCCCGTCAGACGGCCCGCCCGGCCCGCGCCAGCAGCAGCGCCGCCAGCGCCAGCAGCCCGCCCGAGACGCGGTTGACCGCGCGCCGGCGCGCCCGGCTCATGCCGCCCGCGCCCAGCAGGGCGCCGGCGCCGGCCCAGGTCGCGGCGGCGGCCAGCTCGCAGACCAGATAGACCGCGCCCAGCGCCAGCAACTGCGCGGCGAAGCCCCACGCGGCCCCCGCCTGCACGAACTGCGGCAGGAACGCCGTAAACAACACCAGCGCCTTGGGGTTTGCAATGCCGGTCAGGAACTCCCGCCGCGCCAGCGGGCCGAGGCCGCGCGGGCGCCCGGCCTCGGCCCGGGCGCGGGCCATGGCGCCCTCGACCGGCGCCGACCACAGTTTCCAGGCGAGCCAGGCGAGATAGGCCACCCCCGCCCACTTGATCGCCGCAGCCAGCCCCGCCGAGGCCGCCAGCACGGCCCCGAGCCCGAAGGCCACGCCCGCGATCAGCAGCCCATAGGCCGCCAGCCGCCCGAAGGCCCCCGCCACCGCCGCCCCCCATCCCCGGGTGGCGGCGTTGGCGAAGGCCAGCAGGTTCGACGGCCCCGGCGTCAGCGCCATCAGCAGCGCCGCGGGAACGAAGGCGAGAAGCTGCAGCCCGCTCACCCCGCCCCCGTCAGGCGTAGGAGGCGGTCGGCGTCGAGGCCAGCGCGGCGATGTTCAAGAGCCCCCGCGCGGTGATCGAGGGCGTCACGATATGCGCCCGGTTGCCCATCCCCATCAGGATCGGCCCGACCTCCAGCGCCCCGGCCATCTGCTTGAGCACGTTGCGCATCCCCGAGGCCGCGTCGGCGTTCGGCAGGATCAGCACGTTGGCCACCCCCTCGATGCGCGAGTTGGGGAAGATCCGGGCCCGGATCTCGGGGTCCAGCGCCGCGTCGGCGTGCATCTCGCCCTCGTAGGCGAAGCCGCGATCCTGCTCGTCGAGGATCTCCAGCGCCCGGCGCATCTTGCGCCCCGAGGGGATGTCCATGTTGCCGAACTGGGAATGCGAGAGCAGCGCGATCTGCGGCTCCATCCCGAAGCGGCGGCAGTGGCGGGCAGCCCCGATGGCGATCTCGGCGATCTCCTCGGCGGTGGGGTCGGGGTGGACCTGGGTGTCGGCGATGAAGGCCAGACCCCGCTCGAGCAGCATCAGCGACAGGCCCCCGATCGGCTTCAGTCCGTCGGTCGCCAGCATCTGGGTGACGTAATTCAGGTGCCACAGATACTGGCCGAAGGTGCCGCAGATCAGGCTGTCGGCGTCGCCCTGGCGGACCATCACCGCGGCGATGGCGGTGGTGTTGGTGCGCAGCACCGCGCGCGCCAGATCCGGGGTCACGCCCCGCCGCTCCATCGACTGGTGGTAGGTCTCCCAGTAGCTGCGATAGCGGGGGTCGGACTCGGGGTTGACCAGCTCGAAGTCGCGGCCGGCCTCGATCGGCAGGCCGTAGCGCTCCAGCCGGTGGGCGACCACTTCCGGGCGGCCGATCAGGATCGGCTTGTGGGTGGTCTCCTCCAGCATCGCGTGGGCGGCGCGCAGCACGCGCTCGTCCTCGCCCTCGGCGAAGACGATCCGCCGCTCGGAGGTGCGGGCCGCGTCGAACACCGGGCGCATCACGAGGCTGGAGCGGAACTGCGAGCTCTCGAGCTGGTGGCGATAGGCGTCCAGATCCTCGATCGGTCGGGAGGCGACGCCCGAATCCATCGCCGCCTTCGCCACCGCCGAGGCGACCGCGGGCAGCAGCCTGGGATCGAAGGGCTTGGGGATCAGGTATTCCGGCCCGAACACCAGCCGCTCGCCCTGATAGGCCGCGGCCGCCTCGGCCGAGCCCGCCTGCAGCGCCAGGTCGGCGATCGCCTTCACGCAGGCGATCTTCATCGCCTCGTTGATCTCCGAGGCGCCCACGTCCAGCGCGCCGCGGAAGATGAACGGGAAGCACAGGACGTTGTTGACCTGGTTGGGATAATCCGAGCGTCCGGTGGCGATCAGCGCGTCGGGCTTCGCCTCGCGCGCCAGCTCGGGCATGATCTCGGGGATCGGGTTGGCCAGGCCGAAGATGATCGGACGGTCGGCCATCTTGGCGACCATCTCCCTGGTCATCACGTTGGCGGCCGAGAGGCCGAGGAACATGTCCGCGCCCGCGATCACCTCGTCCAGCGAGGTTCCGGCCTCGACGTCCGAGGCCGCCCGCGCGTAGGAGGCCTTCTGCGCCCCCATGTTGTCGCCGCGGTTCTCGTAGATCAGGCCCTTGCGGTCGAGCAGCCAGACGTTCTCGCGCTTCACGCCCAGGGTCTGGAGCAGGTTGAGGCAGGCGATCCCCGCCGCGCCCCCGCCCATCGAGACGACCTTGATGTCCTCGAAGTTCTTGCGCGCCACCCGCATCGCGTTCAGCGCCGCCGCCGCCACCACGATGGCGGTGCCGTGCTGGTCGTCGTGGAAGACGGGGATGTTCATCTTCTTCTTGCACAGCTCCTCGACCTCGAAACAGTCGGGAGCGGCGATGTCCTCGAGGTTGATGGCGCCGAAGGTCGGCTCGAGGGCGGCGACGATGTCGGCCAGCTTGCGCGGGTCGCGCTCGTTCACCTCGATGTCGAAGCAGTCGATGTTGGCGAATTTCTTGAAGAGGACGGCCTTGCCCTCCATCACCGGTTTCGAGGCCGCGGCCCCGATGTCGCCCAGGCCCAGCACCGCGGTGCCGTTGGAGACGACCGCGACCAGGTTGGCGCGCGCGGTGTAGCGGGCGGCGGCCAGCGGGTCCTTCTCGATCTCGAGACAGGCTTCGGCCACGCCAGGGCTGTAGGCGCGGCTCAGGTCGCGCTGGTTGGCCATGGGCTTGGTGGCGCGGATCTCCAGTTTCCCGGGCTTGGGGAACTCGTGATAGTCCAGCGCAGCCTGCCGGGCCGCGTCCTGGGTGCGGTCTTCGCTCATGACCTTCCTCCCGTTTCTCGTCGGGGGAACGCCTCCCGCCCCCCCGGCGGCGCCGACTTTGCGGCGCGAATTCCGGACGGACCCAATGGCCCATTGCGCGCCCGGGGGCAAGCGGCGCGCACACGGAACGGACGCAGGGACAGGCGACCCAGCGTCACCCGCGACCGAACGCGCAGAAGAAACTCACGCAGGCGGGGCGCTTGCGCGTTGAAACGGTGGACTGAAATCCCAAATTGGTTTCCTGACGCGAAAATTCCAGTACAGAGGGACCGCCCATGATCATCCGCGCCATCGACCGATTGTTCCGACACGAGGCCGCTGGCGGGATATTGTTGCTGATGTCGGCGGTCGCCGCGCTGGTCGTCTACAACTCGCCGCTGGCCGAGTGGTATGACACCACGCTCAACGCCTATCTCGACTTCACCTATGCGGGCGCAGGCATCGAAAAGCCGCTGATCCTGTGGATCAACGACGGGTTGATGGCGATCTTCTTCTTTCTGGTAGGGCTCGAGCTGAAGCGCGAGTTCCTCGAGGGCAAGCTGAAGGACCCCGCCGACGTGATCCTGCCCGGCATCGCCGCCATCGGCGGCATGGCGGTTCCCGCGATCATCTACGCGGCGCTGAACTGGTCGACGCCCGAGACGCTGAGCGGATGGGCGATTCCGGCGGCCACCGACATCGCCTTCGCGCTGGGGGTCCTGGCGCTGCTGGGCGACCGCATCCACCCGTCGCTGAAGGTGTTCCTGCTGACGCTGGCGATCCTGGACGACATCGGCGCGATCCTGATCATCGCGATCTTCTACACCGCCGAGATGAAACCCGAGTATCTCGCCTACGCCCTGATCCCGATGGCGGCGATGCTATGGCTGAACCTGCGCGGCGCGCACCGGGTGGCGCCGATCCTGATGCTGGGTCTGGTGCTGTGGTTCCTGGTGCTGAAGTCGGGCGTGCACGCGACCATCGCGGGCGTGCTGCTGGCCTTCTTCATCCCGCTGCGCTCGCGCCACGGCTCCTCGCCGCTGCACTCGATCGAGCATGGGCTGACGCCTTACGTGTTCTTCTTCATCGTGCCGGTCTTCGCCTTCGCCAACGCCGGCCTGTCGCTGCAGGGGATGAGCTTCGCCTCCCTGCTCGAGCCGGTGCCGCTGGGCATCGCCGCGGGCCTGTTCCTGGGCAAGCAGATCGGCGTCTTCGGCGCGTCGTTCCTGACGGTGAAACTGGGCCTCGTGAAGCTGCCGCAGGGGATGACCTGGCCCAAGCTCTACGGCGCCGCGCTGCTGGCGGGCATCGGGTTCACCATGTCGCTGTTCATCGGGGGGCTCAGCTTCTCGGACGTGCAGCATGCCGCCGACGTGCGCCTCGGGGTGCTGGCCGGCTCCCTGCTCTCGGCGGTCGCGGGCTATCTGGTGCTGCGCCTGCTGACCAAGCCTCACGAGGCGGAGGGCAAGCTCTCCGAGCCCGAGGCGGGGGTTCTGAACGCCGGCGGCAAGCCCGCCGAGTGACCCAGCGGCGAGGGGCGGCCTCCGCCCCTCGCCGCCCGCGCGACCCGTGGCCGATCGACCGGGGTCGGCCTCGTCGGGTCCCCTCGCGGAGCGGCTGCCTCCTGGCAAGTCGGACGTCCTGGCAAGTCGGACGCTCCGCCGGAGGCGCCCTGCGCTCCGGCATCGGCGGCGCCCGCGACGGGCCCAGGCCCGCCCGCGGGGCGCCTCCTCGCCGTTCGTTCAGCCGCGCCGTCCCAGCCGCCAGGGGGCCAGCACCGCCGCGAGCGTGCGATGTGCCGGCGCCTCCAGCCCTTCGGCCGCCGACAGCCGCGCCACCGCGCCGGAAAGCCAGTCCACCTCCAGCGGGCGCCCGGCGTCGAGATCCTTGGCCATGCTCGCGCGCATTCCTGCCGGGAACCCCGCCATCAGCTCGAGCACCTTGGCCTCGTCCGACTCGCGGATCGGCACGCCCTTGGCGCGCGCCAGCGCCCCGATCTCGGCCACGCAGGCCCTGGCCAGCGCGCTCAGCGCCTCCGAGGCCTGCACGTCCCCGGCCGAGCACCGCCCCGCCGCCGTCACGCCCGACAGCGTCGCCAGCATCAGGAACTTGCGCCAGATCTCCACGCGGATGTCCTCGGGCACGGTCGCGTCGACGCCGGCCTCGCGCATCGCCGCCGCGATCGCCTCGGCCCGCTCGGAGCGGGTGCCGTCGCGCTCTGCGAACTTGTACCAGGCGAAGGAGGAGGCCATGTCCAGCCGCCCCGGCTCGCCGAGGAAGATCGAGATCCCGCAGGTCCCTTCCAGCACCCGGCCTCGGCCCAGATGGGACTCCAGCCGTTCCGAGGCCTCGACCCCGTTGAGGAACGGGATCACCACCGTCTCGGGGCCCATCAACGGCAGGCACAGCGGCGCCGCGCCGTCGAGGTCCTGGGCCTTCACCGCGAAGAACACGACGTCGACCGGACCGATCTCGCCCGGGTCGTCGGTCGCGAGCCTGGGCCGCCCGACGCTCTCGCCGCCCGGGCCCACCAGCCGCAGCCCGCGGGCGCGGATCGCCTCGAGATGGGCGCCGCGGGCAAGGCACGCCACGTCCGCCCCACCCTCGGCCAGCTTCACCGCGAGGTAGCCGTTCACGCCCCCCGTCGCCACCGTCGCGAACCGCATGCGCCTGCTCCTGCATCCGCAGGGCCGTCCCCTGCGCGCCCAGAGTGACCCCGCCTGCGGGCCGATTCAATGGGCGCGCCGGGTCGCAGGGCGCTCAGTCGGCCGCCTTGCCGACCGCCGAGGCCGCGTCGCCGACCGAGGGCTGGGCGGCGCCCGTCACCGCGCTCGCCGCTCCGGCCGCGTCGGCGCCGGGAACCTTCACCCCCGCAGCCGTCGCCGC